>JAJQCJ010000057.1 GCA_021202775.1 Clostridiales bacterium | reverse complement strand
CCAGCATAGCTGGCTGCGGTTTTCGGCTAAAAATATGCCGCTGGCATATTTTCTTGATGTATTGTATGAAGGGTACTTTTTAACAGTCCCGAAAATACATCATGACTGAGGCTCGTTTGTGACGAAATGAACAGCAGTTATGAAGATTGGGGGTGATAATCCCGGAATTATCGTAGCTGCAAACAATTTCGACACGAAGGGAGCTTCCTATGGACATCACTTACACAAAATGCGGGGACTATTATATCCCCAACATCGCACTCTCTGACGCCACGGACTACCACATCGGCAAATATGGCCGGATGTGCCGGACATTTCTGGAAGAGCACCGCCCCATTCAGTACAACGACCTAGTGCTGACGGAGAAACTGTTCCCTCACCTGGCGGAGATTGACGAAGTCTGCCGCCAGCGGCTGGAGATCATGATTCCGGTCATGGCTGAACAGGAGGGCGTAACCGCCGCCCTGAAAAGGACTGACCAGATGGAATGGGTGCGGCGGATGAACAGTATCAAAGCCAGGGCTGAGGAGGTCATTCTGGCAGAGTTGGTCTATTCTGACTGAATAAGAAGCAAACGTAAGGTGGTAAGTTACCTCAAAGGGGATTTACCACCCTACATAATTTCCTGGTTCTATTGCTCCTGCTCATATTCAATCATTGCCCTGGTAAGAGGTCAATTTGACCTCTTACCAGATTTCCACCCAAACAAGCCCTGCAAATGTCGGTTTTGAGGAGCCTTTGCTGCACTGTGAAATTTCCTGCTGAAAACGACAGCGGATTCACCAGTCAGCGATTCTCTGTATTGCGTTCTGGTTGCGCTGTTTGGCAGGGAATCGCACCAATTAAAACAAAAGTGCTGAGGGCAGCGAATCGAAACATCCGCCATATGTAGAGGGCATCTGCAACAGGTGATAAAATTGCCTATGTTGTCGCTAATCTCTAAGGGCAGAACACTATAAGCAGATAGCCTCGTGCAGTGCGAGGCGGTCTGCTTATTTTCGATAGCAAAAAATGAGCCAGCGTTTCGTATCTCTTGAAACGTGGGCTCACTGTATACCAGATTTCATGTAAGGATCAAGTTGTCATTTTGACAACTTGCGGTGGTTCCTGTTGATTGTATGGGTTGTTCCCAAAACCGGAACAGCCCATCTGTCCCGCAAGTTCTGATTTTCAGAACTTATCCTTATCGAGTGAATCACGGCTACTTGATCTCTGTGCTAAAGCTAACAGGCTTACTCATCATTGTGTAGGTTATCCATCATCAACTCGCTTAGTCCCTGCGACAGCACTTTGGCTCGTAATTGGGTGACATCCAATTCAGGGTAATGATACCTCCAGCGGTCATAGTCCTCTTTGGTAATCTCCCCAGCCTCCAGCTTTGCAGCCTGCTCCTGCCATGCACAGAGCATCCGGTACAGTTCGGCGGCATCTTTCCCCTGCCGCACATCTACAAGGAGGACAATCTGGCCATTTATTTCTGTGACCTTTAGACCATAGGTGTCCTCTAGCGTGAAAAGCGTGTGCATCAGGCCGGTGTAGCTGTCGATGTCCGGAACGGTCAATGCCTGGGGCGATACGTCCAGCACTTGTGCAAGCCGATTTGTGATGTCAGCTTTCGGCGTTCTGCTGCCTGATTCGTACTGTGCCATACGCACGTCAGCGTTGCTTTCGGGGAACCCAGCTGCCTGCCCCAACTGTTTCAGCTTCAATCCCTGCTTCTTGCGGAAAAAGTGTATCCGTTCCCCAATCGCCATTGCTGTTTCGCCCTTTCTTCTACGATAATCTCAGTATAGCGCAATTGTTTATAAAAATCAAGAGGAATTAAATGAATTTGCTTAAATATTTTCTAGAGAAGGCTCAACTTAAACGGAAATGTGTAGTATAATCGCAAAAGCTAAATTAATGTGCTTAATTTACAACTGAATGATCGTCCGACAGATATTTTCTCCGGAGAAGCAGGCCATGACAATAGGGCGTCCCAAAAGGCACAAGACTTTTTGCGGCGACGAGAGCCCGCCAAGGAGAAAACCAAACGGCACAGTGGCCGAACAGGGCTTGCCTGCCAGAGTCTGAGCGGAAAACCGGCAAAGGCGGGGTAGGTGGACTGGATATTCACTTAGCAAAAATTCAGAAATATGTGGTGGTGGACAAATTGTCCACCACCACTGGCAAAACCAGTGAAAGCAATTTCGGTAGCGGCTACCGAAATTTATATGGAGGAGACCTTCCCCATTCCGAACATAACCATAGAACATACATATCAAGAAAGGAGGCTACAAAGCAGATGAAGGAGTTATGTTTGTTCGGGTGCAGCGCAGGGAGTTGCACGACGGGAAGGAGGACTGATCGCATTAACAAAAGCTTTCACATGACTCGGCACATCGGGTCGACCACCTACAAGGTGACGGTGCTCCTGGCAGAGAATGGAGACGAACCGATGGCGGAGAAAATTTTGCGGATGATTCAAAATGAGGTGTTGGAATCGAAGGCAACTTGTGATATACTGGATTTATCACAAACGAGCCTTCAGTCTGAAAGGAGCGCCTAATGGCTACCAGACAGACGGAGGAAAAAATCACAGCGCTCTATGAGCGCCTCTCCCGGGACGATGAACTCGCCGGGGACTCGAACTCCATTGTAAACCAAAAACGTTATCTCACCAGCTACGCAGAACAGCACGGCTACACGAATCTCGTCCATTATACCGATGACGGCTACAGCGGCGGTAATTTTGACCGTCCCGCCTGGAAACGGCTTGTCGCAGATATTGAGGCAGGGAAGGTAGCAACAATTCTGGCGAAGGACATGAGTAGAATCGGCAGGAATTATCTGGAAACCGGCTTCTACACGGAGGTAATGTTTCGGGAGCATGGGGTTCATTTTATTGCCATTGCCAACAATATTGACAGCGACGACCAGAACAGCAGCGAGTTTGCGCCGTTCATCAATATCATGAGCGAATGGTATCTCCGGGACTGTTCCCGGAAAATTTCAGTGGCCTACCAGACGAAGGGACGCGCAGGAAAACCGACCACCAATGCTGCCATCTATGGCTACAGAAAGGACCCGGAGGACAAGGACCACTGGCTCGTCGATGAGGAAGCCGCCGCCGTGGTGCGCCGCATCTATCAGCTTGCGATTTCGGGCAAGGGGTATGCGGAAATTGCCCGGATACTGCGGGATGACAGGATAGAGACGCCTGCCTACTATCTGGCCCACCGTAACGGAAGAACGGTCAACACCCATGGTGGTGAAGGGCATCGCTATGACTGGTATGTCACAACGATTGGCGCTATCATTGCGAAGCCGGAGTATAAGGGAGACACCGTCAACTTCCGGACGGGGCACAAATCCTACAAGGACAAGCGGACTAAGAACCCGGAGGAGGACTGGCTCATCTTCGAGAACACCCACGAGGCCATTGTTGACCCGGAGACCTGGGCGCTGGCCCAGCGTGCAACAAAGGTGATTCATCGGACGGATACCGTTGGGGAAGCGAATCCCCTGACCGGATTGCTGTTTTGCGCAGACTGCGGCCATCGGATGTACAACCATCGCCACTGGAATACGACGCCAAAGGGGAAGAAATACCTGGTTGATTCCTACGAATGCGGAACCTACAATTGTGAGCGACATCGTACAGAGCATCACTGCTGCTCGCACCACATCAGCACGAAGGCGGTTCGCAGCCTGATTCTGGATGTCATCCGCTATGTCAGTCAGTTTGCCCTGACTGATGAGGCCGCTTTCATCCAAAAGGTGCGGGAAGCATCTGAGGTTCAGCAGGAGGAAGCGGCGAAAACGTTGAAGCGCAAGCTGCGCAGGGATGAGAAGCGATGCAAGGAACTGGATACGCTGCTCAAGAAGCTGTACGAATCCTATGCCCTCGGCAAACTGCCGGAGAAACGGTATGAGACGCTTTCTGCGGAGTACGAACAGGAGCAGGCGGACTTAGAGGAGACCATTGCCACTGAACAGAAGGAGCTGAATGCCTACAACGAGGACACCACCAGAGCAGACAAGTTTTTAGAGTTGGCAAAGAAATACACGGACTTCACGGAACTGACGACCCCTATGATCTATGAGTTTGTGGATAAGGTGCTTGTCCACAAGCCGGAGCGGATTGACGGAGAACGAGTGCAGGAGGTAGAGATTTACCTGAACTATATTGGGAAGGTCGAAATTCCTGCCCCGGTACTGACGACAGAGGAACTGGAGGCAGAAGAAAAGGCAAGGCGGCAGCGGCAGCGGCAGCAGGCTCGTGAATATTACCACCGCAAAAAGGCAAATCATCAGACACAGGATGCCGCAAGTGGACAGGCCACAGTAGAATAATCAGAAAATGCGATCAGAGTGGCGGCTTATGGTTTAACACATAAGCCGCCATCTTTTATGACAGTAATCAACCGTTTGGAGCCTCAAATGGGGTTCCTTTTCGTTTTGGAAGGAGGATGTCGATGGAAAACAGGAAGTTTAAAAACGAGATCAAGGCCAATATCATCCGCTCCGGCTTTACCATGCAGGAGGTCGTGGAGAAGCTAGCGGATGAGTATGGATGGAGCAGCAGCGTATCCAACTTCTCTGGCAAGCTGAGTCGGGGTTCCCTCCGCTACCTGGAGGCGGTGGAGCTGGCCGATGCCTTGGGCTATGAGATCGTCTGGAAGAAGAAAGCAGGTGGTTGATTGGCAAAGGAAAGAACCTCGGATCATATTCCGAGGTGCAAGTCTTGCGGATGATTAATTCTTTAGCCCGTTTCTTGTCGCGCTCAATGGCAGCAGCGCATCGAAGGCGGTGACAAGGAAAGCACCTGATGACACAGTCGCAGATATGAAATTGTTTGGAGTTGTTGGTGCCGTTCATTTCGTCGAAACGTAATAGACATTTTTACCCGGCAAGCTGTCGCAGAAATTGTGACAGCCTGCCGGGTATTTTTTGTTTCGTAGAGCGCACTGTGGATAATCATGTGCAAGATTCCTTGCGCAGCATCGCAAATCAAAAAGTAGTTTGATAATGCCTGCATCAAAGCGTTCCGCAGGAATGCGCAGTCCATCCCTCCGGGGATGTTCAGGAAGGGGCTTGGGGATTCCCCCAACAAGCCAGCAGAGCGGAGCTTTTGTAGCACAAAAGCATTGCTTGCCTGCTTGCAATATGTTTGCTGCAATATGTGTGCCCCGGAAGGGTGCCGGTGAAACATCAGGGCAGCCTGAACTGCCTTCAAGATTTTACCATACCGCCAGGGAATCAAATCTGCCGCTGCAGCACGCCTCCGTTTACGGCAGCCTCCCCCGTGTCACCTCGGTCAGCACCCCCGGCTCCGTCACCACCACCCGGTTCATGGCGGCGGTGCCTGCCCCCCGGAAGGCGGTGATGGCGTAGGCGTACATATCGTTGCTGATGCCCAGGGCACGGCCCTGGCAGTTCAGGTAGCACTGGCCGCAGCTCTGGCAGTTCTCCGGGTAGGCCAGCACCGACTTGTGGGCTACCGGGTCGAAGTAGAACACGTCCAGGGGACAGATGTTCACACAGTTTTCACAGCCAATGCACTTGTTCAAATCCACTCTGATGACGCTCATGCTCTCCCTCCTTTTCCGCCTTTGCCGCCCCAGCGGGACGCGGGCGGTTCAAAGCCCTTCGCCTCCGGCTCGCCGGGGAAGTAGTACACATACCGCTTCTCATAGGGCTGCTGCAAATCGCCGGCCCACTCCTCCGGCACCGGCACCTTCTCCAGCGTGGCTGTGCCGTCCGCGTCTTTCTTCTGGGTCAGGAAGCACAGGAAGTTGGCGTCGTCCCGGTAGGGGTAGTCCGTCCGATAGGTATTGCCCCGGCTCTCCTGCCGGGCCAGGCTGGCGCGGAGCTTCAGCTCGGCGCTCTGCACCTTATGTTTCACCTCAATGCACAGCCGCAGGTCGTGGCTGGTGCAGGCCGACAGCCGGGGAACGACGTGCTCCTTCATGTACAGCACCTGTACTAGTGCCGCCTGTAATGTGGCCTCGCTTTTTGCCACGCTGACCCAGTAGGGGGCCATGATGGAATGCAGCACATCCCGCGCCCAGTTGGCGTCGAAGCCCTTCTCCATCCGCAGGGGAGCGGTGATCTCCTCCGTTTTGGCCGCCACCGTCTCCGGGGAGAGGGTTTGGGTCGGGAGCCCTGCGGCGTAGGCGGCGGCCGCCTTGCCCGCATGGTCGCCGTCGATGGAGCAGAAGCAGGAGGTGAAGCCCACCCCGCAGGGATAGGCCGCGCCGGAGGGGGAGGTTGCGTGGATGCCGTCCCCCGCCACATAGAGGCCGGGGATGCCGGTGGCGCAATCCCGCTCCCGCAGTCCACAAAAGACGCCGGAGGTCAGGTGGCAGCACATCCCGGTGGCCGCACCGGCCAGACTGCTTTCCGCCACAGGGCTGCTCATCTTGCCGGAGCGCTGCTCCGCCGGGTCGCTGCCGTAGGTCTGGGAGCCGCCCCGCCGGGTGAAGGCGGCGGTGGCCACGTCCTGGGTCTCCGAACCGTCGATCTTGGGGACGCCGTTCACCGCCTTGCGCACCCGGCCCAACACCATGACGTTGCCCTTGGTGCCGGCGTAGCTGCCGATGTTGCCCGGCACCACGTCGCCGCCGCAGAGCCAGATGTTCTCCAGGTACTGCCAGTGGTTGTCCAGAAACACGTTGCCGGGGGCGGTGCCGGAGGTGCCATGGAAGTCTTCAAACTCCTTGCCCGCAATGGGGAGGCCCAGCTCATAGGCCATGTACTCCCCGTCGAAGGTGTTGCCGCCGGTGGGGTAGCCGGTGGGCTTGTAGCTGCCGCCGCCGGTGGCCAGCACTACCGCCTTCGCGCTGACGGCGATGACCTGTCCGCTGGGGACGTGGAAACCCATGACGCCGCTGACCCTGCCGTCCTCCGTCAGGGTGTCTGTCACCATGGTGTGCTCCAGCACTGGGATCTCGTAGCGGCTCAACACCTCCATCCACTTCTTATGGCGGTCAAACCGGTCAAAGGTCTCCCGGTAGCCCACGAAGTCCTCCTGCTTGTAGAACTCCCCCGCCTCGGAGGCCTTGGGGTACTGGGCCAGGATGCCCCAGTCGGACAGACGCTGATAGATACCTTTGGACTCCTGAATCCAGCACTCGTACCAGCTCAGGTTGCTGAGGTAGTCGCCTCCCACCATCATGGCCTGTCGGAAGGACTCCGCATCGTCTCCCCGCTCCGGGTCAAACCAGCGGAAGCTGCTGGGCCAAGGGGACAGGCCGGAGTAGCCGGGCCGCCCTTTGTCGATGACCAGGACGCTTTGCCCCTGCTCTTTGGCGGACACCGCAGCATTCAGCCCGGCGAAGCCGCAGCCCACCACCACCATGTCGGCGGTGTAGGCCGCCTCATAGGGGCAGGCCACCGTCTGGGGACGGGGCAGCTCCATGGTGCGGGGCGGGGTCACAGATTGGCTCATTTTCTTTCACTCCTGTTACTATAATATTTGCCCCTTGGTTATGGCAGCCAGCCATAGGCATGGGACATCTCGTTGCCTAAGCTGTTAGAATAGGAGAGTAATGGTCTGACTTATCACTCCAAGGGCTTTTACGCCCGTTAGGAAGTCAGTCAGCCATCTCCTATTCGCAGCATTCGATTTGTGCAGGTAGGGCCAAGTGGTAGTTCCACAGCGTTCGCGTCACCAAACAGATAGGATCGGCAATGGGTAAAGATGGCTCTGTCCATTGCAAATTTTATCAGGCAGGAGATGCACAACATGAACGCAGCAGGTATTGATGTTTCCAGCAGGAAGAGCATGGTCGCCGTCCTCCGGCCCTTTGGGGAGGTTGTGATGCTGCCCTTCGAAGTCAGGCACGATGCGAAGAGCTTGCTCCATTTGGCTCAAACACTCAAGAATCTGGATGGGGAAACTCGTGTGGTGATGGAACACACGGGCCGTTACTACGAACCCATAGCCAATGTTCTCCATGACGCCGGTTTGTTTGTCAGTGCGGTGAATCCGCTGCTGATCAAGGAATACGGCGGCAACTCACTGCGCAAGGTCAAAACGGATAAGGCCGATGCCGCCAAGATTGCCAGATACGGTCTTGACAACTGGGCTGATCTGCGGGATTATACTCCCATGGATACCGTTCGTTATGATCTGAAAACGCTGAACCGCCAGTTCCACTTGGCAGTCAAGCAAAAGACGACCACGGCCAACAACCTCATCGCATTGCAGGAGCAGTCCTTTCCCGGCATCCGCAAGTGCTTCACCAGCCCTGTGCGGAAGGACGGTACGCAAAAGTGGGTAGACTTCACGCACGATTTCTGGCACGCAGACTGTGTGCGGGGTGTCAGCAAGAACGCCTTTACCGAGCGATACCGCAAATGGTGTAAACGACATGACTACAAGTTCAAGCAGGATAAGGCTGAGGAGGTTTACACACTTGCCAAATCCGTTGTCGTTCTGGTCTCCAAGTCCGAGGTCACGAAGCTCCTTGTCCAGGGGGCAGCAGACCAGCTCACTAGCATTTCCCGTTCTGTAGAGACGTACCGTGCTGAGATGAAGCGCCTGGCCTCTATGCTGCCGGAATACCCATTTGTCATGGCAATGTACGGCTGTGGGGACTCGACTGGTCCGCAGCTTATGGCCGAAATCGGTGACGTTCGACGCTTTGCAAGCAAGAAATCCCTTGTGGCTTTTGCTGGAGTAGACCCTGCTCCCAATGATTCTGGAACCAAGGTCTCAAAGAGCAACAAGACCACAAAACGGGGTTCTCCCTATCTTCGCAAGACGCTGTTTAACATCATGGAGATCTATATCCAGAAGGCTCCTGCGGACGAGCCAATTTTCCAATTTCTTGACCGTAAACGGGCCGATGGTAAGCCGTACTACGTTTACATGACTGCCGGGGCAAACAAATTTCTGCGCCGCTACTACGCCCAGGTGAACGATTACCTCAAAACGCTTGAGCCGAAAGAAGCCGAGCCTTCTCAGGAAACTACTGCTGAAACTGTGTCAAAGGCTTGACACAGGGGCGGCTGTGCCGCCCCTTGGCCACTTCACTAGCACAGGCGGGATGGCCTGTCAAGGACGCCGCAGGCGCGGCGCAGCCGTTTATCCTTGACTGGTCGGCCCGGCGGTGCTACCCGCATACATCTTCCAACATAAGCCAGCGTTCTGCGGTGGCTTTTTTGTGTTGCTCTTTTTGTCTTCTGGCCTTACCTCAAATATTTTCTCGGTCAAGCTCATTTTGGGCTTGACTTTTTATTTGCAGGCTTTCAAAACAGCTCACTGTAGCGGGCGTGGGTAGTCACGGCCTGGGTCAGCTCCGGCACCTTCTCCGGTGCGCCGATGACCACGGCCCCCTCCAGTGCGCCGCCGAAGAACCAGTAGGTCTCATGCCGGTTCCGGACGCTGTCGGACACCTCCACCGTCTGATAGGGGACGTCCGGCTGCTTGCCCGGGTCGCCGATGGCGAAGAGGGTTGTGCCGAACCCCTCCAGGTTCAGCCCCAGGAGCTGATTGGCGTAGGTCAGCTTTTCCCCAGCGGCGTTGGCACCGGCTATGGTGCCCTGGCCGGAGGCCTCTGCCCACAGCTGATAGTTCAAGCCGTCGAACTGGGCGCAGTCACCGCAGGCGTACACGTCCGCTGCGCTGGTCTCCATCCGCTGGTTCACTACAATAGAGCGCTCCACGGCGATGCCTGCCGCCTTGGCCGCCTGGACGTTGCCCCGGTTGCCGCAGGAGACAATGACAAAGTCCGCCGGGAACACCCGACCGTCCCCCAGCCGCACGCCGGTGGCCTGTTCTTCTCCCTCTATGGCGGCGATGGACACGCCCTCATAGCAGTCCACCCCCATAGCTGCCATCTGCTCCCGCAGGAGGGCGGCGGATTTGGCGTCCGCCTGACGGCCAATGATCTGGGGGGTCGCCTCCAGCACCGTCACCTTTAGCCCGGAGCGGAGCAGCTCGCTGGCCGCCTCCAGCCCCAGTACGCCGCCGCCGATAACGACTGCCTGCTTTGCGTTTTGCATCAGTCCGGCCAACGCCGCGCTGTCCGACAGGTGCCGGATGGTCAGCACCCCCGGCTTCTGCCAGCCCTCAAAGGGCGGGATGAAGCACTCCGCGCCGGTGGCAATCACCAGCTTGTCGTAAGAAATATGCGTCCCGTCGGCGGTGGTGACAGTCTTTTCCGCCGTGTCCATGGCGGTGACGGTGCAGCCCAGGCGCAGGTCGATGGCCCGCTCCCGGTACCACTCCGCCGGGTGGATTGCCAGCTCCTCCGGCGCTTCCGCTGCGGTCTGGATGTCCTTGGTCAGCATGGGGCGGTTGATGGGCAGACTCGGCTCCGCGGAGAGCATCAGGATGGTGCCCGTCCCGTCCCGACGGCGGATGGCTTCCGCCGCGGAGACAGCGGCCACGCCGCCGCCCACGATGACATAACGGCTGTCCGTGTCCCGGTGGAACAGGGCCTCGTCCTCCTCCACGGGGACGCACTGGTCCAGCCCCACGCCGCACACCGGGCAGGCCCCCAGAGAGGCGTCAAAGATTTCGCCGCAGACCAGGCACTTCACCAGCGTCGGCTTCCGGGGGTTGGGCACCCGCAGCACGCTGCACCCCACGCCGAAGCCGTAGTCCAGGGCGTGCTTCCTGTCCTGTTCCGTGGGCACCCCCTGGACGAAGAAGTCCTGCAGGGTCAGGGCAAAGCCCAGGGAGGCCAGCCGCTGGCGGAAGTCCTCCACCAGTTCCCCGGCTGCCGCCGGATAAAATACGGAGGTCAGCTTGCCCTTGCAGTCATCCTTCAGGAGGGAGGTTGCCACGTCCCAGAGGGCTTTGTCCGCGTTGCCCCACGCGCCGTCCACGCCGAACAGGATGGCGTCCGCCGCAGGCAGGGCGGCCAGCACCTCCTCCCGGTTCACGGCGCTCAGGTCATAACAGGTCACTGCGCCAATGCCGGCTTCCTCCAATCCCTGCCGCACCTGAGTTGCCAGACCGGACAGCAGCTCGCTTCCGGCGTGGACGATGGCCACGTTGGGATGGGGAACCTCCGGCGGCGCCGCCGTATAGAGGGCGGTCAGCTGCTCCAAATCGCAGTCCGCCACCGGCCCCAAAGCGGGGCAGATGCGCTGAATGTCATGGGTCTGGAGGAGGGCAACAGCCTGGGCCAGACTGTCCCTCCGCTTGCGCCCCATCAGGTCGGCGTAGTACCGCTCCGCCCCCCGGAAATACTCCGCCCGGTCGGGGAGTTCGCTGAGCAGCACCTGCTCCCCGGCGTAGTCCGAGCCGAAGGCGTCCGCCGTGAACAGGGTTTTGCCGGCCCTGTCCACAACGTAGAGGGAGGCTGTGGCGAACTGCTCCGGCACAATTTGAAACATCAGCTCTCTGTTCCCCAGGCGAAGGGTGCGGCCGGTGCGAATTTCAATGCTCCGGAACCCGGCGGGCAGTCCCTCCCGCAGCCGGAACAGGGTGTTTGTTCCGGCGATGAGCGTCAGGTCAGGGCATTGCTCCAGCAGCAGCCCTGCCCCGGCCAGGTCGTCCGTCCCGCCGAACAGCACCGCCCACCGGAGGTTTTCCAGCGGGGTGACGGCTTGCACATTTTCCAGCCACCGGTTCCGGTGCCGGGCGGGGACGGCCCCCACCAGCAGGTACCCCTCCCCCGTGTCCAGCAGGTAGGAGCCGTACAGCAGCCCCCGCTCCGTATAAGAGACCTGCCGGAACACCCGCAGGGATGGGTCGGCAACGCCGACGTGCCACAGCGTTTTGTTTTGGTCGATCCGTTCCATGGAATCTCCCCTCTCTGGTTTTTATAAGGTGTTGGCGTCATACACCAGCAGGACGCTGCCGCATTTATGCTCCATCATCCGCTTTGTGGCGGCGGCCTTCCGTTTGGCGAAGTGGCTGACACTGGCCACGTCCTGCTCCGTCTGGCCGTCCAGCACCTCCGTGCAGGCCCGGAGCATATCCCTGGGGATGTCGTGATTCACCGGGTCGTTGCCGTGGCCCCAATAGAGCAGGGTGTCCTCCCCGATGGCGTCCAGAAAACGGGCCAGACCGTCCCGATAGGCGGTGAGGCCCACCCGCTTCTCCGGCGGGAGGGTCACCAGCGCGGTGCGGGTGCTGAAGGCATCGCTGACCAGGGCGTAGTTGCCCGCCCGGTTCAGCAGGGCGATGGAGCCGTTGGTGTGGCCGGGGATGGCGTAGACCTCCAGCACCTGGCCCCCCAGGTCAACGGTGTCGCCCTGGTCGATGTCTTTGTAGTGTAACCGGTCGGTCAGAACAATATGCGTCTCGCAGTAGGCTTTCAGCTCCGGGTCGGGATGCTCCAGCCGGCCAAAGACATCGTCCATCCGCCGCTCATAGGACAGGGCCACCGGCAGCAGGCCCTCGTCCCGGTGGTTCATGTAGACCTCGTCAAACAGGGCGGCGGCCCCGGCATGGTCGGGGTGGCCGTGGCCCACCACGCAAACGATGGGTTTGTCCGTGAGGCCCGCCACAAAGGCGGGCAGGGTGTCCGTCACGCCGAAGCCGGTGTCAAACAGCAGCGCCCGCTCCTGGCCCACCACGACGTACATATTGACGCCGGGGGCGTTCTCGGCAGGCCGCTCCGTGATGCGGTACACGCCGTGCAGCAGTTCTTCGCTTTCATATACCTGAAACATAAAACCATCCTTTCCGGGGCATTTTCCTTTTCCGTGATTGGCGGCAGTTGGGTTCTGCCGTCAGCAGCAGGCGTCGTCACAGCCGCAGGGCAGCTCCGCCGCCCAGTTGTGTGCTCTGTGATACTCTGCCGGTTCCGGGTGCTTCACCGGTTCGCCGGGTACCACAGACCGGGTTTTATCCGACGTGATTTCCCTGGCCTGTCCCCCGGTGCGCTGACAATAGGTATAAATTACCTTATACACCCCTGCCTTATAATCCTTATAGTTGGGGTCACAGTAAATAAAGGTGTCCTGACAGTTGATCAGCTCATACATCCGCTCGCAGTAGGCCAGCACCGGCGCAGGCTTTCCTCTGGGGTTCAGCGCCCCCTTCTGATAGGCCAGCAGATGGGGCGCCTGCGCTCGGCCGGCGATGTGTACCGTTCCGGCCCCGTCCGTATATTGGACGGTGCAGGGGTCCCATCCGCCGAAGGTCTGAACCGTGGTCAGGTTGACCAGCTTCCTCTCCGCCATGTCGATGTAGAGGCGGCGGAAGGGGCTGTGTGCCCCAGTGATTTTCAGCTCCCGCGCTCTGGGGTACTCCCAGAAGTCGAAGGGGTACTTCCCGTCCAGGCGGAAGTCGAACATATAGACCCGAACATTGTTTGCCACTGCGTAGTCATTGATAACGGAGATGGCCGCCTGGGTGTTGGAGCACCAGGCCCCGCCGATCAAAATCAGGAAGGTGCCCTCCTGGTCCAGCAGCCAGTCCAGCATATGGAAGGGCATCATCTGAATCTGAATCGGCTCCTCCGGCGTGAAGGCGTCCTGGGTTTTCATGCTGTGCCCACGGCTATTGATGCGGTACGCCTCCCGCAGATAATCTTCGTGGGTGTACACGCCGGGCGCCGTCCCCGGCTCCTCCAGATGGGAGAAAATGCCGTCCTCCAGCCGGCGCACCGTTTCCCCACAGTCCCCATCTACGCATACCTCCATGCCGTAGACGATGGGACAGCGCCCGCCGGTGCGGTGGCGTCCGCTGTGGTCTGTGGTGTTTGCCCGGTCGTAGAGGAACAGGAAGGGCGTTTCCACCCTGGGGGCGGTGCGCAGCTCCTCCATCCGGTCCAGCCAGGTGATGTGTCCGCTGCCGCTGACCCAGTCGGCCAGGTTGGTCAGGAATCGGGCGGCAAGCTCCCCATAGAGGTGGTTCCATTCCGCGCCGGGCCGCTTTTTCTCAGCCTGCCCCGGCCCGGTATAGGAGGGCTGCTCCGTCAGGTCGGCCTGAATGTCGCTGTCCCGGCTCACACCGTCCATCCGGAAGTCAAACAGATAGACCGCCTCCACGCCATAGTGCTCCGCGCAGGACTGAATCAGGGGGACCGCCTGCTGCGTCCGGGGGCACCAGCTGCCGCCGAACAGGATCAGGTATCGCCCGCTGCTGGAGAGCAGATAGCAAAGCTCGTCATAGGTCAGCAGCCGAAACCGGATGTCCTCAGGGGATACCGTGCCGTACTGCGGATTGTTTTCCCTCCGGAGCCCGGGGTATTGCGCCCAGAGATAGTGCCGCTCCATATCCATGGAGTTGGAAGAAGAAAATAGCTGGTTCATACTGCCTCCTTTGCCCGCTCCTGCGCCGCCGTTCTGAGGTTATACCGTGGCCTTGCAGTGATTCTGATAGTCCTGCCTGCCCAACACGGCGTCGCTCAGACTGACCGGCGTCACATTGTTTGCCTGAATCCACTGCCGCAGCTCCGGGGAGCAGAGCACCACCACGTCCTGCATCCGCTGGACGGTGCGCAGGCTCTGTTCATCATGCAGGGTTTCCTGCAAAATCCAGTCGTCCAGGTAGCAGGGGTACAGGGGGAAAATCCAGGTACCATTCTCCCGGACGGGCAGGTGGGCCAGCTCCGCTATGGGGTCATAGTGGTCGTAGTCCGCAAATGTCAGCCCCGGCTGATTCGGATTGTGGTAGCGCGCCAGCCCCGCCGTGCCGCAGGAGACCAGCTCCAGCCCGCCGTCCTCCGTCAGTTGGCAGCAGTCGCTCAGGTGATAGAAAATACCGTAATCATCGCAGACCGCCGACAGCACCTCATACAGGGCCATCGACCTGGGCAGCTCCGCGGCAAAGGGGGCGCGGCCGTACAGACGGATACAGCGCTCCACCTGTGCGCGGGCCTCCAGCGTCAGCTGCTCTTTCAGGGCAGGGTCCGTCAGGTCCCGGCGGAACCGCCTGGAGTCCTCCGCCAGCCCCTTCTGCGCCACCGGGAAGCCGGTGAAATCCGCCTGCCAGACCAGGGTGATCCAGGGGTAATCCCGCAGGCGGAGCAGCAGGTCCTCCGTGCCGGGATAGTCCAGCAGCGCGCTGACCGTGGAAACCGCCCCATCGTCGATGCTTTTCAGGACGCCGCCGTTGCAGGCGGGGGTCAGGCCCCCATCCCGCGCTTGAAAAATCAGTTTCATTGTCCTGCCCCGCCTTTCACTGCCAGGCTGCTGCCGGTGACCCGCAGATGGTTTTGATATTCCTGCGTCCCGTAGAGGGCATCCCGCAGGTTGATGATTTCCACGCGGTTGTCCCGCACCCATGCCTTCAGTTCATCGGAACACAGCGCCTCCACGTCCTTGCATCGGGTGATGCTGCAAATATCCGCCGTATCCATCCAAATCCGCTCATCCACATAGCCCGGATGCTCGGAGCGGACCCAAATATTGTCCGTGTCCAGCGGCATGGTTTCAATCATCTCCAGCGGGTCGTACCGGAGGTAATCCTTCAGCAGCAGGCCAGGCCGTCCGAAGTTCTCGTACTCAAAGATGTGCAGCGGCTCATAGGTGGGGTTCCAGTCCTTTGTGTTGGAGATGCCCGTCTTATGTCCCGCCGCCTCCGGACCGATGTGATAGTAACGGAAGTAGCCGTAGACGATGCCATATTCGTCGCAGACCTGCCGCTTGGCCCGGCCAATCACGCTGCCGTCCACCGATGCTGCGTCAGGCGCTCTGCCCAGGGTGCGGATGCACCGTTCAATTTCCGCCCGGCATTCCCGCACCATGTCGTCATAGTCCAAATCATTTACCGGCCTCTGGTGGGCGTGACCCATATCCGCCCGGAAATGCCCGGACTCATCCACCAGGGAGGGCACGTTCTCCGCCCCCGCCACCGGGACGCCCCACCAGTGTGTGTGCCAGTTCACGGAGATCCAGGGGCGCTTTTTCAGCTCCAGCATGGCGTCCTCAGAGCCGGGGCAGTCCAGCATCAGCTCCACCATGGACACAACGCCCTCGTCAATGGAGCGGAAGGCCCCCGCGTTGCTGGCCACCGTATAGCCCACATCGTCCGCCCGAAACACAACCTTCATTGCGCTGCGCCCCCTTCCTGCCTTCGCGGGAAGTAGGCCAGCGTCACGGAGCCGCACCGGTGTTCCCACCGCTTGGGCATTGGGACGGGGGTCGGCCGACGGTTGACGCTTTCCACGTCTCCGGCGGTGTCCCCGGCCACCACCTCCTTGCAGGCGGTACACATATCCCGGAGATAGGCGTGGTCCACCGGGTCAACGCCATGCCCCCAGTAGAGCAGGGTGTCCTCCCGGATGGCGGCCTGGAACTGCTCCAGCCCGGCGGCGTAATCCGCCAGATCTACCCGCGCCTCCGGCGCGGTGCGGCGACTGAACCCGTCGCTGACCAATGCATAGTTGTCCTTCCGGTTCAGCAGGGCCACGGAGCCCAGCGTGTGGCCGGGCATGGCAAACACCTCCAGCGTGACGCCACCCAGGTCAAACACATCCCCTGGCACCATCGGCTTATAACGCAGGCCTTGGGTGCCGACCATATGCGTCTCGCTGTAGGCTCTGACTTCGTCTGACACGTCCCCTCTGCCAAACACATCCTTCACACGCCGTTCCACGGAAAGGCTGTCAGCCAGCAGCGGTGCATCCCCTTCGTTCAGGTAGACTTCGTCAAACTGCGCCGCCCCGCCCACATGGTCCGGGTGACCGTGGGCGACGATGCAGAGGATGGGCTTCTCGGTCAGCTGTTCCACCAGGGGACGCAGGGTGTCCACCATGCCGAAGCCGCTGTCAATCAGGGCGGCCCGCTCCTGACCGATGACCAGATACATGTAGACCGCAGGGGCCTTTTCCGCATATTTTTCCGAAATCTGAACCAGCCCGTCTCTGAGCTGCTTCGTCTGATATACTTGGTACATAATGGTTCCTCTCGTTGTTTACTTGGGCACTTCCATAAACACCATCATCGACGGCAGGGGGACCCGCAGCGTGATGGCTTTTGCCGGACACTCCAGCACACAGGCGTTGCAGTGCCAGCACTCGTCCGGGAACCGGATCTCCGGCACCCGGCTGCCCTTTTTTTGGACGCCGAAGCAGTCCATAGGGCAAATCTGGGCGCAGTTCATGCAGCCCACACAGTTTTCCTTGTGAATGATTGGCGGCATATGCTTCCCTCCTTCGGCGCTACATCCGCCTGGGGCGGGCGCCCGTCACGCTCTGTCCGTCTTGCAGCTGAATGGTCAGCAGCTTCCCGTCCATGGCCGGGTCGGTCCAGGGGTAGTCCGCGCTTTTCACCATCCCCCGGCTCTCCTTCCGGGACAGGGCGGCCAGATAGCAGATCTCCGACTGTGCCGCAATGTCCTGCACCTCCAGGCAGTGCATGAAGTCGTGGGAGTTCTCACAGTGGAGCTGCTCCAGCTTCCCCATGATGCGCCGCAGGTGGGACAGGCCCACTTGCAGCATACGCTCGCTGCGCACCTTACCCCCCATGTAGCTCCAGTTGGTCTGCATGATGGCGATGTTGGCCTCCTGCCAGGTGGGGGTCGCGGTGCTGACCTCGTTGGCCAGCAGACGGGTATAGCGCTCCAGCGTCTCGGCCACGACAGGCCGCTCCTCAGCAGGTTTGATCTCGGTCTGCTGCGCATAGGCCGCGGCGCTCCGTCCGCTGATGCGGCCCTGAGTGGCCGCCGCCCCTACGCCGCCGATGCCGTTGCCCGTCACCTGTCCGGCCGCAAACAGGCCGGGCACCGTGGTCGCGCCGCTGCCTTCGATGTCGATACCGTTGCCGAAGGGGCTGGGGCCGCCGCCGGGGGAGTAGCCGTACTCCACCATGTGGGTGCGGAAGTCGAAGCCCTCGTCCTTCAGATGCTGTAAGGTGGCGCTGTTGCCCTCGTGCACCAGCGCCCACTTCATGTAGGCGAGGTCCTCCTCCGTCCCCTGGGAACAGTTCATAAACACCGGGTTTCCCGCCTCATACTGGGCGGCAAACATCCCCTGCCACAGGTCGGCGGTATAATCGCCGTATCTCCAGTCGGGCTTTTGGACGACGGAGCCTAACGGCTTTCCCTCCAGGTCGGAGTACACCCCCACCCAGGTGGCCTTGCCGCCCCGGTGGAAGAATTTGAAGTCGGCCCCGCCGCTGAGAATGTTGTCCACATTCACCAGCCTGGCCCCCGCCTTATAGGCGGCGATCCGCCCGGTGGCGGTGCTGGCCGGGCACCCGGCGGCGTTGAACATCCAGCCCATCGTCGTTTCGCCGCTGATGCGGGAGACGCCGGCGGTGGCAATCACCACCGCCTTTGCCCGCACCACCTGGAGCTTCGGGGTGTCCTCTGTCAAGTCCACCAGGATGGCGCCGCAGACGGCCCCGGTTTCATCGCAGATCAGCTCTGACAGCGGGTGGCGGTTCAGGATTTTGACGCCCCGCTTCAGGGCAGTTTTGGTCAGCGTGGGTTTCTGGTTGACGCCCTCATATTTCAGGTGGATGCCCTGCTGCCCCGGCTTGCAGTGGCCGGTGAACTCCCAGCCCCCGTGGGGACGCATGGGGATGCCCCACTGCTCCCAGTCCAGCACCACGCCCATGCTCTCCCGCATGAATCCGGCGCTGATGTCCTTATCCCGGCCGCCCCGGGCCTCCTGGGAGAGGGCCAGCAGCTTCAGCCAGGCGCCCTCGCTGCCGTGTACCTCAGGGATGTAGCACTGAAAATGGTCGTTCCCCGTGGCGCCGTTGCCGCTGCGGCGGGTGTTGGCCTTTTCCGCGATGATGGTGCGTGCCCCGGCGTCGGCAGCCGCGATGGCGGCCATCATCCCCGCTGAGCCGCCACCGGCCACCAGAACGTCACATTCCAATGGCTTGTTTACTTCCATCACGGTGCCCCTTATTGCTTCGCCGCTTCCGGCTTGTCAAATACCTTGCTCTCCTGGAAGGTGAATTCCCGTCCACGGTAGGAGAAGACCTCCTGATCCTCCATGCTCATCCGGGGCTTGCCGTTGTGTACGTCCTCCGGATGGGGGTGCTGGCAGTCGTAGATTTTGGGGCCGCCCTCAGGCTCAGGCTTTCTGTGGGGCATGCCCCGGCGCCTGTTCTTGGCCTCCGGCGTCCGCTCCCCGGCCAGGATGCGCTGACAGGCTTCATAGGTGATGTCCACCACCTCCGGGTCCATGGTGTCAGGGCCGCTGCAAACCAGGTCAAACTCGTCCCGGTGCTTCATCAGCTTTTCCGTATCCCGCAGCAGCTTCTCCACCGTGTTGCTGATGGGCTTGCCGCCGGGCATGATCTCGTCCCCGGCGAACAGCAGCCGCGCCTTGCGGTCGAGGATGGCGATGCCGCCGTCGGTGTGGTCGCCGATTTTGAACACCTCCAGCTCCCGCCCCTTCAGGGGGATGATATAGCCGTCGTCCACCACCTGAACGGCGTAGTCTCTGGGGAAGGTGATACCCTCAAAGCTGGGGTAGGGAATCGCCGCCAGATCCACGGACTCCTCCGCCATATACACCAAGTCAAAATAACAGTTGTTGGCGGTGTGGTCAAAGTGGTGATGGGTGTTCACCGCCCAGCGGACGGGCTTGCCGCACAGGCCCTCCAGATACTCCCGCAGGTTGCCCGCGCCGTAGCCTGTGTCGATGGTGATGCCCTCCTCGTCGCCCACCAGCAGATAGTGGTAGTCGCCGGAGCTCATGATCTGCCAGGTGTCCGGGGCGATCAGCTTCGGCTCATAGTACGGCTCGTCCATGGGGGTCAGGGTGCCGTCCTTGTGCCGAATCAGAATGTCGTGCTTACAAGAAAAATCAATCGCTTTCATGGTCCGTCCTTCCTTACTCTGGCCTCCGGCTGCCCGCAGGCGGCCGGAAGCGCTTATGTTGATTGTATTATTCAAAGGATGAAGTCGAAGGCGTCGCCGGACTGCACATAGGTGACGGGAATCTGATTGTCCACCAGCCCCGGCAGCCACCGCGCCATATAACGCATCCCCAGTTCTTCCAGATTGAAATGGCCCACATTATAGAGTACCTTCGGCCTGCCCGCCTGACAGGAATCCCGGACATAGGCGCACAGCGTCCAGTCAATGATCTCCAGCGGAATCAGGGCATCGTACTCCTCCATCTCCGTGCGCAGGAGCTTTTCCTCCGCGCTGCGGTCGTTGGAGCCGATATGCTCACACAGGAACACCCGAGAGACCTTCGTGTGCCGGTCGCCGACGATGCGGATGCCCTTTAGGTTCAGCTTCTCCATCAGCTCGTGCCCCAGGGCCTCCCCGTCCGTCTCCGGGATTTGAAAGACCAGGGGCTTCTTTTTCGACTCCACCAGGTAGGGCTCCCAGCCCAGTTCCCGCATGATGCCGTCATACATCCCGTCCAGGTTGACCCGCTTGGGCCCCCAGCCCTCGCCGTGCATATGGTCGTGGTCACGCCAGACCGTGATGCCTGCGTCGGCGAGCAGCTGCCGCTTGGTCTGGTAGACCGCGCTGTTTTCCAGCCAGCCGGTGGTGTCCTCATGGCTCCAGAACAGCGGCTCGTGGACGATCAGGAAATTGGCCCCCAGCTCCGCCGTCTTGCGAATCACATCGATGGACGGGAAACAGGTCACCACCACACCGGTGCATTCCTGCTCCGGGTCGCCGAACTTGATGACGTCCGTGGTATGCTCTCTGGTAAAGGGCGGATGGTAGGCGATGACCCGCTCAATAATCTCACTAATTTTCATGATAAAACCCTCATCGTACCGGCAGCGGAGGTTCCGCTGCCGGTTTTCTTATTCGTTCTGCTGCCGGAACAGCCATTCCTTGACGGAGTCCATCTGATACAGCAGCTCCCAGCCCCGGTTATGATGCTCCATCAGGCGGTGTTCCTTCCCATCGTCGGGGAAGACCGTCGCCGCGTCGAACACGACGTACACATCCTGGTTGCCCCGGGCCGCATCCTCCACCTTCCGGTTGTTGACTTCCCAGCCCTCCCGGAAGTTGAGCCGCACCCGGCCCATGGACACGCCATTTTGCTCCAGCCCGTCGGTGATGGCGTTCATGCTGGGGTAGCCCTTCAGGTCGCCTTCACTGAGGCCGAAGAACAGCTTCGCGTCTGTCAGCTGCACCATCTTGGCCACCTCCCAGTGGCCTGCCACCAGAAGGGTCCCGGCGAAGTAGCCGGGATAGCGGACGTTCAGCTCGCAGGAGGCCATGCAGCCCTGGGACTGGCCGGTGGTGTAAATTCGCTTCCTGTCCACCTGATTGGCGGCAACCACGGTGTCCAGCAGCTCCTTGATGGTCTCCAGCTCCGGGGCGGCCTGATAGTCGTCATTGGTCAGCTGGATGTTGTCCGGCACCTGCACCGCCAGCACATAGCAGGGGTGCCGCTCCTGCCAGGCCGGTTCCGCCCAGGTGGTTGCGCCGATGCCCTGGCTCAGGGCCATCTTGGGGTCGTTCCCGTTGGCGGAGGCGTCGGGGATGAACATCACCAAGGGATAGGCCGCCCCTTCCGTCAGCATCTTCGGGGTGAACAGGTTGTAGGGGATGCCCTTGTAAACGCCCTGGGTGAAGTCGTCAATGACCTCCTCCCGCACTGCGCCGGCGTAAATATCCTGGGCGTAGCCGGGGACCTTCACCGCCACGGAGATGGCCTTCCGGGGACGTTTGCCCTGTCCGCCGCCCCCTGGGCCCTTCGGCCGGTCGCCGGGCTTGCCCCCCGGCTTACCCTTTGGCTTTCCCTTGGGGGGCTGGCCGCCGGGGTTGAACACCGGCGGAATCACATAGGAGGAGGCCTCCTCCTCGGAGAGGGTCAGGGTCATATGCTTCCCGCTGACGGCGGAGCCGGTGACGGTGTGGCCCAGCACTTGCACCTCTTCCGGCGCGGGGACGGTTTCCGGGAAGTCGATCTCCACCCGGCACAGCCGCTCGCCGTCCGGCCGGGGTTGGGCCACGGCGGTCACCGCCGGGAGGGCGGTTTCCTGCCCCATGTCAGTCAGCAGACCGGTTGCGGCCTCCACCCATTTCTCCGCCGCGCCGGGCATCAGCTGGGCGCTGAGGGCCTCCCAGGTGATGCGGTCATAGGAGGCGCGGTCGGGCATATACTTCATGCCGCCGTTGACCATGGAGATCAGCATGGTGTTGGCGCAGGGGGAGGCGGCTTTCAGCTCGGCCTCAGTCTGGGCGTTGACCTCCGGCTTCACTGCCACCAGCGCCAGGTCCCCCAGGACGATGGCGTGGGCGTCGATTTCGGATTCGCCCTCCGGCTGATAGTCCACCGTTTTGGTGGGCTGCATGGGGGTTCTGGCCTTGTTGGGCCAGGTGATGGCGGTGGAGCCGGTTTTGAGAACGATTTCTGTGCCGTGACAGGTGATGCCGTCCACAATGGGTTCCAGCTCCCTGGCCATCTGCGTCCCCAAACGGGACACGATTTCCAGGCCCTTTTCCACGCCCAGCTCCGTCTTGCCCACGGTGCCGTCCGGCTGCACCACATCGTAAATGGCCTGCTCCTTGGGCACCTGGTCGCCTGCGGCGCTCATGGTGAACAGCACCGGCGCGCCGTAGCGCTCCTCCAGCAGGGTGCAGGCCAAACCGGGCACATCGCTGGAGACCAGCCGGGTTCCCTGGGCCATCTCGGTGTTGTCAATGGCGCAGGGCTTCAGCCCGTAGTTCACCAGAATCCCCAACGGCTTGCCGGAGAGGCTGTCCACCCGCAAGACCTCTGCCGTCTTGTTGGAGGGGCCCTCCGGGTTTAGGCCGACCCACCAGCCGAAGGGGGTCTCCACGTCCCGGTTCATGTTGACGTCACAGGGGCCGGAGCCGACCCCCAGCACGGCCTCCTGGAAGGAGGCGCCGGCCTCCTTCACCGCCTGCTTGGTGGCGTCCGCAATGGCGTCAATGAACTGCTTGCGCTTTCTGGGGCCGTCCGGGTCCTGGGGGGCAGGCGGGCCGCCTGCCGGTTTCGGCGGCTTGGGGGGCTTGCCACCCTTCCTTGCGCCGGGAGGGCCCATGGGGATGGCCGGGTCTCTGGGGGCGTGGGGGGTGGTGATGGCGTGGGTTGCGTGGACCCAGACGTTCTCATAAGGGGTACCGGTGCCCTCCTCCACCAGTTTGCGTATCTGGTCAATGGCGTCGAAGGGCACGTTTACCAGCTCCACCGCCACCAGAGCAGCCTTCACCCCGCAATCCAGCACCAGCAGCCGGACGTGGGGGGCGTCGTGGACGCCGCAGAAGCCGTCCGTGGGGAACATATCCGCCGGAAAGGCGATCGCCGCGCCGCCTGCGCCGGCTTTCAGTTTCAGCTCTGACATTCCGCCGCACCTCCTGCCGTCACCGGCTGTTTGTCGCTCAGCTCCTCCGCCCGGCAGCAGGACACCAGATGCCCCGGCGTGACTTCCCGGAGGGACATGGGCTGGCTGCACGCCTCTGTGGCATAGGGGCAGCGGGGGGCGAACCGGCAGCCCGGCTTGGGATTGATGGGGCTCATCAGCTCGCCGTGGAGCTGAATCCGGTTCTTCGGCTTGTCAATGTCGATGGTGGGGATGGCGCTGAGCAGCGCCTTGGTATAGGGATGGAGAGGATTGTCGAACAGGTCGTCCGTGGTACCGGTCTCCACCACCTGCCCCAGGTACATGACGCTGATTTTGTGGGAGATGTGCTTCACCACGCTCATATCATGGGTGACGAACATGTAGGTCAGGCCGTACTCCTTTTGCAGATCCTGGAGCAGGTTCAGAATCTGGGCCTGAATGGACACGTCCAGAGCGGAAACCGGTTCGTCACAGGCGATGAACTTGGGGTTCATGGCCAGGGCCCGGCCGATGCCGACACGCTGGCGGCGGCCGCCGGACAGCTCATGGGGATAGGCCATGCGCAGCCGGCCGGAGATGCCCACCATGTCCATCAGCCTGCGGATCTCCTTGTCCAGCGAGCCCTTGTCATAGCGGCCGGAGTGTACCAGCGGCTCCTTTAACGTGTCCTCCACGGTATACCGGGGGTTCAGGGTCATATAGGGGTCCTGGAAGATGATCTGCATCTGTTCACGCAGCTTGGGCAGCTCACGCTTGCTCACATGGGTGACGTCCTTGCCGTTTAAGTAAATCTTGCCGTCGGTAGGCTCCTGCAAATGGATAATCGTTCTGGCCAGGGTGCTTTTGCCGCAGCCGGATTCGCCCACGACGCCCATGGTGGTGCCTTCCTCAAAGGCCATATCCACATTGTCCACGGCGTGAAGCGTTCCCTTCGGGACGTCGAAGTAGCGTTTCAGCCCCTTGACCTCCACCAATGTACTCATGCCGTCGCCTCCTTTTTGTTTGCTTCCTGCACAGTCTGAATGTTATGGCACTGACAGATGTGGGTGCCGCCCAGGGATACCACCGGAACATCGCCTTCCATGCAGCACTCGGTCGCGTAGGGGCAGCGGGTGTGGAACTTGCAGCCGGCGGGCAGGTCGGAGGGCTCCGGCATGATGCCGGCCACCGGCGTCAGCCGGTCTACCTTGGAGTGGATGTCCGGCACAGCGCCGAACAGGCCGATGGTGTAGGGATGGGAGGGGTTCTTGAAAATCTCCTCCTTGCTGCCGTACTCCACGATCTCGCCGCCGTAAAACACAGCCACGTTGTCGCAGGTGTCGGCCACGATGCCCAGGTTATGGGTGATCAGAATCAGCGCGGTGTTGCGCTGGGTCATCAGGTCCTTCATCATCTCCAGCACCTGGGCCTGAATGGTCACGTCCAGGGCGGTGGTGGGCTCGTCCGCCAGCAGCAGCTCCGGGTTGCAGCACAGGGCGATGGCGACCACCACACGCTGCTGCATACCGCCGGAGAACTGGAGGGGGTAGTCCCGCACCCGGTCAGGGGTGATGCCCACGGTGCCCAGGATGTCGATGCCCCGCTGCTCCGCCTCTTTCTTGGTCAGCTCAGGGTTGTGCAGGCGGATGACGCCGCTGACCTGGTCGATGATACGTCTGACCGGGTTCAGGGCGGTCATGGGGTCCTGGAACACCATGGAGATCTCTGCACCGCGGATTTTCTCCATAGTCTTTTCCGGCATGGTCACCAAGTCCTCGCCCTTGAACATGATTTTGCCGCCGCTGATGCGGGCGCCCCGGTCGGGCAGGATGCGGAGGATGGCCTTGGCTACGGTGGATTTGCCGCAGCCGGACTCGCCCACGATGCCCAGGGACTCGCCCCGGTTCAGCTCAAAGGAAACATGGTTGGCGGCGTGAACCACCTTTTTGCCGGAAGTGTACTCCACCGACAGGTCTTCCACCTTCAGCAGCTTGTCGCCCCGCTGAAACTGTTTGCCAGGGTCGCCCCGATGGCCGTGATGGCGACGCTCGTCAGGGCCGCCGTGACGGCGCTTGCCGTCGTCCGGCCTCTCTTTCCGATGTTCAAAGTTCACAGCAGACACCTCCTCACTCTTTCAGTCTGGGATCCATCGCATCCCGCAGGCCGTCGCCGAAGAAGGTGGTGGCCAGAACGGTCAGCGCGATCATGACGATGGGGGCCAGCAGCATGTTGGGATAGTAACGCAGGTACGCCCGGCCGTCATTCAGCATGGCGCCCCATTCCGGATAGGGAGGCTGAATGCCGAGGCCCAGGAAGCTCAGGCCGGCGGCCTGGGTCACTGCGCCGCCGATGTGGCTGCAGCACTGGACGATGATGGGCTGGATGGAGTTGGGCAGCACATATCTTGTAATGATCTGGAAATCAGTGCAGTTGGTGGCCTTCGCTGCCTCCACATATTCCTGGCCCCGCACCGTCAAAATCTGACCTCGTAGCATACGGGCCGTGCCCCAGATTCCGCCAAAGCCCATGGCGAAGATGGTGTTCCACATACCGGAGCCCAGGATGACGGCGATGCAAACGGTCAGCAGCGTGCCGGGGATGCACTGCAGGATGTCGATGAACCGCATGATGACGGAGTCAACAACGCCGCCGAAGTAACCGGCGATGCTGCCCACAATGATGCCGAACACGGCGCTGAAAATGGTGGAGCCGAAGCCCAGCAGCAGGCTCCAGCGTGCGCCATACAGCACACGGCTGAAGATGTCACGGCCATACTGGTCGGTGCCGAACAGATGCTCCAGGCTGGGACGGAGGTAGGTCTCGTCCATGTTGATGGTCATGTAATCGTAGGGGGCAATTTTGTCTGCGAAAACTGCCAGAATGATGATAATCAGGAACACAATCCCGCCGAACATGGCCAGGTGGTTATGCGCCAGCCGGCTCAGGAATTCGCGGGTGCCGGACTGCTTGCGCTCTTCTTCTTCCACAGGAGGGGTCCCGGTGCCGGGGGTCTTTACTTCGTTGGCCGTCATGCTTTATGCCTCCTTTTCGCACCTTTTGCTTCATATTGCGCTCTGACACGGGGATCCACTACGGCATAGAGGACGTCCACGCCCAGCATGATCAGACAGAACAGGATGGCGAGGAACACCACGCAGCCCATGACCGCCGGATAGTCCCGCTTGGTGATGGCGCCGGTGACATACAGACCGACACCGGGGATGGAGAAGATGGTCTCCAGAATCAGGGTGCCGCCAAGCCCCGCCGCAAACTGGGTGCCCAGAATGGTGATGATGGGGATCAGGGCGTTGGGCAGCGCGTGGAGGTAGTAAACCGTGTTGCGGGAGTAGCCCTGCGCCCTGGCGCTGGTGACGTAGTCCGATCGGATGACCTCCAGCATACTGGAGCGGGTCTGCCGGGCCAGGCCGGTAAAGCTGCCCATCAGGATGGAAAGACATGGCAGCACATAAGACTTCCACCCCTGGCTGACGCCGTAAATGGGGAACCAGCCCAGATTCAGGGCGAACACGACGATGAACAGCAGGGCCCAGCAGTAGTTGGGGATGCAGGTGAAAATGCTGGACATCCACAGCACCAGCTTGTCCGGCCAGCGGTCCTGGTTGACAGCGGCCATGACGCCCAGCGGGATGCCGAGGCAGGCGCTGACCAGAATGCTGTACACGCAGATGGCGAAGGTGGTGGGCATACGGTTGTACAGCTCGGTGGAGATGTTGGTTTTGTAGATCCAGGAGGTGCCCAGATCAAAGTCGATAAACAGCTGTTTCAGATAGTCCAGCAGCTGAACGATGTAGGGCCGGTTGATGCCCAGGTATTCACGCATGGCCGCCAGCTCTTCCTCAGAGGCCGCCTCGCCCAGAATCAGGACGGCGGGGTCGCCGGGGACGAAGTACATCAGCGTAAACACGATGATGGCCACGGCAACGATGATGGGAATGGTGATCAGTAACCGGCGAATGACGTATCTTACCACAAATCTTACCTCCTCTTTTGAATCAGGGATACCGCCGGTGCGGTATCCCTGACGGTTTTGTTATGTGTCTGGCTGTGGTTCAGAAATTATTCGTCCAAGGTCACGGCGTTGGGCATCAGGCTCTCATTGGACTTGCCCACGGGCACGTTCAGCCCGGCGCGGCAGGCGGTCTGGTTGGAGTAGCCGATGACGGCGTAGGCGTAGCAGCAGTTGTAAGTGAACTCCTCATCCCAGGCTTCCATGCTTTCCACGGTGCCCTCGTTCCGCACGGCGTAGTACAGATCCTCAGCGGTGGGGTTGATGTCGAAGAACATATTCATGCCCTCTTCCAGATAGGCGGAAACGCTGTCAGCGCTGAACTGCTTGATGATCTGGTTGACATAGGTGCCGCCGCCGAAGGTGCTCAGGCGGATGTCCCACTCGGTGGTCTCATACTTCTTCTGGTCCTCCACGGTCTTGTCCCAGAGCTCCTGCTCGACGATGATGCCGGCCTCGTTCAGGATGGACTGGATGGTGGTGGCCAGATAGTCGTTCAGCGTGGAGCTGCCATAGGCCAGGGTGATGGTCTCGCCGTTGTAACCGGCCTCTTCCAACAGCTCCTTGGCCTTATCCAGGTCGTAGTCATAGTAGTCCCGATCCTCGCCGGTGAGCCAGTTCTCCGGTGCGTCCACACCGTTGGGGGCAACGCCGTAAACCTGATAGGTGGGGAAGGCTTCGCAGTTGGCGGCGATGGTGGCGCAGTCCAGTGCGTAGCAGATTGCCTGACGCATTTCCAGGCTGCCGCAGACGGAGTCGTCACTGCAGTTGAAGATAATGCCGGTGGCCGCGGTGACAGGCATCAGGACCATGTTGAAGTCGTCATTCTCAGAGAAGGCGGTGATGTCCGCGTTGCTCAGGGTGTCGGCAATGTCGATGTCGCCGTTCTCCAGGGCCATGGCGATGGAGGAGGTGTCCTGAATGATCTCATAGTTGATCTGACGGACGTTCTGATAGCTGTAGACCCAGAGGTCCACGTCGTCCTCGTCCAGACTGTTCATCCAGAAGTCCTCGTTGGCCTCCAGCACAAAGCCGGAACCGACGGTGTAGCTGGTCAGCACATAGGCGCCGGTGCCGATGGGGTTGTTCGCCATGGTGCCGCCGCAGTAGTCCTCATAGGTCTCCTGATCCAGGATGGGGAAGTTGGTCAGGTTCTTCTCCAGCTCGCCGGCCACGAACTCGGAGGTGCAGACCCACTGCAGCTCGTAATCGCTGATGATTTCCCAATGATCGAAGTTAAAGCTGGAGCCCAGACCCTCGTCACGGTACTTCTCAAAGCTCCAAACCACGTCGTCGGCGGTGATGTTGTTGCCGACGGAGTCATAGACGCAGTCCCAAAGAGTGATGGTGTAGGTCAGGCCGTCGTCCTCGGCCTCCACGGATTTGGCAATGGTCCAATGTACGGTGCCTTCATTGTCCAGGTCGCCCAGGTACTGGAAGATCAGGTCGCCCACGGCCATCTTGCCCCAGCCGCCGCGGGTGTAGGGGTCAAAGGTGCCGCCGTCGCTGCTGCAGGAGACGGTCAGTTCATCTAAAACGTAACCGTCCGTTTCTTCCGCTTCGTCACCGCTGCCGCTGTCCTCCGAAGCGTCGGCAGAGCTGGAGGTGTCGTCGGAACCGGAGTCGGAGCTTCCGGAACTGCTGGAGCTGGAGCTGCCGCACCCGGCCAGGAGGCTCAGGCACATGGCCAGGGCCAGGAACAGGGATAGGAATTTCGCGTGCTTTTTCATGGTTTGGTTCTTCCTTTCATTGAATAATGAGATTTTCAGACCGCAAGGTGGCTGACCCAGCCGGGGCACAGATACATATAAGGGATATGTGGCAAGATGAGGGACTGCCAATGCCCCGCCGGACCAGCCGCGCCTTGGTTCTTACGCCCATCCCATTATATAAAAAACGCTCTTTTTGTAAAGAAGCAAAAATTGTGCCGCCGTTTTTTGTGAAACTTTTGTAAATTTTTTGGCTCTCGTTTCGCAAAACTATTTTTAAAAATAGCAGCCCGCAAATTTTATTTGACCCGCATTTTTGTCTTATTTGCGCATTTGTCCTTGCATTCGCCCGGTTTTTTATTGTAGAATTGCCACAAGGGATATGTGGCCGATATTCATACAGGCGTTTGTATAAAGTCGACCGCTCATTTCAAGAGGAAGCGCAAGCTGCTCTTGAACAGGATTCCATCATCCGGCATCTGCCGGCTGAAATTCTGTGGTGGTGTTTTTATCATGCCGAGGGAACATTTCATAAAATCTTTCCGGAGCCAGTGGCGGAAGCTGTTGCGGGACCTGCGTTCCTATTTCATCTACCTGCTGCTCTCTCTGGTGATGGCGGTGTCGCTGCTGGTGGGCGTGCGCTACGTCGTGGTGCAGCAGGAGGACGATCATCTGTCCCTTCTGGTGCAACACTTCCAGGCGCAGTGCGACACGATGCTCAGCGACCTCCAGTTCGCCAGCGATGTGCTGCTGGGCAGCCCGGTCTTTCTCAGCATGCTGGAAGGTGATGAGGACGCCGCAGCGCCGCTGGAGCTTTGCAGCTTCATCGCCTCCGTCCGGGACGCCAGCACCTATGTGGATGAGATCTATGTGATCAGCCCCCAGCTGAACTGCATCTTCGCCGGCAGCGGCTACTACTCCTATGATTCCCTCAGCGCCATCCAGTCCCGGCTGGGGGCGGACGAGGCGGATCTGGTGTCCCCCATTGCCAGCGGCCAGCGCCAGCTGACCCTGTTGAATGGCAGCAGCTATGCCCCCTACTTCGTTGTCACCATCTACGGAGAGGACGGCGAGGCGCTGGGCAACATGGTCGTCTCCATGAAAACCCGGGAGTTCCTGCACCTCTTCTATGACCTGGAGGCCGACTTCTGCTGCCTGTTCAGTCCGGAGAGCGGTCACTACCTCTGCTCCGTCTTTTCCACCACCGTGGTGGAAGACCCGGACTGGTATGATAACGACTACGTCAACACATTCCTGGATGCGCAGGTGTCCTGCGCCTACCTGGAGGAGGGCGAGCATACCTACATGGTGGCCGTCCTGGACGCCGAGTACGCAAAACCCCTCCGCGTGATCCTGATTGCCTTTGCCGTATATTTCCTGCTGCTGCTGGCCCTGGCCGTTGCCTATGTCTGGCGCAGCCTGTCCAAACGCTATCAGGAAATTTCCTCGCTGGTGGACGCGCTGCCCCAAAACAGCACGTCCTATGGCAGCTATGAGGAAGTCCTGGACAGGGTGCGCTCCACCCTGAAGGACTTTCGGGTGCAGCAGGACGATGCAGACCGGCGGGCTGTCAGCACCACCCTGCGGAATATCCTGTTTGGAAAGTATCTGGAGCCGGAGCCGGATGAGGCGCTGCTGGCCCAGGCACAGCTCCAGTCCCCCTGCGGCAAGTACTATGTGGTGGCCTTTTCCCTGTCCAACATTGAGGAGCTGCTGCCGGGAAGGCGGCGGAAGAGCGACGTCTCCGCCATGATCAGCGTCATGATCAACTCCTCTCTGGAGGGGTTGTCCGGCGGGGAGCTGCGCTTCACCTCCTGCACAGACCATTCCAACATTCTGGTGGTCTTTGGGGCCGACCGGGAGGAGGACTTCCGGGAGAACGTCCAGTGGGTCTGCACAGAGGTCAACAATCTGCTTCGGGAAACCTACAACATTCACACCCAAGTCATCGTCAGCAGCCTGTGCCCAAACCCCTCCGCGCTGCCGGACGCCTATCAGGAGATTTTGCAGATGCACAGCTTCCTGCACTCCATTGACAGCAAGGCCCAGGTGGTTTTTCAGGAGGACCTGGACTCCAATCAGGCCATGCTGCTGGACGGCACCTTCCTCCGCAAGGAACACATCCTGATCAACACTATGTTGACAGAGAAGTTTGACCTGGTGCCCGGCATGGTGAACGCCATCCTGGCGGAGCACGTTGTGCCCCTCCGGTCGAACTATGTGACCGCCAGCCATCGCCTGGTCTCCATCGCAAACGTGCTGGCGGAAGGGGTTCTGTCGGCCAACCTTCCGCCGGAGGTGTCCGAGCACGCCGTCACGCTGCTGAACAATGCCAATTCCGTCTCCCAGCTGAACGAGGCCGCTGCGGAAATTTTCGGCCAAATCGCAGAGCAGCACGTCTCCAACACCCGCAGTGAGGACGGCCTGCTCCTGCACGCCTGTAATTACATTGAAAACAATCTGTACGACATGAATTTGAATGTCGCCGCCATCTGTGAGGATTCCAACATCAGCTTCCAGTACCTGACCCGCCTCTTCCGGAAGGAGTACAATCGCACCATTGCGGAGTATATCTCCTTCCGCCGCATCGCCAAGGCCAAGGAGCTGCTGAAAAACACCAACATGACCGTAGCGGCGATTGCGCAAAGCGTGGGTTACAGCAGCGTGGATACGCTGACCCGAAACTTCCGCAAGCTGGAGGGCCTGACCCCCACGGAATACCGGAAGCTGTGACCCCCTGCGCAGCCATTAGGAGGCTCTGCTATGCATCACAACACCTTTCAGGCAGGGGCGGGCATTGCGCCCGTTCGGCTGGACAACGGCTGCCTGCCATTGGACGGTTTTACCGGCACCCATGACGATTTGCACGTTCGTGTGCTGCTCCTGGAGGGAACCGTGCGTTTCGCCCTGGTTTCCATCGAGATCACTTCCATTTTTGACGATACGCGGGACCGGTTCCGTGACCTGGCCAGCCGGGCGCTGGACACCGCCCCGGACAATGTCTGGATCACCCTGACCCACTCCTTCTGCGGCCCCCACATCTGGCCCGCCCCCAAAGAGGGGAAGCCCCACGGCCCCGGCGGTCAGCGGGACCCGGAGACGGTCCGCAGGTGCGCGCTGCTGGAGGACGCCTACTGTGCCGCGCTGGAGGAGGCCGCCGAACAGGCCCTGGCCGCCAGGACGGAGGCTGTCGTGGGCTGGGGCACCGGGCGCAGCGCCGTCAACGTCAGCCGCAACCTCCCCACAGAGGAAGGCTGGTGGCTGGGGAGCAACCCGGAGGCCCCCTGCGACCACAGCCTCCATGTGCTGCGGATTGACAGGACAGACGGCACGCCTATGGCCCTGCTGTACAACTTGGGCATCCGCCCCTGCGTGACCAGCGGTATCCGGAATCCGGACGGCACCGGGCTGATCTCCGGCGACATCAGCGGTGTCACCAGCACCCGCCTGGAGCAGGAGTTTGGTGGGGACTTTGTGGCCATGTTCCTGTGCGGCGCTGCCGGAGACCAGGAGCCGGTGGTGAAGGCCAACAGCGAAGCGCCGGACCATCTGGGCCAATTCCGGAAGGTTTCCCTGGGGGAAGACGGCTATGCCCTGCTGTCCGCCCTGAGCGCGGCGCTGGAGGCCGATGTGCTGCGGGTCTGGCGGCGCATTGCCACGTATACCGAGCCGGTGCTGCGCACCGGTCGGCGCAGCTGTACCTTCCAGACCAAGGCGATGAACCGGAACCTGGGCTCCATCCGCCCTGCCAAATCCATGACCTTTACCCCGGATGGGGAGAAAAACCTGGAAATTTATGCCATGACACTGGGGAGCTTCAACCTGGTGGGCGTCCAGCCGGAAACCAATGGGGCCACCTCCGTGCAGCTGGCCGACGCCTTCCCCGGTGAAACCACCGCCCTGGCCATCATGGTCAACGGCTGTGACAAGTGTATGCCGGAGGAGGAAGCCTACCGGTCCGTTCAGTTCCAGTGCCAGAACTCGCCCTTTATGCCCGGCTCGGCGGAGCGCCTGCTGGCCGCCGCCACAGAACTGCTCAACGATATGAAAGAAGGAAAATCATGAATCATGTGATAAAGATGACCTGCCTGACGGAAAATTATCCCGACGGACAGAAGATTTACGGTGTGTGCCTGTCCTATGACAAGCCCATCGCCCCCGACCTGAGCCTGGCGGACGCCTATCAGGTGGAGAACCGCACTGTCTGCGGCGTCTCCGTCCAGGGCTGCGACGTGATGCTCAGCCTGGATTTGAAGGATGTGGCCTCCGCCGTGATTTTGCAGCCCGACAGTATGCCGGAGGGCAAGAAGCACCTGAAAAAGGACGGCGAGGAGCAGCCGGAGGAGGAGAAGAAGCCCCGCAAGCCCCATGATACCATACCGGCCTCCAAGGTGGTACGGGTCCTCCAGACGGCGGACATCACTGCGGCGGACGGCACCGTCATCGCCCCGGACGGCCAGTGGGGTGCGTCCACTGAGGTGGACGAGCCGCTGATTTGCCGGTTCCAGCAGAAGCAGTATCAGGGGGTCAACTACAATCTCTACCTGCCGGAGGGATACGACCCCGCCCGGCGGTATCCGCTGGTGGTGTTCATCCACGATGCGGGCGTCCGGGGGCAGGACCCCAGAATCACCCTGATGCAGGGCAACGGCGCGCTGACCTGGGCAAAACCGGAGTGGCAGGCCAAGCATCCCTGCATCGTGGTCGCCCCTCAGGTCAGCCAGAACTCGGATAAGGAGATCGACACCGTCAAGGGCCTGATTGACAGCGTCCGGGCGACCTACAGCGTGGACGAGAAGCGGATCTACGCCACCGGCCAGTCCATGGGCTGCATGACCTTCTGCGAGATGAATATTCAGTACCCGGACTACTTCACTGCTTCCCTGCTGGTGGCCGGTCAGTGGGATGCGGACCGGATGGCAGCGGCCTGCACCGGCTGCAAGTTCTGGATTCTGGTCTCCAACCATGACGAGCGGGCCTTCCCCGGCATGAACGCCGTGGTGGACGCCCTGGAGCAAAAGGGCGTCACCTTCGGCCGCTACTACTGGGATGCGAAGCTGCCCCCGCAGACGCTGAACCGCCTGGCGGAGCAGGCCACCCACGATGCGGTGGATATGCGTTACACCGTCTTTGACGGCAGCTCTGTGGTGCCCACCGGCAAGAACGACAATCCGGTCACCAACCACGTTTGCACCTGGCCGGTGGTGTATGAAATCGACGGCGTGAAGGAATGGCTGTTCTCCTGCGTGAAGGACTGACCTGGGCCGAAAGAATCGAGGCGCATTGAAAATGGCGAACTATATTGGAACAGTAAAAACAAGCTATGGCGCTGTGCGGGGCCTGGAGCACTCCGGCCGCTACGAAGGCATCACGGAGTTCCGCGGCATCCCCTTCGCCGCGCCCCCTGTGGGCAAGCTGCGTTGGAAGCCCCCTGTTGACCCCGCCGGATGGAGCGGCGTGCGGGACTGCGTCAGCTTCGGCCCCATCTGCATCCAGCCCACGGACGGCGATTTGGACGCGGAACCCTGGGCCACGGATTTCTACTACATGGGTTCCCCCGCCATGAGCGAGGACTGCCTTTATCTGAACGTGGCCACCGGCGCGGCGAAGGCCGGGGAGGGCCGCCCGGTATACATCTGGCTCCACGGCGGCGGCACCGACCACGGATATGCCTATGAGGTGGAGTTCGACCCCAGAGAGCTGGCCCGGAAGGGCATCGTTGTGGTCAGCGTGGCCCAGCGGCTGAACGTATTCGGATACCTTGCCCTGCCCCAGCTGGACGCCGAACAGGGCGCCAGCGGCAACTATATCCTGATGGACGACATCAAGGCCCTGGAGTGGGTGGTGGAGAACATCGCCGCCTTTGGCGGCGACCCGGACAACATCACCGTGGGCGGGCAGTCCGCAGGCACCGGCAAGGCGGCGTCCCTGGCCTTCTCCCCCCTGGGGCGGAAGCACATCAAACGCATGATCAACGAAAGCGGGCTGGTGTGGGATCGGAAGAACGGCCAGCGGGAACAGGTGGAGCAGGACTGCCGGCGCTACCTGGAGGCCCTGGGCATCGACCCGGACGCCTCCCCGGAGGAGCTGCGGCGCATCGACCCCTATGTGTTCCTGAACCGCAGCACCGGCGCCCGGCTGCCCGGTACGCTGATCTGTGACGGCGATCTGGTGCCCGACCTGTCCATGGTGGACAGCACGGAGCGGTACGGCGTGGCGCTGGACTACCTCTCCGGCTCCAACCTGGGCGAGACGCAGATGAAGCCCGGCGCGAACCGCAGCCAGGTAGGCTTCACCTCTGCTGAGGAATTTTACGCCTACTGCAAGGAGCTGCTGGGCGACCTCTATGAGAAGTACGACTTCCCCTCCCTGGTCTCCGTCACGGACGAAACCGTGGACCGGGAATCCCGCCGTCTGGCCTCTTACGGCCTCCACGACGGCGCAAGGATGGGCGGCCTGACCATGAGCCGTTACTTCGGCGCACACCGCGCACAGATCGCCCCCGGAAAGCACAGCTTCACCTACCTCTTCTCCCGCGTTGCCCCCAACCGTCCGGAGGACTACGGCACAGCCAGAGACCCCCGGAAGCTGATGAGCTGGCACTCCAACGAGCTGTGGTATTCCTTCGGCTCCCTCCGGGAGGGGACGCCCCCTGCCCGCCCCTGGGAGGCCGTGGATTACCGTCTGGCCGACCAGATGAGCAGCTACTGGGCAAACTTTATCAAGACCGGCGACCCCAACGGGGAGGGCCTCCCCCTGTGGCCGGCGAGCGACGAGCGCTTCGGCTTTGCCGAGCTGGGCGATGAGATCGTCGGATGCTCCTGCAAGCGCAAACTGGACGAAATGATTCTGGAGTTTCTGGCATCCCGTCATGTGCTGCCTGTCTGATACCTATTGGAATTGCGGCGCTTTTCCCGAAAAGCGCAACTATGACGGGGTTCCATGGGCAGCGTTCCCGCCCCATGAAACCCCGTCTAAAAGGAGCATACACATTGCGAACTCAGACTTCAAATAAGAAAGCGGATCAGATGCTGAACCAGAGCATTCGCACCCTGATCCCGGTGATGGCTGTGCCAACCATTGTGGCGCAGCTGATCACCACAGTCTATAACCTGGTGGACACCTACTTTGTCAGCACCCTGGGCACCTATGCCACCGCCGCCGTGGGCGTGAACAGCTCCCTGGAGCGGGCCATCACCATGACGGGGTCGCTGATCGGCGCCGGCGCGTGCAGCTATATCGCCCGGCTGTTGGGCGGCAAGCGGAAGGAGGACGCAGACCGCGTCCTGTCCACCTTTCTCTTTATCGGTCTGGGGCTGGGCTGCGTCTTGCTGGTCCTGGGCCAGTGCTTCTCCACCCCTCTGGTGAACCTGCTGGGCGCGACGGATGACTGCCGGGAACTGTCCATCCAGTATGCGTTCTACGTCCTGTTCGCCGCCCCCTTTATGGTGGGACAGCTTGTCCTGAATATGTGCCTGCGCAGCGAGGGCAGCGCAGTTTATTCCATGGTGGGCATCGGTTTTGGCGGCGTCCTCAACTGCTTCCTGGACCCGCTGTTCATCTATGTCTTTGACATGGGGGTTGGCGGCGCGTCTCTGGCCACCGCCATCTCCAAATTTGTCAGCTTTGTCATCCTGCTGATACCCTACCTGCGAAAGAGTACCACAGTAGACCTCTCCATTCGGCACTGCAAGTGGAACGCAAACGACACGAAGGAAGTGTTGTCCATCGGAAGCGCCTCCTTCTTCCGCTCCGGTCTGGGCGTGGTGGCCTCCATCCTGCTCAACAATGTGGCGGGAAGCATTTCCACGGCTGCGCTGGCCGCCTTCTCCGTGGCCAACCGGGTCATGCAGTTCCCCTTCGCCATTATCTTGGGCTTCGGCCAGGGCTATCAGCCTGTGGTGGGGTACAACTGGAGTGCGAAAAAGGCAAAACGGGTACGGGAGAGCTTCTCCTTTGCCACTATGGTATCCATTGTCGGTGCTGTTGTCATGGCGGTGATTCTGGTCTTTGCGGCTCAGCCCATTGTCCGGCTGTTCAACAGCCAGGCGGACGCCTCCGTGCTGGAAATCGGCGTTCTGTGCATTCGGCTGGAGTCCATCGTCCTGCCCATTCACGCCTGGATCTCCATCATCAATATGTTCTATGCCGGCATTGGCAAGGCCAGATATGCCATGCTGTTGAGTACGGCGCGGCAGGGCTACTGTTACATTCCCGTGGTGCTGATTATCCCCATGATTTTCGGTATCTACGGTCTGGCCGCCTGTCAGGCCATCGCCGACCTGCTGACGCTGATTCCCGGCATCCCATTGGCCATCCGCGCATACCGGCTCATCGGCCAGATGGAGCAGGAGGTGCTGGCGGAAGAATCAGCGGGATAGCGCCGGCGGCTGTACCCGCGGGACAGTGCCCTGCAAAGTCCCTGCAACCGGCCATAACGTATCACTCAAGATTGGCAACGGAACTCGTTGCGTAAAAAAGGCGCAAAAGCGCTGAAATCCTGCCGGATTTCACGCCTTTGCGCCTGAGCTTTTCTTTAAACCGCGAAAGCAGCCGGGTTCACACCCGCTGATTGTTGAATCAGGGCATATTAACTGCCAGGGGCTGAGCATCGTGTGCTTCGTTTCCTGGCCTTTTTGTTGCATTGTAGTTGTATGAAACGATGAAAATTGCCCTTGACAAATCGCGTCTCTTAACGCCGCAAACTCGATTCGTCGAGAAAAGTAGCAAAAGAGGACGACTTAAGGTGAAGCTCGGGGCCTCGCTCCCCCTTAAGAATCCCTCTCCTATCCCGCTGGGGCTTCACTCTGTCCAGCCCATACGTGGTCTGTTCCGTCAGAGACGATGGAACTTGACACGCACCAAAGCTGCCGCCGATGGCGGCTGGGTACGATTGCCGCCTACGTTCCTGCCTTACGGCGGAACGTGGCGGCAATTTTGTCCTCCTTTGGTCGATGAAATCTGACTGGCCGCTACGCTTTGCTCCTATCGGAAGAGTAGATTGCATCCAAAGTTGATGGCATTGCCTTTCAGGGGAGCCAAAGACGTGGTGCTTCCCGCAACTCCCTTGCCTCCCCTGAAAGGGTAGGGAGGCGCAAAGCGCCGGAAATGCCGCTTGACGGC
>JAJQCJ010000067.1 GCA_021202775.1 Clostridiales bacterium | reverse complement strand
CCGCCTGACGGACGGCGGCCAGCACCGCCTCCCGGTGCAGCTCGCCAGCCCGCTCCGCGCCTTCCGGCCGGGCGTGAGGAGGCATCATCATGGGGTTGTGGGGGGTGGTGATGGCGTGGGTCACATGGATGAACACCTGCTCCGCCGGGACGCCGCAAACCGACCCCACCAGCTGCCGGAGTTCCTCAATCATGCTGTCGGGCAGCATGACGATTTCAATGGCGACGATGGCCGCCCGGCTGCTGCCCTCCTTCAGGGTCAGTATTCTGATTCTGGGGTCGTCATGGACGCCCCGGAAGCCCTCCAGAGGGAACATCTCCGACGGGAAGGAGATTACGCCGCAGCCTGCGCCTGCCTGAAAATTACACATAGTATCCTGCTCCTTATACGAATAGAATGATAGGTTTGGTTGCCCTTCTCCAAGGGCTGTGCCGCTGAAGAATTTGAGCGCGCACCCTGTCCCCAGACGGGGGAAACGACACCTGCAAGTGCGCGGGGAACAAACGCGACGCTCAAACTTCGCGTAAGCAAATTATACTACAGCGAAGCAAAAATGTCCAGGCAACGCTGCCCCGGTTTCCATCCGGGCGGCTGTGCGCCGCCGAACAGGAATCCCATCCCGTTCAATCCGCTATCATGGTCCGGTCATAGGTGAAGCGATACCCGTGATAGAAGAACTCCCGCATATTGGGGTTTTCCTTGAAGAAGCCGCCCTTGGGCCGGTCCTCCGGGTGGGGGAACTGGCAGTCGTACACCAGCCGGCCCGCCTCATCCCGGTCGGAGGGCATGGGAGGGGGCGTCTGGTCCTTCGGCGGCTCCTCGGAGGGTTCCCCGGCGGCGATTTTGCAGGCGGCCTCATAGAAGGTCTCCAGAATATCCTCCGGCAGCAGTCCGCCGCCGCCGCAGATGCGGTCAAATTCGTCCCTGTGGGCCAGCAGCTTCTCCAGATCCCGCTTCCACTTGGCCACGGAGCCGTTCAGGGTTTTCATCCCCGGCATCAGCTCGTCGCCGGTGAACAGCAGCCGTTCCTTCCGGTCCAGCAGGGCGATGCCGTCCTCCGTGTGGTCGCCGATGCGGAACACCTCCAAAGGGCGGCCCTCCAGGGGGATGATGTCGCCGTCCCCCACCGGGGTTTTGGGGTAGTCCGGGGCGGGGTAGGGCACCCCGTCAAAGCTGGCGTAAGGGATGGAGGCCCGGTCCAGGGCCTCTCGGCCCATGTAGGCCATGTCGAAGTAACAGTTGTTGGCCGTGTGGTCAAAGTGATAGTGGGAGTTCACCACCCAGGGCACCGGCTTGCCGCACAGCCCCTCCAGGTACTCCCGCAGGTTGCCCGCGCCGTAGCCCGTGTCAAAGGCCACGCCGCTGGTATCCCCGGCGATCAGATAGTGATAGTCGCCGGAGCTCATAATCATCCAAGTGTTCTCCCCGATCTGGGTGGCCTCGTAATAGGGGACATCCATGGGGGTCAGCGTGCCGTCCTTGTGGCGGATCAGCACGTCGTGCTTGGCAGAAAAATCAATGGGTTTCATTGCTGCTGTGCCTCCTTCTTGTGTTCTGCTGCTTCCTCTCCTGAGAATGATGGCCGCCTTTTCGTTCAAATTGACGGGGCGGGGCCGGGGCCGTTTATGAGACAGAAAATGGGAATTCGTCATTTTCTGATTTTCTTCGTTGATTTTACTTTATTAAAATGCTATAATAGAATAATAGACAATTTGCGCTCCCTGAAACGCCGGAGCAGAAAGGGCTGGTATACGTTGCTGAAAGAAACCGGAACCAGATATTTGGACGAGTTTATTGTCGTGGCGGAAACCGGAAATTACTTCACTGCCTCAGACCGGCTTTACCTCTCTCAGGTCACCCTGACCAAGCACATCAAGGATCTGGAGCGCAGCGTTGGCCATCCGCTTTTGGTCAAAAAGGGTCATAAGCTGGAGCTGACGGACTTCGGCAGGATCTTCCTCCCCTACGCCCGCCGCTTTGTCGCACTGAATGAGGAGTACCACGAGGCCAGGGCCTCTTTTGAAAGCGCTGCCGCCTGGCAGGTCCGCATTGCGGGGACGACAGAGATGAACTGTGACCACATGATCAATATGCTGTGGGACCATTTCAGCCGCCGTTACCCTCAGTACAGCCTCTCCACCGGGGAGTTTCACACGACGCTGCCCCTGGAGGATCTGTTCGGCATGGGGTTTGAACTGGTGTTCGCCCTGTCGGAGACGCCGGACAGCGATACCTACGGCTGCTACCAGTGGGCCACCGATGAGCTGGTGGCCCTGCTGCCGGTGAACCATCCCCTGGCGAAGAAGGACGGCTTCCGGCTCAGCGATCTGGCGAAGGAGCCCTTCATCCTGTTTCCCAAGGACAACTTCCTGCATCAGGCGGCCCTCCGCCGGTGCGAGGCCGCCGGGTTCACCCCTCAGGTGGACTTCACCATCCACGGCAGCGCCAACCTGACGGAGCTTGTGGCCTCCAACGTGGGGGTCTCCATCGTATTGAAGCGGGATGTGTACAGCACATGGGGGTACGAGGTGGCATCCATCCCCCTGGAGGAGCATGCCACGATTTACCTGAATCTGTACTATCAGAAGGACGTTCCCCTGTCCCATGCCGCCAAAACCTTCCTGGAGTATGCCATTCAGATTCACGAGACCCATGAGAGGGACATTCCTTATTACGGACCGGAGGTGGGCGTAGTTGAAAACATCTTCTTTGAATGAGTTCCTGATTCTGGCGGAGTACCTGAGCTTTTCCAAGGCTGCCGCCGCCCTGTCCATCAGTCAGTCCGCCCTGTCCCGGCACATTATGATGCTGGAGAAGGAGCTGGGGGTGCCCCTGTTTCACCGCACCACCCAGAGGATCGTGCTGACCTCCTACGGCAGAGCCTTCCTCCCCCACGCAACGGCCATTCTGGAGCATACCAACGCCTTCCAGCGCACCGTGGAGGACATCCGGGGGGACACCATCAACCGCGTCGCCGTGGGCAGCTGCGGGTTCCCCAACCGCTACGGCATGACGGCATTGTTCGCTGCCTTTAAGAAGGAAAACCCGGACGCGGTCATCGACGTCCACATCTCCTCCACGGACGATATGCTGAAGCTGCTCCATGACGGCGTCATCGAGGTGGCCTTTGTCCACAACATTGCGGATTTCACCGGGGAATATGACATCCTCCCCTTCTGTGAGGATCACATCTCCGCTGTGGTGCCCTTTGACCATCCCCTGGCGGGGCGGGAGGTCATCCACCTGTCCGAGCTGAAGGACGACGTCTTTTACCTGCGCCACAAGAGCGAGACCATGATGGACCGGTTTGAAATGTCCGCCCTGCGGGAGGCCGGGTTTGAGCCGAAGCTCTCCTCCAGCACCGGCACCTGGGACGACTCCATCATCAACCGGGGGCGGGACGTCTCCCTGATTATGCAGGGGCTGGCGGACAAGCTCCGCAGCAATGTCAACATCTCTGTTCTGGAGGTGGAGCCGCAGATTCACACGGACGTCTGCCTGATTTATCCGAAGGACGGCGTCCTCTCCCCCCTGGTGCAGGCGCTTGTGGACTTTGCCGCCCGGTACGCCGCCCATCCCCCGGAGGCTGCCGATTCATAAGGAAACGCCCATCTGACGGCCCCAGGGCCGCTGGATGGGCGTTTGCGTTTGCCCAGCGCAGCGCTCCTCCTGTCGGACGGAAAGCCGGGGACCTGAACGGTCCCGCCTCAGCGGGCCCTCCGGTTGGAAAACAGCCATGCCCGAATGGCTTCGATCTCATAGGCGGTCTGCCAGGTGGTGACATGGTGTTCGCCGCCCCGGCTGTGCCAGCCCCTGGCCACGGACTCTATGCGGTAGGGGGTGTAGATGACGTTGGCGCCGGTGGAAATCAATTCCTGAGCGACGGCCTGAAGCTCCTCCTGAGAGGCTTTGGCGTCGATGACCCTCCGAACCACCTTTGCCCCCTTGGACTCCATCTCGCAGGCCATCTGGTTCATGCCGGGGAAGGCCTTGGCGTCGCCCTGGGAGTTCAGCATCCACAGGTGCTGCTGCTCCAGACCGGGGATCTGCCGGTCATCCCACTGGCCCGCCACCAGGAAGGAGGCGGCAAACAGCTCCGGATAGCGGACGTTCAGCACGATGGAGGACATACAGCCCATGGACTGGCCGGTGGTGTACAGCCGGGTGCGGTCCACGGGATAGTGGCCGCACACCCAGTCCAGCAGCCGTTTGGCGGTCTCCAGTCTGGGGTCCACGTTCCAGTCGTCGTCCACAATGGGAGGACCGTCGAACTGGGGGGCCAGGACGAAGCACTTGCGCTTGGCCTGCTCCTCCGGTCTGGCCCAGACGATGGCACCCAACCCCTGGGTCAGGGTCAGCCTGGCCTCCGGCCCGCAGGGGCCCGCGTCATGGATGAACTGCACCAGAGGATAGGTCTCCCCCGGTTGGCAGTCTTTGGGGATGTACAGGTTATAGGCCAGCCCCTCGAATTCGCCCTGGATGAAGTCGTCCACGATGGGGTTTTCCACCCGGTCATTGGCGTCCGCCGGGGCAGGCTCCAGCACGCTGCCGTCCAACCCGGCCACAGACGTCACCTGGGCAACAGCAACGGAGGCTGCGTGCAGGACAGTGGCGGTGCCCTCCCAGGGGTTCCCCTGGCAGTAGGTGGCGGCGGCCCTGTCCTCCGGGGAGAGGGTGAGGGTCACGGTGGGGCCCTCCACCGAGACGCCGGTGACGGTGCGCCCCTCCACCCGGTAGGCGTCGGGGGACGCTTCGGCGGACATCGGCCGGTCATACTCAAGCACCGCTTTGGTGCATTTCTGGCCCTGAGGGGTCACCTCCGCCACGGCGGTGATATGCAGGATATGTTTGTTGTTCATGGTTTTTCTCCAGTCTCGGCAGGCGGGGCCTACCAGATTTCATGGGTCTCCCCCTGGGGGAGGACGGTGGTGTTGGCCTCCTCCCGGTAGGGCATCTGCCGCTCCAGCAGGTACACCGCCAGGGCCGCCAGCGCCGCCACCAGGGACAGCCCGGCCAGCCGCAGCTCGGCCAGGACGCTGTCCACCCCCAGGAAGATGTTCACCACCACCAGCAGGGCGGTGGCCCCCATGCAGCAGGCGGCAAACAGCGACGCCTTGCGCAGGTTGCCGGAGGCGCTGCGGTGGTCATACCAGGTCATCTGCCTGTGGGCGAAGGTGTAGTTCACCGTGGCGGCCACCAGCAGAATCAGCCCCAGGGCGGAGAGGAATTCCGGCGCGGCCACCAGCACGGAGCGGTTGCCGGAATAACCGTCGGCGGTCATGGCCTGGTAAAACACCAGGCAGGACAGCAGCGCCAGGGCGGCATACATGCACCGATAGACGATGTAGTTGACGGAGGAGACGTCCTGCACCAGCCAGGGCTGGGTGTAGTACCGCTCCACCTTATAACCGCCGTTGGGCTTCTCGATCCGCAACTCGGTGTAGCCGTGGAAATACTTGTGATAATAGGAACTGTGGCGGAAGTCTGATTCGGCAGTCTTGCCGGTTTTCTCGTCTGTTTTCCAGTTGGATTTTACACCATAAATGTCGTTGCCTACCTTTTCAGGCTCCCGCTTTTTCAAGACAGTTCACTCCTTGGTATGAAATGCGAATGGGTTTTAGTCGTTGATCTCCTTGGCCCGGCAGCAGGAGACGAAGTGCTTCGGCTCCAGCTCCTCCAGCTTCTGAGGCTCCCGGCACTTATCGCAGGCGTAGGGGCAGCGGGCGGCGAAGCGGCAGCCCGGCTCAGGGTTGATGGCGGAGGTGATCTCGCCCTTCAGCTGAACACGCTGCATGGGGTGGTCCAGGTCGGTGGAGGGGATGGCGCTGAGCAGCGCCTTGGTATAGGGGTGCAGGG
>JAJQCJ010000102.1 GCA_021202775.1 Clostridiales bacterium | reverse complement strand
ACCCCGCCATGAACCCCCTGGGCATCGACTCCATTACCCGGGGCATCCCCGGCTTCGACCTGGACATGAACCGCACCTTTCCCGGCAGCGACTCCGGGGATATGACGGAGTTTGTGGCCACCAAAATCATGGAGGACATGGCGGGGGCCGACCTGGTGCTGGACATCCACGCCAGCAACATCTATCTGGCGGAGCTGCCCCAGATCCGCATCAACGAGCTCCACGCCGAACGGCTGGTGCCCCTGGCAAAACAGGCCAACGTGGACTTCATCTGGGTGCATGGGGCCAGCACCGTGCTGGAGTCCACCTTCGCCCACTCCATGAACAGCAGGGGCATCCCCTGCCTGGTGGTGGAGATGGGGGTGGGCATGCGGCTGACGGAGGCATACGGCCGTCAGCTCTGCGACGGCATGGTGAACCTGATGCACACCCTTGGGATGTGGGACGGAGCCGTGCCGGAGGTGCGGGAACCGCTGGTGTCCTCCGACCCCAACGAGGTGGCCTTCCTGAACGCCCCCACCTCCGGGATGTTTCTGAAAACGAAACCCCACGGCACCTGGGTGAAAAAGGGGGAGTCCGTGGGCTATATCTTCGACCCCTTCCGGGGCGAGGTGAAGGAGTACGTCAACGCCACTAAGAGCGGCCTGCTCTTCACCATCCGGGAGTACCCGCTGGTGGACGAGGGCTCGCTGATGGGGCGGATTCTGGTGCGGGAGGCAAAGCGATGAGAGAGCGTGTGATTTACAGCATCCCCTCCCTGTATCGGGATGACTTCCGGGTGAAGGCCTACCTCTTCGGCCAGGGAGAGAAGGCCCTCTGCATCGTGGGCAGCATGCGGGGCAACGAGTATCAGCAGCTCTTCATCGCCTCCCGGATGGTGCAGCGGCTGAAAGAGCTGGAGGAGACAGGGCAGTTGGCGGAGGGGGTGGAGATCATGGTCATCCCCTCTGCGAACCCCAGCTCCATGAACGTGGGCAAGCGGTTCTGGGCCACGGACAACACCGACATCAACCGGATGTTCCCCGGCTACGACCTGGGGGAGACCACCCAGCGCATTGCAGCGGGGGTGTTTCAGGTGGTGAACCAGTACCGCAGCGGCATCCAGCTGGCCTCCTACTATATGCCGGGGAACTTCTCCCCCCATGTGCGGATGATGCGCACCGGCTTTGAGAATCTGGACAAGGCCAGGGACTTCGGCCTGCCCTACATCGTCCTGCGCACCCCCCGGCCCTACGACACCACCACCCTGAACTACAACTGGCAGATCTGGGAGACGGACGCCTACAGCCTGTACTCCACCACCACCGACCGCATTGACGCCGCCAGCGCCGGGCTGCTGGTGCGCAGCATGGAGCGCTTCATGGTCAAGAACGGCATTCTCCGGGGGACGGCGGAGGACTGCCCTCCGGCCCGGCTCATTGAGCGGTGGACGCTGTTCCCCCTCCGTCCGGAGGTGTCCGGCCTGTACCGGAGCCTGGTGGACACCGGCAGCCATGTGGAGGCGGGGCAGCCCTGCGCCCAAATCTATGACCCCTGCATCGGAACGCTGCTGGAGACCCTGCATGCCCCCAAACCGGGCACCGTGTTTTTCCAGCACGACGCGCCGATGGTGTACGCCTATACGGCGGCGGTGAAGCTGCTGCCGGACGAGGAGGGGAGCCTCTCGGCGGCGGACGTGGACTGACAACATCCGATCAACAAAAACAGACGCCGTTTCCCTGCAATGCAGGGGAGCGGCGTCTGTTTTGCGCGGCGGGCAGACTACTGCCAACGAAAACGGTTTCTTCCATCGTCATGTTAGTGACTGCAACCGTTTCATTACATGAACTGTGACGGGAAAAGCCTCGTTTCCGGGCATGACGCCGGTCAGCGTCTGGCAAATTTCAAAGCCGAAGCCGGTATATAGCGCAATGGCGGGTAGATTACCGGAGAGTACTTCAATGCTTGCGTCCGACACCATCCTGTTTAGCGCGAACGCCATCAGGCTACTGCCGATCCCTCTGCGGCTGAGCGTTGTATCCACATAAAGCCACGCCAATTCGTCCTCCGTAAAGGCCACAAAGCCTGCAACAATGCCCTGATATTCTGCTACATAGAGCTGATATTCAAACAAGCCCTCTCGTTCTGCTGCGATGTTGAGCGGGACAAACGCATCGGTCAATTTGGACAGAGCCAATTCGTTTTTTCGGGCAAAGTCATGAATCTGGCACAGGCGTTCAAAATCTGGCTGTTCATAGGGGCGGATACGGATTGGATTTCTTTCTTTCATGGTTGCTTCCGTCCTTTCCGTGTGAGAATGTGACAGCATACAAGGCAGTGAAGCTATTCCGAGGGTGCCTAAGGCATGACGCCAATCTCCTCCACTGCCTTCTCCACCTCCTCCAGGGTGTAGAAGGTGTTCAGCACCTGGAGCAGCCCGCCGCTGCTGAGATGCTCCGGCAGGTCCAGCGCCCGGTACAGGGCGGCCCGTTTGGCCCGGCTGTCCGGCCCGCCGGTGAGGCCCAGACGGTAGAGGTCGGCCTTTGTAATGCCGCCGACAGGGGAGGGGGCGGCCTCCGATTCCTCCAGAAAGGTGGCCCCGGCCCGCCGCAGGGCTTCCTCCAGCACCTCCGGCGTCATGCCCTCCACCCCCAGCTTGCCCTCCTTGCCGGGGCGGGCCTTCCGGCGTTCCTTGCCGTACAGGTCGGGGATGTAGGCGTGCTTCACCTGCTCCGGCGGCAGCATACCTTTTAAATGGTTCCGGATGACAAAGCCCGCCCCGTCGCTGTCCGTCAGCAGGATGAGCCCCCGCTCCCTGGCCACCCGGCGCAGCAGCCGCACCTGGTCGGCCCGGTGGAAGATTTGGAAGCCCTCGGTGGTGAGGATCAGCGTGTCCACCAGCTGGGACAGGGTGTTCTTATCATAGCGGCCCTCCACCACAATGGCCTCTTTCAGCCGAATCCGCGGGGTCATCTCAGTTCACCGCCAGCTTCAGCAGCAGGTCCACCAGCAGCTCCTCCGGGTTCAGGCCGGTGGACTTCATGGCCACGTCGGTCTCCTCCGCCAGAATGACCGCCCTGCGGCACCAGGGCAGGTCAAAGCGCCGGGCGGCGTCCATCAGCTTCCGGGCCTGCCAGTCGCTCCGCATCTCCCACAGCTGGGCCAGGGCGGCCTGGCTCCTGCGCTGCTCCAGGTAGAGCCGGGCGCTCCACAGCTGCCGCAGCTGCTTGCCCAGCACCGCCAGAATCATGATCGGCTCATTGTTCAGCTGGTACAGGTCGGACAGCACCGCCGCCGCCTGAGGGAAGTTCTGGTTTGCAATGGCGTCGGTCATCTGGAACACCCGGGCGTCCAGCACAGGGTCGGCCACAGCGTCAATGTCCTGCCGGGTGATGTTCTTGCTGGGGGCGTAGAAGCCGATTTTTTCAATTTCGTTGGCCAGGCCGGTCATCAGCCCGCCGCAGAGGAAGGTCAGATACTCCGCCGTGGGGTTGTCGATTTCCTTGCCGAAGGACTTGAACCGGCGGCGAATCCAGGCGTTCAGGTCGCTCTGGCTCTGGGGACGGAACTCCACAGGGAGGGCCGCCTGCTTCACCAGCTTGCCCAGCCGGGTGTTGCCGCCAGTTTTGTACTCCGTCTGGTCGTAGACGAACACCAGACAGAGGTAGTCCGGCAGGTCCCCCAGCAGCCCCTCCAGCCGGGTGCGCCGCTCCTCATTGGCGTAGAGGTCGTAGTCGTAGACGATGACCATGGAGCGCTCCGCCATCATGGGGAAGGCGTCCACGGCGTCCTGCAGATCCCGAACGTCCAGCTCCTTCCCCTGGAAGGTGTGGAGGTTGAAGGCCTCCAGGCCGGGGGTCAGCAGCTGCTTTTTCAGCTCTGCGAGGTAATAGTCCCGCAGGTAGGTCTCCTCCCCATAGAACAGGTAGCAGCGGCCGGGGGTACCGGCCCGCAGCGCGGCCTTCAGTTTTGTCAGCCCCCCGTCAGAGGGGGATTTTTTTGCGGCCATGACAGCCTCCCATCCGCTGCGACGCAGCCTTGTTTCCCCTATCATACCCCTCAGCGGAGATGGCCGGCCAGGTAGTTCACCAGCCACAGCAGCACGCAGGCCCCAACGATGGCCACCAGCAGCTGACCAATCCAGCTGTAGGCGTAGATGCCCACCAGGCTGAACAGAAAGCTGCCCACGCCTACGCCGATGACGCCTACGATCAGGTTCATCACCATACTGCTGCCATGGCCCATGATGCGGCAGGCCAGATAGCCGGCCAGCAGGCCCAGAATCAACGTGGAGATAAGGGAAAACATAGGAAAACCTCCTTTACTGACTGACACAGACTGCAGGCGAAGGATGCTGCGTGCCGTCTGATGGTGTTGTATGCGGTCAAAACGCGGGGGATTCTGTCCCGTACTTTTGTTATACCATGAAAAGTTCGGCAATACAAGGGGGTTTTGGAGATTTCATCAGAATTTAATGATTCCTTCATTTTTGCGCTCCGGGAGGAAAAATCAGGAAAATTCCGCCGGCCGCCCCGGTCCGCCCTCACTTTTTTTCCTGGAAACCGGAAATCGGGGGTTGCTTTTTTAGGTGAGAGGGGGTATACTATAAAAACAAAGTGGCATGAAGTAGCATGAAATGGCACTTCAGGTCCAGAAAGTGGCAGAGCAAAGAGGTGAGGGGCGGTGTACGGCAAGTCGGAGCATAATCTGGATGCAAAAGGCCGGCTGTGCATCCCTGCCCGCCTCACGGAAGAGCTGGGGGATAAGTTCTATATCACCATCAACGCCACCGCCGACGCGGACCCGGCAGGGGAGATGCGTCCCCACCTGACCATCTTCCCGGCGGCGGTCTGGGCGCAGTTCCAGGAGAAGATCGCCCAGTGTCAGGAGGACGACGAGGCCGCCGCAGAGGCCGCCATGATTTTCGCCTACGCCTCGGAGTGCACGCCGGACTCCTCCGGCCGTGTCCCCCTGACGGCGGAGCAGCGGGAGTACGCCGGCATCACCAAGGCGGTGGTGGTAAATGGCAACAACCGCACCGCCGACATCTGGGATGCGGACAGCTGGCAGGCCCACCAGAGGGTGACGCTGAAACCCATCCGCGTGCGGAGAACGTTGTCCCGCGGACTTTAGCTTTTTTTGAAAAAAATCGGTTGAGTTTTTGCCGAAATGTAGTATGATAGAGAACGGGAGATTCACATGGAGGAGAGGACTCATGTTCCCGTCCTGCTGGACGAATGTATCGAGGGGCTGCAAATCAAACCGGAGGGCGTCTATGTGGACGGCACCCTGGGCCGGGCGGGCCACAGCCGGGAGATCGTCCGGCGGCTGACCACCGGGCGGCTCATTGCCATTGACCGGGACCAAGCTGCGCTGGACGCGGCCCCCCGGCGGCTGGAGCTGTGGCTGGAGCGGGTGACGCTGGTGCATGGCAACTTTGGCGACGTGGCGGACATCCTGGACGGGCTGGGCATTGACCAGATCGACGGGATGCTGCTGGACCTGGGGGTCTCCTCCCCCCAGCTGGACGACCCGGCCAGAGGCTTCTCCTATATGCACGACGCGCCGCTGGATATGCGGATGGACCAGACCCAGGCCCTTACCGCCCACGAGGTGGTGAACACCTGGGACGAAACCCAGCTGAAATGGTGCTTCTCCCACTACGGGGAGGAGCGGTACGCAAGGCAGATTGCCGCGGCGATTTGTCGGAGACGGGGACAGGCCCCCATTGACACCACATTTGAATTGGTGGAGGTCATCAAATCGGCCATGCCCGCCCAGGCCCTGCGGGAGAAGCAGCACCCGGCCAAGCGGTGCTTCCAGGCCCTCCGTATCGCCGTCAATGACGAGCTGAGCTGCATCGAAACGGTGATCGACCGGGTGATTCCCCGGTTGAAGCCCGGCGGACGGCTCTGCATCATCACCTTTCACAGCCTGGAGGATCGGATGGTGAAGATCGGCTATCAGAACCACGCCCAGGGCTGCACCTGCCCGCCGGATTTCCCCGTCTGTGTCTGCGGGAAGACGCCGGAGATTCGGCAGATGCCGAAGAAGCCGCTGCTTCCCACGGCGGAGGAGGTGGCCCGGAATCCCCGGGCCAGAAGCGCCAAGCTCCGCATCTGCGAAAAGCTGTAGCCCACGGGGCGGGCAAACGAATGAGTCAATACATACGATGACGGTTCATTGTATAGAGAAAAGGGGTTTTACGAATGGCAGACAGGAAACGGACGGCGGCACAGATGGCAAACACCAGCTTTGGCAACGCGGCGTATGATCTGAGCAATACGATGGTTGCCCCCCAGCGGAAGGAGCGGCAGGCGCCCCAGCCCGCGCCGGAGCCCAGGCGGCAGTCCGGCCGGAGGGCTGCGGCCCAGCCCCAGGTGCGCCCTCAGCAGGGCATTTCCCTGTTTGCGGTCACAGGCTTTGCGGCGATTGCGCTGATGGCGGTGCTGGTGCTCACCAGCTACGTTCAGCTCAACAGCGTCTACGCCGCCACCGGCACCATGGAGGACTACCTCAGCGATCTGGTGGATGAGGAGGCCTCGCTGCGGTCAGAGTACAACGACCTGTTCGACACCGCCACCCTGCAGGAGGTGGCGGAGGAGGCGGGGCTGGTGGAGCCCAGCTACAGCCAGAAGGTGTACCTGGAGCTGGCGGAGCCGGACAACGCCGTAGTCTATGAGCAGACGGAGGACCCCGGGGTGATTGAGCAGGTGGCAGAGGATCTGGAGAGCTTCTGGAGAAGCGTGCTTACATACTTCGCCCGGTAAGCGCATATATCTTTTAGCGACAGAGCGAACACACATCGGATAAGGGCGTAAGAATACTCTCTTACGCCCTTATCCCGTGAAAAGCGAGGACACTATGAGCAGACAACAACCAAAACGCGCAAAAAGCAATCAGGGCAGGGAGGCAAAACGCCGTATCTTTCGCAGGACGGTGGTGCTTCTCTGCGTTTTTGGTGTTATCCTGTTTATTCCCCTGGTGTATCAGCTATACTACTGGCAGATTGTGCGCCATGAGGAGCTGGAGGAGGAGGCGGTGGAGCAGCAGACCAGCGAGCTCTCCGTCACGGCCAACCGCGGTTCCATTTACGACGCCAACGGCAACGTGCTTGCCATCAGCTCCACGGCCTATGACGTGATCATCTCCCCCAAGGCCATTCTGGAAAAGCAGAGCGCGCTGGACACCGCCCGGCAGGAGGCGCTGGCACAGGCGGCGGAGGCGGAGGACGAGGAGACCAGAGACGCCTACACCGAGGAGGCGGAGAGCTACGACTATGACGTGGTGGAGGTCGTCTCTCAGGGGCTGGAGGAGATTCTGGAGAACGTCACTGCCGAGAGCATTGTGGAAAAGTGTGAGGACACCTCCAGCCAATACAAGAAGCTGGCCAGCAAGGTCAGCGACAGCGTGGCGGAAAGCATCCGCAGCCTGATTTCGGAATACAGCCTGTCCGGCTGCATCTACATGACCCCCAACAGCAAGCGGTTCTACCCCTACTCCACCCTGGCGGCCCAGGTCATCGGCTTCACCAACGACAGCGGCGGCGCCTACGGCCTGGAGGCCCAGCTGGAGGACACCCTCTCCGGCACCGCCGGACTGCTGATGACGGCGAAGAACAACCGGGGCACCGACCTGAAAAACTTCTATCAGGACTACTATGACGCCGAGGACGGCAGCGACGTCTACCTGACCCTGGACGCCACCATCCAGGCCTACTGTGAAAAGTATCTGGAGGAGGGCATCGAGGCCAACGATGTGCAGAACGGCGGGTTCGTCATCGTCATGGAGTGCGACACCGGCGCCATCCTGGGGATGGCCAGCTTCCCCACCTACGATCTGAACGATTACAGCACCGTCATTGACAGCGTGCTGCAAAGCGAGGTCGCCAGCGGCGAGATCACCGAGAGCACTGCCCTGAACACCATGTGGCGGAACAAGGCGGTGAACGACACCTATGAGCCGGGCTCCACCTTCAAGAGCCTCGTCTTGGCCGCCGCCCTGGAGGAGGGGGTGGTGTCGGAGAGCTCTACCTTCAACTGCACCGGCAGCATCATGGTCAGCGGCTGGTCCTCCCCCATTTACTGCTCCGACCGGAGCGGCCACGGCAGCCAGACCCTGGCGGAGGCGGTGGGCAACTCCTGCAACCCGGCCTTCATCACCATCGGCCAGAAGCTGGGGACGGATACCTTCTATGAGTACATGGAGGCATTCGGGCTGATGTCCACCACGGGCATCGACGTTCCCGGCGAGAGCCAGGGCGTGGTGTGGAGCGAGGATAACTTCGGCATCGTCCAGCTGGCCACCGCCTCCTTCGGTCAGCGCTTCACCGTCACCCCCATCACCCTGATCACTGCCATCAACGCGGCGGTGAACGGCGGCTACCTCCGGCAGCCCTATGTGGTGGACCATATTGTGTCCGAGGACGGCACCATCACCTATCAGGCGGACAATACCGCCGTGCGCCAGGTCATCAGTGAGGAGACCAGCGAACGGGTGGCCAACCTGCTGGAGGGCGTGGTCACCAGCTACACCGGCAAGAACGCCTATATGGAGGGCTACCGCATCGGCGGCAAGACCGGCACCTCTCAGACGCTGGTGGACGATGAATATGTGGTCTCCTTCGTGGGCTTTGCCCCGGCGGACGACCCGGAGATCATTGTCCTGCTGGCCCTGGATTCCCCCCAGGTGGCCTCTCCGGGCAGCGACTACTGCACCAACGGCCTCTACATCTCCGGCGGCAACATGGCGGCCCCTCTGGTGGGCCAGCTCATCGCCGACATTCTGGACTACCGGGGCTTTGATAAGGAGTACACCGCAGACGACCTCTCCGGGGCCAGCGTCTCCATGCCCACGGTCATCGGCTATGACGAGGCCACGGCGTCGCAGATTCTGACGGCGAAGAACCTGACCTACCGTATCGTCGGGGACGGCAGCACCGTCACCGGCCAAATCCCCTCCGCCGGCGTCAGCCTGCCCTCCGGCAGCGAAGTGATTCTGTACATGGGGGAGGAGGTCCCGGAGGATCAGGTCACCATGCCCGATCTGACGGGAAAATCCCCCGACATTGTTCTGGAGGTTCTGGGGGAGCTGGATTTGTACATGGTGGCCTCAGGCTCCTCCAGCTACTACACCAGCAGCACCCTGGCCTATAAGCAGAGCGTTGAAGCGGGAGAGCTGGTGGACCGGGGCACCACCGTAACGGTCTACTTCTCCGACGACACCATCGTGGATTATGCTGACAATGACATGGACGAGTGACAATTTATACTGCGTCATCGGCGGCGCCGAGGCGGACTGCACCGCCCGGCTGATCTGGCACCTGCTGGAGCATGGCCGCCCCGGGGAGTCCGCCCTGATCACTCAGGCGGACTGCCTCTGGCGTGGGCGGCGTCTGCCCGCCCCGGCGTGGCCCACTTGGCGGGAGACGCTGGAGGCGCGGCTCCGCGCCCTGGCGGCCCAGGGCTGCCGGCGGGTGGTGCTGGCCCTGTCCCCTAGCCAGATTGCGGCGGGGTGGGCCAGAGGACTGGGCTGCCGGGCCGCCGTGGTGGGCGGCCTCCGGGAGCATGACAATACCGACGCCCTGAAGGGCTACCTGACGGGCTGCTGCCGCCTGCTGATGGCCAATCTGGACGACAGCCGGGTCCGCGCCCTGGCGGCCCAGTGGGGCGGGCAACGGCTCACCTATGCGGAGCGACGGGGAGAGGCGGATTTGAATGCCCGGTACCTCCGTCTGGGGAAGGACCGGATGACCTTTGAGGCGGTGACGAACTCCGCCATCGCCCGGGTCTCCCTGCCGCTGCCGGGGAGCTATGACTTCTACATGGCCCTGGCGGCCCTGGGCTGCGGCCTGCTGGAGGGGTACCCCCTCCGAGAGGGGGCGGCGGCGGTGTCCGCCGCGCCGGGCGCTCCCGGCGTGCTGGAGCTGCGCCGCCGGGCGGACGGCCCGGATGAGCTGATTCACACCGGCTTCACCGGGGGCCAGCTGGAGACGGCGCTGCTGGCGGCCCGCAGGGCCGGGTCGGGCCGGGTGCTGCTGGTGCTGGCTCTGCCCCCCGGGGGAGCCGACCGCAGGCTGCGGAGGATCGCCTTGCAGGGGGCGGACTGGTGCGCCCTGATTCCCGCCGCGGGAGACCGCACCGGCGGGCCGGACCTGACCGCCGCCGTGGAGGCGGCCCGCTGCTGCGGGGAGCCGGAGGACATCATCGCCTTTGTGGGACGGGCGGACTGGGATGCGCTTTTGGCCCGGACCCGTGCGCCTGCCTCTGCCGGTTACAGACGGCAAAATTGAACGGAAAGGAAGCCGGAACCGGTTTCCGAAGGAGCGAGCGAAAGATGAAAGCAATTGTGAGTGTTGTGATCGGGTTTGTGGCGACCTATCTGCTGGGCAAGGTGGTCATCCCCTGGCTGCGAAAGATGAAGGCGGGCCAGTCCATCAAGGAGGACGGCCCCACCTGGCATATGTCCAAACAGGGCACCCCCACCATGGGCGGGCTGATGTTCATCGCGGGCATTTTGATCGCCCTGGTGGTCTGCGGCTTCACCGACTTCCTCCAGGGGGATCTCGGCGGCCTCTTTGTCTACCTCTTTGCCCTGGTGTTCGGGGCCATCGGCTTTGTGGATGACTTCTGCAAGGTGAAGTACCACAAGAACGAGGGGCTGACCGCCCCCCAGAAGTTCCTGCTGCAGCTGGCGGCGGCCATCGCCTTTGTGGTGCTGCTGCGCTACACCGGCTACCTGACCCCTGACCTGTATATCCCCTTCGCCAACGTCAGCTTCACGATTCCCTGGCCGGTGTATATGGTCTTTGCGGCCTTCGTCATGGTGGGCACCGTGAATGCGGTGAATATCACCGACGGCGTGGACGGCCTGGCCACCGGCGTGACCATGCCTGTGGCGCTGTTCTTCCTGGTGGTCTCCCTGCTGTGGGGCAAGGTGGAGCTGGGGGTGTTCTCCGGTGCGCTGCTGGGGGGCCTGGCCGGGTTCCTGGTGTACAACTTCCACCCCGCCAAGGTGTTCATGGGGGACACCGGCTCCCTGTTCCTGGGGGGCGTGGTCTGCGGCCTGGCCTTCAGCCTGGATATGCCGCTGATTTTGATTCTGGTGGGCATCATCTATATCTGTGAGACCATGAGCGACATCATTCAGGTGACCTACTTCAAGGCCACCCACGGCAAGCGCATCTTCCGCATGGCCCCCCTGCACCATCACTTTGAGATGGGGGGCTGGAGCGAGGAGAAGCTCTTCACCGTATTCTCCGGTGTGACCCTGCTGGCCTGCGTGCTGGCCTTCCTGGGGGTCATGTTCCGCTACTAAACGGGCAAACCGGTGTAAATCCTGCGACAGAAAGGGGCAAACGGCATATGGCAACTCAGGCAAGCACTGTGCGGACCAGGCAGGGCCGCGCCAAACGGAGACGCGGCCGTGACCTGACCCAGGCGGAAAAGCTCCGCAGAGGGCCCATCGACCTGCCCTTTTTGATGCTGACCATGATGCTGCTGGCCGTTGGGCTGATTATGCTGCTGTCCGCATCCTCCTATGCGGCGCTGTATGACTCGGCGGCGGGCTACAAGGTGGTGGACGGCGTCATCACCTACGGCGACGCCATGTACTACTTCAAACATCAGGCCATCTACGCCGTCATCGGCGTCGTGGCCATGCTGCTGATTTCCCGGATGGACTATCAGTATCTGCGGATTCTGTCCGTGCCAGTGCTGGTGATCTCCATCGTCCTGCTGGTGCTGGTTCAGACGCCCCTGGGCGTCACCGCCAACAACGCGAAGCGGTGGCTGCGGATGCTCCTGGTGGTCGGCCCCACCTTCCAGCCCTCGGAGATTGCCAAGATGGGGGTCATCCTGTTCTTCTCGGCGGGGCTGTCCAAGCGGCGGCCGGGGGTGCCCACCTTCCAGAAGCGGCTCCGCCAGCCTCTGGAGGGGCTGCGGTGGTTCTTCTATTGGAGCGACTTGAAGGAACTGATCCCCTATGTGCTAGTGCTGGGCGTGGTGCTGGCGCTGATCGGTATGCAGCCCCACCTGTCCTGCATGATTCTGGTGGCGGCGGCCGCCGCGGCGGTGCTGTTCGCCGCAGGCGTCCGCATCGGCTGGTTCATCGCCGGGGCCGGAGGGCTGGCGGGCATCGTCTACTATGTGCTGGTGATCGTGGGCTACAACGGCACCCGTATCAAGTCGTGGCTGGACCCGTGGTGGGACCCCACGGACAAGAGCTATCAGGTGCTGCAATCCATCTATGCGGTGGCCTCCGGCGGGCTCACCGGCCTGGGCTTCGGCCAGAGCCGTCAGAAATACCTCTACCTGCCGGAGGAACAGAACGACTATATCTTTGCCATCATCTGCGAGGAGCTGGGGCTGATCGGTGCGGTGATGATCATCCTGCTGTTTGCCCTGCTGATCATCCGGGGCTACTATCTGGCCCTCCACGCCAAGGACAAATTCGGCACCCTGCTGATCGTGGGCATCATCACGCTGCTGGCCACTCAGGTGTTTCTGAACATCGCGGTGGTGCTGAACGTCATCCCCTCCACCGGCATCTCCCTGCCGTTTTTCAGCTATGGCGGCACGGCGCTGGCGATACAGCTGGCGGAGATGGGGATTGTCCTGGCGGTGTCCCGGCAGATCGCCGCGCCGCCCCAGGGGTGACGGGTTTTGAAGGAGAAAGGAACGAGTAATCATGAAAGTGCTTTTTACCTGCGGCGGAACCGCCGGACATATCAACCCTGCGGTGGCTCTGGCCGGTATGCTGACGGAGCGGGACAACGCCCAGGTGCTGTTCGTGGGCGCGGAAGGGGGCATGGAGTGCTCCCTGGTGCCCCGGGAGGGGTATGACATCCGCACGGTGCAGATCTCCAGCTTCTACCGAAGCATGAACTGGAACGGCATCAAACACAACCTGACCACGGCGAAAAACCTGATGGTCTCCCCCGCCCAGGCCCGGAAGATTCTGGACGAGTTCCAGCCAGACTTGGTGGTGGGCACCGGCGGCTACGCCTCCTACCCCGTGGTGAAGGCCGCCGCCGGGCGGGGCATCCCCACGGCGGTGCATGAGTCCAACGCACAGCCCGGCCTGACCACGAAAATGCTGGCCAGGCGGGTGGATAAGGTGATGGTGGGCTTTGAGGAGTGCCGCAGCCTGTACCCCCACCCGGAGCGGGTGGAGGTCACCGGCACCCCGGTGCGCAGCGAGTTCTTCGCCCAGAACCGGGTGGAGGCCAGAAAGATGTTGGGTATCAACGACCAGAAGCCGGTGGTGGTGACCACCTGGGGCTCTCTGGGGGCGCAGGTCATGAATCAGTACATGGTGGACTTCGTGGCCCGTGAGGTGGCGGAGGGCTGCCCCTTCCACCACATCTACGGTGTGGGCCAGCGGTACTACCAGCGGGTGCTGGAGGGGCTGGCCCAGCGGGGCGTCAACCTGGAGGAGCATCCGGAGCTGGACATCCGGGAGTATATCTACGATATGCCGGTGGTGATGGACAGCGCCGACGTCATCATGAGCCGGGCCGGGGCCTCCACCATTGCGGAGATCTCCGCCATCGCCCATCCCAGCATCCTGGTGCCCTCCCCCAACGTGGCGGCCAACCATCAGGAGAAAAACGCCCGGGTGCTGTCCGACCAGGACGCCGCCGTGCTGATGCTGGAGAAGGACTGCTCCGGCGACGCACTCTATGACCAGGTGACGAAGATGCTCTCCGACGTGGAGGGCCTGCGGCAGATGGGGCAAAACCTCCGGAAAATCTCCGTCACCGACGCCAATGAGCGGATTTATAAGGTATTGAAGGGCCTTTTGAAGTAACCAATATTCTTCCCACCGCATAGTCTGCCCTATATCGGAATGTGGAGGAATGGTCTATGGAAGAACTGATCGTCACAGGAGGGAAGCCTCTGTCCGGCAGCGTAGCGGTACACGGCGCGAAGAACAGCGTCCTGCCGATTCTGGCGGCGACGCTGCTGACCGGCTCGGTCAGCGTCCTCCACAACTGCCCGGCCCTCAGCGATGTGACGGCCTCCCTGGTGATTCTGGAGCATTTGGGCTGCCGGGTGACCCGGGAGGGGGACTGCATCACGGTGGACGCCGCCGCCGTCACCGGGACGGAGATTCCCCATCGGCTGATGCGGGAGATGCGCTCCTCGGTGATTTTCTTGGGGGCGGTGCTGGCCCGGTGCGGGGAGGCGGAGATCTCCCTGCCCGGCGGGTGCGAGCTGGGGCCGAGGCCCATTGACCTGCACCTGAAGGCCCTGACCGCCATGGGCTGTGAGATTCGGGAGGAGGGGGGCACCCTCCGCTGCTCCGGCCCGCTCCACGGCGCGGAGATCACCCTGTCCATCCCCAGCGTGGGGGCCACGGAGAACATCATGTTGGCCGCCACCGCCGCAGAGGGGGTGACGGTGATCACCAACGCCGCCAGGGAGCCGGAGATCGAGGATCTGCAGCGCTTCCTCCGCACCATCGGGGCGGAGGTCTCCGGTGCGGGCAGCTCCACCGTGGTGATTCACGGCAAAAAGCCCCTCCACGGCGGGAACCATACCATCATCGCCGACCGCATTGTGGCGGCCACCTATCTTTCCGCCTGCGCCGCCGCCGGAGGGCAGGTGCAGGTGCTGGGGGTGCAGCGGCGGCAGCTTCTGCCGGTGCTGGACACCTTCCGGGAGGCGGGCTGCCTGGTCCGCAGCTGGGCGGATGGGGCGGAGCTGACCTGTCGCGGGCCGTTACATAGCGTGCGCCCGGTGCGCACCTCCCCCTATCCCGGCTTCCCCACCGACGCCCAGCCGGTGGTGCTGGCCGCATTGTGCAAAGGGGACGGCACCGCCGTCTTTGTGGAGACCATCTTTGAAAACCGCTTCCGCTACGTGGGGGAGCTGCTCCGCATGGGGGCGGACGTCCGGGTGGAAGGCCGGGTGGCGGTGGTCTGCGGCGTGAGGCGGCTCTGCGGTGCCCAGCTGGAGGCCCCGGACCTGCGGGGCGGGGCGGCGCTGGTGGTGGCCGCCCTGGGGGCCGACGGCGAGAGCCATATCACCGGCCTGGCCCATATCGACCGGGGCTATGCCAGCCTGGAGGCGGATTTGACCGCCCTGGGGGGCGCGGTGACCCGAAGAAAACGGAACGACTGAGAGAGAACGAAGGGGAGCGAGGGCGTGGCGACAGAGAGAACCCGAAAGCATCAGAGCAAGCGAAAAAATGGCGGCAACCTGAACGGACTGTATCTGGCTATCTCCGTGGTGCTGATTCTGGCCGTGATTCTGGGCGGCTCCATTGTGTTCTTTAAAATCAACACCATCCGGGTGGAGGGCAACGTCCACTATACCGAGGAGGAGATCGTCTCTGCCTCCGGCGTGAATCTGGGGGACAATTTGCTCCTGACCAGAGACACCACCGTGGTGGCCCGGCTCCTGACCCAGCTGCCCTATGTCAGCAGCGTCACACTGTCCCACAAGCTGCCGGACACCCTGGTGATCACGGTGGCGGAGTCCGACGCCCAGGCGGCCATCTATGACGGCAGCGGCAGCTGGTGGCTGATGGACAGCAGCGGCAAGCTGCTGGAGCTTCTGAGTTCCGACACCGGCAGCGCTGTGGAGGACGGGGAGACGGCCTCCGGCGACCTGGAGCCGGAGGAGGATGCAGAAGAAGCGGACGTCTCCGGGGCCGAAGCCTCCTCCGGCGCGGAGCCGGAAACGGAGGCGGTGGAAATGCCCGACCCGCCGGAGGGCTACCCCTACATCATCGGCCTGACCCTGGCCGCGCCGGAGACGGGAAGTGTCATCTCCGTGGAAGGGGACGGAGAGCGGAGCCAGAGCCTGATGCTGGAAAGCCTGCTGAACCTGCTGCCCTCCTTCCAGAACCGGGGGCTGCTGGAGGAAGTGGTCTCCATCGACCTCAGCGGAGAGAGTGAGATCATTGTCAACTACCAAAACCGCCTGACCATCCGGCTGTTACAGGATGAGGACTACGACTACAAGGCGAAGCTGATTTTGGGCGTGCTGGAGAACTACGTGGACGCCAACTGGGAGGACGGGGACACCGGCACCCTGGATATGACCTTTTCCGACGGAAACCCCCGATTGACAAAGAATTGACGGGGCGAAAAAATAAAAATGTGAGTAAACGAAAAAAATCAAAAAATGCCTTGACCTGCTCACGCTTTGCGTTTAAAATAAAAGAAGCGTAGTATGGTCTGGGGCAGACCTTGCAGGAACTGTACATAGGAGGAAGTTGGATATGTCCTTTGGATTTGAGCAAGAGCCTGAAAACGTTGTTAGCATTAAGGTTGTTGGCATCGGCGGCGGCGGCAACAATGTGGTGAACCGTATGGTGGAGTCCGGCACACAGGGTGTGGACTTTATCGCGGTGAACACCGACAAACAGGCGTTGGACGTATCCAGCGCCACTTACAAGATTCAGGTGGGTGAAAAGCTGACCCACGGCCAGGGGGCCGGCGCCAAGCCTGAGGTGGGCCGGAAGGCCGCCGAGGAGAGCCGGGACAAGATCACCGAGGCCCTGAAAGGGACGGATATGGTGTTCGTGGCCTGCGGCATGGGCGGCGGCACCGGCACCGGCGGCAGCCCCATCGTGGCCGAGGTGGCCCGGGAGCTGGGTATCCTCACCGTCGGCGTGGTGACCAAGCCCTTCAGCTTTGAGGGCCGCCCCCGGATGCGGGCGGCGGAGGCCGGCATTGAGGAGCTGCGGACGAAGGTGGACTCGCTGGTCATCATCCCCAACGACCGGCTGCGTTACGCCACCGATCAGAAGCTGACCTTTAAGAACGCCTTTGCCATTGCCGACGACGTGCTCCGTCAGGCGGTGGAGTCCATCACCGACCTGGTGAAGAATGTGGGCTTCATCAACCTGGACTTTGCGGACGTCAGCACCATTATGAAGGACGCTGGTCTGGCCCACATGGGCATTGGCCGGGCCGCAGGCGAGGGCAAGGCCAAGGACGCGGCCCAGATGGCCATTTCCTCCCCGCTGCTGGAGACCTCCATCAACGGCGCCAAGGGCGTCATCATCAACATCACCGGCGACCCGGACATCGGCCTGGAAGAGGTGGAGGAAGCCGCCTCTCTGGTGCAGAAGGCCGCCAATCCCGAGGCCAACATTATCTTCGGCGCCACCATTGACGAGAACCTGCAGGACGAGATCCGCGTCACCGTCATCGCCACCGGCTTTGCCGAGAAGGGTGAGGAGCCGGAGCCCGCGCCTGAGGCTGAACAGGCCAAGACGGACGATCAGCCCGCCGAAGCAGAGGGCGGGGATGCCGAAGCGCAGCAGCCTGAGGAGCAGGCGGAGCCCAAGGAAAAGGAAGCCGCCAAAAAGTCTGCCGACGGCCAGATCGAGGATGATTATTTTGATAAGATTCTGCAGCTGTTCCGGGAGCAGGACAAGCACAATAACCATTGACAGATAAAGACGAGGGCTGTCGGCTGCAGGCCGATGGCCCTCGTTTTGTCAGGAGGACGTATGAAAGAAGAACTGGAGGGGCTGCGCCGGGCGCTGGCCCGGCAAACTGCCCCGGCGGGGGAGAGGGTCCGGGAGGCCGCGGTGCTGGTGCCGCTGGTGGAGACGGAAGGAGGCTATGCCCTGCTGTACGAGGTGCGTGCGGCCACTCTGCGCCGCCAGCCGGGGGAGGTGTGTTTCCCCGGCGGGGGCATCGAAGGGGCGGAGACGCCCTCAGAGGCCGCCCTCCGGGAGACCTGGGAGGAGCTGGCCATTCCCCCGGAGCGGGTGACCCTACTGGGAGAGCTGCCCATGGCGGTGCACAGTACCCTGCGGCGGGTGTACCCCGTGGTGGGGGTGCTGCCCCAGGCGGCGGTGGAGGGGGCCAGGCCCTCCCCGGCGGAGGTGGGGCGCATCTTCACCGTCCCCCTGGACTGGCTGCTGCACAACCCGCCCAGCCGGGCGGCGTATACCCTGGCCCCGGAGCGGCTGGAGGAGCAGCCCCCGGAGGTACAGGACTTTTTGAAGGGCTACCGGTTCCGGCAGGAGGCGCTGTACTGGCGCTGGGACGGGGAGACCATCTGGGGGCTGACCGCCCGCATCACCTGGCAGCTTCTGAACTGCGTGGACGGAGTTTTTCACAGCCTGTGAAAAAATGACAAACAGTAACAGCCTGCAACAAAGTGGAAACAGAAGGGAGCAAACCGGTATGACATCCCGCGACGGGGAGGGCAGAGACACCATCTGGAAGCTGGAGACCAATCTGGACGACTGCACTGGGGAAAACCTGGGCTTCGTCATGGAGCTGCTGCTCTCCGCCGGGGCCAGAGACGTGTACTACCAGCCCATTTATATGAAGAAAAACCGCCCGGCCTGCCTGCTCAGCGTGATCTGCACCGAGGAGCGGCGCACGGCGCTGGAAGCCCTCATTTTTCAGCACACCACCACCATCGGCATCCGCCGGGTGGAGATGGAGCGGACCGTTCTCCCCCGGCGGATGGCCCAGGCGGAGACGGCCCTCGGCCCGGTGGCGGTGAAGGTCTGCACCCTGCCGGACGGGTCGGAGCGGGCCTACCCGGAGTACGACAGCGTGGCCGCCCTGTGCCGGACCACCGGGGAGAGCTATCAGACGGTGTACCGCCTGGCCCAGACCGCCTGGGAGGCGGGAAACACGGCCCAATAACGCCTTCGTCATCCCCCAAACCGCCGATTCTCGCAAAGCGAGAGTGATTTACGGTCTGCGGGGTGGCTTTTTTTGCGGGAATTTGCTAGGATAAACCTGTCCAAAGGGCCCGGACAGTAAAATTCGTAAGGAGTGAAGTACCGTGGAAGCGAAAACAATAGGGAAATTCATTGCCGTCCTCCGGAAGGCCAACGGCATGACCCAGAAGGATTTGGCGGAGAAACTGAACGTCTCCGATAAGGCGGTGAGCCGCTGGGAGCGGGACGAGAGCCTGCCCGACCTGACCCTGATTCCGGTGATCGCGGAGCTGTTCGGCGTGACGACGGACGAGCTGCTCCGGGGAGAGCGCAGCCCTGCCGGGGAGCCTGCCGGGGCGGCCCGGCCTGCCTCGTCCCCCGCCAGGACGGAGAAGCAGATTGCCCGCATCCTGTCCGACGGAAAGACGAAGCTGCTGACCCGGAGCATGCTGTCCGTGGGGCTGAGCCTGGCGGGGCTGCTGGGGGCCATGGTGATGAACTTCGGATTCAACCGGGCCTATATCGGCTTCTTTGTGGGCTGCCTGTTCTATGTGGCGGCGATTTTGTGCGAGGCGGTCTTTTGCATCCTGGCCCAGGCCGGCACCGATGGGGAGGACTTCCAGGGGGAGGCGCTGAACAGCTTCCGGCGGTTCCTCCTGAGCACGGCGAAGGCTGTGGTGGGCCTGGCGGTGGTGCTGCTGGGGGCGACGGTTCCCCTGATTGCAATCCCCTATGACACCTATCAGGGGATTCTGGGCGTCACCTGGCTGGCCTATGGGCTGCTGTTCGGCCTGCTGGCGGCGGCGCTGTGGGGTATCCTGACGATAGTGGTTTCCCGCACGGCGGAGAAGCGGGGCTTCTACCGCATCAGCGAGGCGGAGGCCACCCGCCGCACCAACCTGTGGAAGGCGAGAGGCAAGACCCTTGGCGTCACGGCGCTGGTGATGGCGGTGACCCTGGTGGGCCAGCTGATGTTCAACGGGAATGCGGAGGCGGCCGACCTGGTGCAGGGCACTGTCTTTACCGACTTCGAGAGCTTCCAGACCTACATGGCGACGGAGCCGGAGCAAAGCGATGAGGTCTGGGACGAGAACAGCACCGTTGGTCCGGTGGAATCCGACATCGTGAGAATTCAGGACGATGAGGCTGCGGCCGAGAATGCGGATGGCACCGGAGAGGAAGATAGCACCGAGGAGGAAACCTACCTGGAAGAACTCGAAGGTCCGGACGGCACCGCGCTGGAATACGAGTGGCGGAATACCGACGTCTGGGAGGTCCTGAGCAGCGGTGAAGGGGACAGCTGGACGGTTCGTGTGCTGACGGAGGAGGACTTCGCAGAGGCCAGCCGCATCGAAACGGTGGTCAGCAATATTTTCAGCGCGGCCTACGTCGTGGAGCTGGCGGCGGGCCTTCTCTGGTACCGCCACGAGCTGAAAAAGAGAAAGCTCAGTTGACAAAAGCGACGAACGCGCCCGCAGGCAGCCGCCTGCGGGCGCGTTTTGGGTTGAGGGTTATTTTGTCTCCGCGGGCTTATGCTTGCCCAGCTGGGCGCTCAGCACCTGGCAGCAGGCCAGGTCGCCCAGCACGTTGACACAGGTGGCCCCCATGTCCGCCAGGGTGTTGACGCTGATGTACACCCCCATGATGCCGCTGGGCAGGCCCGCCATGGCGGACAGGGCGGCGAAGGAGGCGATGGCCCCGCCGGGGACGCCGGGGGTGCCGATGCTCAGCAGCACGTTGGCCAGCAGAATCACCACCATCATGCTGATGCTGACCTCCACCCCGCAGGCGGAGGCGAAGAAGGTGATCATAAAGCTCATGACGATGGAGACGGCGTCCATGTTCACCGTGGCCCCCAGGGGGATGGCCAGGGAGGTGATCTCATTGGGGCAGTCCAGCTCCTCCTCCATGCACTTCATGCTCAGGGGGATGGTGGCGGAGGAGGAACAGGTGCCGAAGGCGTTCAGCGCCGCCGGGGCCACGGCGGAGAAGAACTTCCGGATGGAGCACTTGCCCAGCGTCCTGACCAGCCCGCCGTAGAACACCACGGCGTACAGGAAGTAGGTGACATACAGGGCGATCATCACGGTGGCCAGGGACAGGATGGTGTCGGTGCCGTTGGCCTCCACCACGGTGGCGATGGAGCAGAGGACGCCCAGGGGGGTGAAGTACATCACCACGGAGATGATTTTCAGGGAGACGTCATTCACGGAGGTGATGACGGCCATCAGCGGCTCGCCCTTCTCCCCCACGGCCAGAATGGTGAAGCCGATGATGAGGGCGAACACCAGCACCTGGAGCATATTGCCGTCGGCGAAGGAGGCGATGGGGTTGGAGGGGATCAGGTTCTCCAGCGTGTCCAGCAGGCTGGTGAACTGGGTGGCCTCCACGGTGCTCTCCGTCATCTCAATGGTGACGCCGGTGCCCAGGTTCAGAATGCGGGGCAGCACCAGCCCCAGGGCGCTGGCCACAGCGGTGGTCACCAGGAAGAACAGCAGGGACAGCCCGCCGATTTTCCCGGTCTTGCTGACGCTGCCGATGCCGTGGATGCCCACCACGATGGAGCAGAACACCAGGGGGTAGATCATCATGTTCAGGGCGTTCATGTACAGAGAGCTGATGACGGACAAAATGCTGTAGAACCAGCTCACGCTGCCCGGCACCAGCAGGCCCAGCAGGATGCCCAGCACCAGGCCGATAAAGATGGCCAGGGTGATGTTGACTTTCTTGAAAAGTTTCATAGCTTTTTCTCCTCTCAAATTTTTTCGGCGGATTGCCGCAGAAGGAACCACAGGTAATAGCATAGCACGAAAAATCGCCGCTGTAAACCAAAAGTTCACAGCGGCAGGCAGGGGGCCTCTGAACGGGTGATTCAGAGGCCCTCCTGGGGTGCTGAGGGTGGGCTGACGGTTCAGCCCCGGAAGGCCTGCTCCAAATCGGCGAGAATATCGTCAATATGCTCGGTGCCGATGGACAGCCGGACGGTGTTGGGATGGATGCCCGCGTCCTCCAGCTCCTGGGCGGTCATCTGGCTGTGGGTGGTGGAGGCGGGGTGAATCACCAGGCTCTTCACGTCGGCCACGTTGGCCAGCAGGCTGAACAGCTGGAGCCGGTCAATGAACGCCTTGGCGTCCTCGGCGTCCCCCTTCAGCTCAAAGGTGAAGATGGAGCCGCCGCCGTGGGGGAAGTAGCGCTGATACAGGGCGTGGTCGGGATGGTCGGGGAGAGAGGGGTGGTTGACGTGTTCCACGTTGGGATTTTTCACCAGATAGTCGATGACCTTGGCGGTGTTTTCGTTGTGCCGGTCCACCCGCAGGGAGAGGGTCTCCAGCCCCTGGAGCAGCAGGAAGGCGTTGAAGGGGGAGATAGTCGCCCCGGTGTCCCGGAGCAGGATGGCCCGGATATAGGTGACGAAGGCGGCAGGCCCTGCGGCCTGGACGAAGGAGACCCCGTGATAGGAGGGGTTGGGGGCGGCGATCTGGGGGTAGTTGCCGGAGGCGGCCCAGTCGAAGGTGCCGCCGTCCACGATGACGCCTCCCAGGGAGGTGCCGTGGCCGCCGATGAACTTGGTGGCGGAGTGTACCACGATATCCGCGCCGTGCTCGATGGGGCGAATCAGGTAGGGGGTGCCGAAGGTGTTGTCGATCACCAGGGGCAGGCCGTGGCGGTGGGCGATGGCGGCGATGGCCTCGATGTCCGGAATGTCGGAGTTGGGGTTGCCCAGGGTCTCAATGTAGACGGCCCGGGTGTTTTCCTGAATGGCCCCCTCCACCTCCGCCAGGTCATGGGCGTCCACAAAGGTGGTGGTGACGCCGTAGAGGGGCAGGGTGTGGGCCAGCAGGTTGTAGGAGCCGCCGTAAATGGTCTTTTGGGCCACGATATGCCCCCCGGCAGTAGCCAGGGCCTGAATGGTGTAGGTGATGGCCGCCGCACCGGAGGCCAGGGCCAGCCCGGCCACGCCCCCTTCCAGGGCCGCCACCCGGTCCTCAAAGACCCCCTGGGTGGAGTTGGTCAGACGGCCGTAGATGTTGCCTGCGTCGGCCAGGCCGAACCGGTCGGCGGCGTGCTGGCTGTTGTGGAACACATAGGAGGTGGTCTGGTAGATGGGCACCGCCCGGGCGTCGGTGGCGGGGTCGGGGCTTTCCTGCCCGATGTGAAGCTGTTTGGTTTCAAATCTCCAGGACTGTTTCGTCTGCTCAGTAATAGCTGCCATGATAAAATACCTCTTTCAGTTTTAATTTGGTTTTCCTGTGGGTAAGACAGGAATTAGAAGGGAGAAAACCGGTGCGCATCCACTGCGCCGGGAGAAAGAGGTCACATTCGTCCAAAACGGAAGTTGTGCCGCAGCACATCGGGAAAGGTCAAAGTCATCGTATTACACTCCTTACGCCGAGAGAACAGGGCGGGAAGATGAGGGGTTCCGGCGCCGCCGGAGCGGGGGAAAGTTTGAAAACCCTATTTCCTAGGGATTTACTATGATTAAGATAGCAGAAGAACGAGCGGTTGTCAAGCCTTTTTTTCGGGAAAGCGGAAAAACTTTCCCGCTGCGGCGGGATGGATAGCAAGTTTATTGTTCTTTGGCCGCCAAAATCTAACTTTAAGGGTAGGCTATGGCCCCTAATGCAAAAACAATGGATAATTGCGCTTTGTCATCAGAGGCTGCCACCTTGCGATTCAGGCAGATGTTATCAACCGTTGGACAATAAAATTGCTCGTTCCGCCCGCCTTCGGCAGGGCGGAACGGCAATCGTAGCCAGCCGCCATCGGCGGCAGCTTTGGTGCGTAACAAGTCACATCGTCTCTAGCGGGATAGACCACTTGACGATAGGACAGCGCGAAGCCCCAGCGGGATAGAGGGAAATTCTTAAGAGGGACGCACAGCGGCCCTCTTGAGCCGCCTTCTTTCCCCCATTTCTTGGCGGCGCAAGAAATGGGGCCCGCCCGGAGGGCAAAACGTAGTTCCTTTCTCATTCCTTGTCTAAGGAAAACAACCCCGCCGGTCGGCCATAAAAACTCCTCCTGCCGCTTTACACGGCAGGAAAATTCGGGTATAATAGCCAGAGAGATTGGGGCTGTTTTCTGCCCTCACAGGGCGGCCCCGGCCGTCCGGCAGAATTATTAACAGCCTGTGAACAACGAAAAGTCGCCGGAAAAGATGAGAAAGAGACAGAGAGAGGCGGGGAAACGACCATGAAAAAGGCACTTTTGGCGGTGTCCTCCGGCACGGACGACACCGCCGCGCTGGAGCGTGACATCGGCACCCTGGAGCGGGCGCTGGCCAGGGCCTTCCCCGACCGGACGTTCCGCAGGGCCTTCACCTCCGGCTACGTCCGCCGGGCGCTGCGCACCAAGCGGGGCGTGACGGTGGACGGCGTGGTGGAGGCGCTGACGGCGCTGCGGATGGAGGGATACCAGGACGTGCTGGTGCAGCCCACCTACCTGGAAAACGGGGAGGAGATGGAGGCCCTGCGCTGGGAGGCGCAGCTCTATCGGAAGCAGTTCGCCCGTTTCTCCATGGGCAACCCGCTGCTGACCACCATAGACGACTATCTGGCTCTGGCGGATGCGGTGATCGCCGGCCTCCCCGACCTGGATGACAACGAGGCCCTGGTGCTGGTGGGGCTGGGCACAGACCGGTACATGAACCCCACCTATGCCTGCCTGGACTATGTGTTCCGGGACAAGGGGTACCAGAACCTGTTTGTGGCGGCGCTGGAGGGCTACCCCGGCGTACCGGAAATTTTGAACCGGCTGGCCGGGGCCTGGAACGTGCGCCGGGTCTACCTGATGCCGCTGATGGTGACGGCGGAGCCGGGGGCCTGCAACGACCTGGCGGGGAAGGACGGGGATTCCTGGGCCAACCAGCTGCGGCGGTACTATTTTGAGGTGGTGCCGCTGCTCCAGGGTCTGGGGGAGAACCGGCAGATTCCCGCCCTGTTTGTGCGTCATGCCAGAGAGGCCGAGCAGGGGCGTTCCGGCTGGCAGGATTTGTGAGAACTCCGGAAAAAACGTTGACAAATCGGCCCATCTGACGGATAATAAGAAATAGTGCAGTCCGTATCCGGAAAGGCAGGGATACGGCGTTTGCGCCTTTGCGGGGCAGAGGCGCGCTGCAAGGCCAGGGGGAGGCCCCTGCAAAAGGGGTGCGAATTGGAAGTATGGATCAGCTGTCCACTTTTTTGGAAAACTTTGACGTGACCGTGCTGCTGGTCTACCTGCTGCGGACGGCCATCGCCCTCATGTGCATTGTGCCCCACGAGCTGGCCCACGGCTACACCGCCCTGCGCCTGGGGGACCATACCGCCCAGCGCCAGGGGCGGCTGACCCTGAACCCCCTGTCCCATATCGACCCTCTGGGTCTGCTGCTGATGATTTTCGCGGGATTTGGCTGGGCCAAGCCCGTGCCGGTGAATATGGGCAACTTCCGTCACCCCAAGCAGGGGATGGCTGTCACGGCGCTGGCCGGGCCGGTGTGCAACCTGCTGATCGCCCTGGTTGCGCTGGGGCTGGCCAGCGTGGTGTATCACTTCTTTCTGACCACACAGGCGGCGGTGTATGGGATGCTGCTGCTGATGTACATCGCGGTGATGAGCACGGGGCTGGGGATGTTCAACCTGATCCCCATTCCCCCGCTGGACGGCTCGAAGATTCTGCTCTCCCTGCTGCCTGACCGCGTTTACGCTCAGATTTTGCGCTATGAGCGCTATGTGATGCTGGTGCTGTTCGCCCTGGTATTTTTCGGGGTGCTGGACGCGCCGCTGAGCGCCCTGATCTCCTGGGCCATGAAGGGGCTCTGCGCCCTGACCCAATTCCCCTTCGAGTTGATGAGCATGTTGGGGGTGGGGTGATGGAGACGCCGGTCTACCACCTGGAGGGGGTGGTTCACACCCGCTCTGAGCTGGAGAATTTTGACGGGCCGCTGGATTTGATCCTCAGCCTTTTGAGCAAGAATAAGATGGAGATTCAGGACATCCAGATCTCCCTGATTTTAGACCAGTACTTTGCCTGGATGGAGCAGCGCAAGGCGCTGGATTTGGACGTGGCCAGCGAGTTTGTCACCATGGCCTCCCATCTGGTATATATCAAGACGCGGATGCTCCTCTCCATCAACGACGAGGAGGCCCAGTCCGAGATGGAGGAGCTGATTGCCTCCCTGGAGGCCCGGCAGCGCAGCGAGGCCTACGCCAGAGTGCAGCAGGTGGTGCCTCAGTTGGAGGCCCGGTTCGAACAGGGCCGGAACTATATCACCAAGCCGCCGGAGACCCTCGCCCCGGACAGGACCTACCGCTATCAGCACAGGCCGGAGGATTTGCTGAAGGCCATGAAGCGGCTGTACGAGACGGGGGCGGAGCCGCCGCGGCCTCCTCAGGAGATGCTCAGCGGCATTGTGGGCCGGGAGCCTTACCCGGTGACGGAAAAGGCCAAAGAGATTCTGGACCGGCTGATGCTGTTCAGCGTGACCCGGTTCAAGTCGCTGTTTCTGGGCAGCAAGACCCGCAGCGAGCTGGTGGCCACCTTCCTGGCGGTGCTGGAGCTGTGCAAAAGCCGGAAGATTCGCCTGGCCGGTACGGACGACAACTGCACCGTCACGGTGATTCACGCGGAGGATTTGGAGGACGATTGGACGGAGCTGTCCGCCGATTCCTACTGAAAAACGATAACTCGTTTATGCTGACAGAGACAAGAAGGTGACGGCGGTTTGGAAGTGCAGATGATAGAATCCGTTTTGGAGGGCATCCTGTTTGCGGCGGGGGAGCCGGTGGAGGCTGACCGGCTGTGCAAGCTGTTGGATGTGGACAAGGTGACCCTGGACGGCGCGGCGAAAAGCCTGGCGGACGGGTACAAGTTCGAGCGCCGGGGCATCCGGCTCCTGCAGCTGGACGGGGCCTATCAGCTCTGCTCCGCCCCGGAGCATGGGGACATCATCCGCCGCGCCATGGAGACCCGGAAGCCGCCCCAGCTGAGCCAGACTGCCCTGGAGGTGCTGGCCATCTTTGCCTACTTCCAGCCCACCACCCGGGGCTTTGTGGAGCAGGTGCGGGGGGTGGACTCCGCCTACACCGTGAAACAGCTGCTGGAGCGGGGCCTCATCGAGGAGGCGGGCAGGCTGAACGTGCCGGGCCGCCCCACCCTGTTCCGCACCACAAAGCAGTTTTTGCGGTGCTTCTCTCTGGACAGCTTGGACGACCTGCCCCCCCTGCCTAAGACGGGGGAGGAGGCCAAGCTGACCAGGGAGATGGAGGACGCGGCGGCCAGAATGAAGCTGATGCAGGAAGGTCAGGGTGAGGAAGGATGAAGGTGCTGCTCATCATTCTGATCGTGCTGCTGCTCATCGGCTTCATCCGGTTCGGCGGCACGGTGGAGTATTCGGCGGATGGGCTGACCGTCCTGGTCAGGGTCCTGTGCTTCAAGATCAAGGTATTCCCCAGACCGGAAAAGACGCCGGAGCAGCAGGCCGCCGACGAGGAAAAGAAGAAAAAGGCCGAGGAAAAAAAGAAAAAGGCCGAAGAAAAACGCAAAGCCAAAGAGGAAAAGCACAAGGCCAGAGCGGAACAGAAGGCCAAAAAGAAAAAGAAGCAGCCGGAGCAGGAGCAGGCCCAAAAGCCCAAAAAGGGCGGCAGCCTCCAGCTGATTTTAAAAATGATTCCCGCCGCCCTGGAGACCCTGGGCGACCTGAAAAACGTCCTGCGGTTTGACGACCTGTATGTGCACTACACCATCGCGGGCCAGCCAGACCCGGCGGGGGCCGCCAGGATGTACGGCATGATTTGCGCCGGAGGCGGCGCGGTGACGGCGCTTCTGGAGAACAATCTGAGGATTCGCAGGCGGGAGGTCTCCGCCTGGGTGGACTTCACCACCACCGAGGCGCTGGTCTACGTCCGCCTGACTATCACCATGTCCGTGGGGCGGCTGCTCCGCTTCCTGGTGGCTGCTGGCATCAAATTCCTTCGTATTTATCTTGCCGACCGGCAGGAAAAGAAACATAAATCCAAACAGGAGGGTCAATAATATGGAAAAGAAGCATCCCATCAGTGAGGTCATGGGCATCACCATGGAAAAGGTCAAGGAAATGGTGGACGTCAACACCATCGTCGGTACCCCCATCACCACCGCGGAGGGTATCACCGTTGTGCCCATCTCCAAGGTCAGCTTCGGCTTTGCCTCCGGCGGCAGCGATTTCGCCACCAAGAACCAGCCCGCCGATAAGGACAACGCCTTCGGCGGCGGGGCCGGGGCCGGGGTCAACATCGACCCGGTGGGCTTCCTGGTCATCCGCAACGATACGGTGAAGCTGATTCCCGTGGCCCCCGTCCCCGGCGGCCCGGTGGAGAAGGTCATCGACATGGTGCCCGAAATGGTGGACAAAGTGGCCGGTATGGTGGACAAGAAGAAGGCAGAAAAGGCGGACAAGGCCGCAGCCGAGGCGGAAGCCCAGCAGGCGGCCCAGCCTGCGGAGGAAAAGCCGCAGTAATACAGATGAGGTGAAGTCGTTTTGAGATGGAAAAGAGCCCTGTCCCTGGCGCTGTGTATCGTGCTGCTTGTTTCGGTCTGCCGGACGTCGGCCAGCGCCGTTTCCACCTCCGCCACCTCCACCTATGTCATTGACGTGGACAGCGGGCGGGTCCTCTATGAGGACAACGCCGATGAGCAGCGGCCCATCGCCAGCATCACCAAAATCATGACCGCCCTGGTGGCCATCGAGGCCAGCACCCAGGAGGATTTGGCGCAGGTCTGCACCGTCTCCGCCTACGCTGCCTCAGTGGGGGGTAGCTCCCTGTACCTGGTGGAGGGGAATGAGATCACCCTCCTCAGCGCCCTCTACGGCTGCCTGCTCCGCAGCGGCAACGACTGCGCCGTGGTGGTGGCCGAGGCCATCGCCGGCAGCGAGGAGGCCTTCACCGACCTGATGAACGAGAAGGCGGCAGAGCTGGGCATGACCAGCAGCCACTTCGTCAGCTGCAACGGCCTGGTGGATGAGGACAACTATTCCACCGCCCACGACATGGCCCTGCTGGGGGCCTACGCCATCCAGAACGAGCTGTTCGCGGAGATCTGCGGCACCTGGTTCATCACCACCGAGGACGGCTACGCCATCGAAAACCACAACAAGCTCCTGTCCTATGACGACCGGTGTATCGGCATCAAAACCGGCTTCACCACCCTGGCGGGGCGGACGCTGGTCTCCTGCGCCCAGGACCCGGACACGGGGGCCCGGGTGGTCTGCGTCACCCTGAACGACTCCTATGACTTTAACGACCATATGGCGGTCTATGACTGGGCCTTTGCCACCTACACCCCCAAAACCCTCTGCACCGCCGGGGAGACGCTGACCACCCTGACCTTTGCCGGGAACGGGGCTACCGCCACCCTGGTGACGGCGGAGGACCTCACCTGGCCCCTGTCGGAGGGGGAGGAGAGCGGTCTGAGCTGTAAAATCATCTGCCCCTCCAACGTCCCCAGCGTCATCCAGGCGGGGGACGAGGCGGGGTCCGTCACCTACTACCTGGACGGGGAGGAGATCGCCTCCGCCACCCTGTATTACGGGGAAGTGGTCTATTGATGGAGGAGCGTCTGCAAAAAATTCTCTCCGCCCGGGGGGTCTGTTCCCGCCGGGGGGCGGAGGAGCTGATGAACCGGGGCCGGGTGACGGTGAACGGCGTTCCGGCCAGCCCCGGCGACCGTGCCGACCCGGAGCAGGACCTGATCTGTGTGGACGGCGTCCCCATCCCCGGCGGACAGAGGCCGGTTTACCTGATGCTGAACAAGCCCCGGGGCTATGTGACCACCCTCTCCGATGAGCGGGGGCGGCCCACCGTGGCCCAGCTGGTGGCGGACTGCCCGGCGCGGGTCTACCCGGTGGGGCGGCTGGACTGCAACTCCGAGGGGCTGCTGCTGCTGACCAACGACGGCGCCCTGGCCCAGAGCCTGACCCATCCCAGCCACGGGGTGGAGAAGGAATATCTTGTCCGGGTGTCCGGCGACGTGGCGGCGGCTGTCCCGCTGCTGAGTCGTCCTATGACGGTGGAAGGGGTGCGGTACAACGCCGCCGCCGTGGCGGTGCGCCCCTCCCGGGAGCCGGGGACAAGCCTCCTCTCCGTCACCATTACCCAGGGGAAGAACCGGCAGGTCCGCAGGATGTGCGCCGCGGCGGGGCTGCGGGTCCATCGCCTGAAGCGCGTCCGGGAGGGGCCGCTGCGCCTGGGCAGCCTGGGCAGCGGCCAGTGGCGCTATTTGCAGGACAGTGAGGTGGAACTGCTGAAAAACAGGGCCAACCTGGGGGAGCAGACCGGCCAAAATGCAAGAAAATTTTAAAACCTTGCAAAAAGGAATTGCAATTTCCGTCTGAATTCGGTATGATAATGCTGTTGTAATACCGATGCAGCGGCGCGGCGAAACTGCAATTTTGAACAGAGGGAGCGGTCAGCCAAGATGACGAACAATATTTTAGGCACAATTCAGGAGAATATGTCCAGCTTCTCCAAGGGGCAAAAGCTCATTGCCAATTATATTTTAAACTCCTATGACAAGGCGGCCTTCATGACGGCCAGCAAGCTGGGCAAAACGGTGAACGTCAGCGAGTCCACAGTGGTGCGCTTCGCGGCGGAGCTGGGGTTCGACGGCTATCCCAGTATGCAAAAATGCCTGCAGGAGATGATCCGCAACAAGCTGACCAGCGTGCAGCGCATTGAGGTGTCTCGGGACAGGCTGGGCAATCAGGACATCATCTCCTCCGTCATGCAGTCGGACACCGAAAAGATTCGCCTGACCCTGGAGGAGACGGACCGCAAACACTTCGAGGAGGCGGTGGACGCCCTGTCCGCCGGCAACCGCATTTTCGTGCTGGGCATCCGTTCCGCGGGGGCGCTGGCGGACTTTCTGGTGTATTACCTCCGGTTCATGTTTGACGATGTGATTCAGGTGAACAGCAGCGCCATGAGCGAGGTCTTTGAGCAGATCGCCAAGGTGCGGGAGGGGGACGTCTTTATCGGCATGTCCTTCCCCCGGTACTCCAAGCGCACCATCAAGGCCATGCAGTACGCCAAGGACAAGGGGGCCAAGGTCATTGCCATTACGGACAGTGAGGCGTCCCCCCTGGCGGCGGTGGCGGACTATGCCCTGCTGGCCAAGAGCGATATGGCCTCCTTTGTGGACTCCCTGGTGGCCCCGCTGAGCCTGCTGAACGCCCTGCTGGTGGCGGTGGGGGCCAAGCGGAATGACCAGCTGGAGACCACCCTCAGCGGCCTGGAGCAGATCTGGGACGAGTATGACGTCTATGAAAAGCCGGGAGGAGACCGGTAAACACTACATAGAGCGGCGGGGTCAATGAATGGCTCCGCTGCTTTTGCGAAGGGAATGCGTGGATGAGCAATATTTTGGTAGTGGGCGGCGGCGCGGCCGGTCTGATGGCGGCCATCACCGCCGCCAGACACGGGGCCTCCGTCACCCTGGCGGAGCGCAACGAGAAGGTGGGCCGGAAGCTGTATATCACCGGCAAGGGCCGCTGCAACGTGACCAACGACTGCACGGCGGAGGAGGCGCTGCAAAACCTGCCCCAGGGGGCAAGTTTTTGTACAGCACCATGAGCCGCTTTCCGCCGGCGGAGACGAAGCGGTTTTTCACCGAACTGGGGGTTCCGCTGAAAACGGAGCGGGGCAACCGGGTGTTCCCGGCCTCCGACAAGGCCGCGGACATCATTGATGCCCTGTTCTTTGAGGCGAAGCGGCTGGGGGTGGCCATCGCCCACAGCCGGGTGGAATCGCTGACCATTGCGGACGGCTGCGTGACCGGCGTGACCTGCGAGGACGGCAGAGAATATTCCGCCGGGCAGGTGATCGTCGCCACCGGCGGCTGCTCCTATCCCGGCACCGGCTCCACCGGGGATGGCTACCGCCTGGCCCGTCAGGCGGGGCACACCATCACGCCGGTACGGGGCTCCCTGGTGCCGCTGGTGGAGCGGGGGGATACCTGCGCCAGAATGCAGGGCCTAGCACTGAAAAACGTGGCCATACAGGTGAAGAACCAGAAGGGCAAAACGGTGTACCGGGATTTTGGTGAGCTGATCTTCACCCACTTCGGCCTGTCTGGGCCTATGATCCTCTCCGCCAGCGCCCACCTGCGGGATTTTGACAAAAACGAATTTTCTGTTATAATAGATATGAAGCCTGCCCTGGAGGAGCGGACGTTGGATGAGCGCATCCTCCGGGACTTCGGGGAGAACCGGAACCGCACCCTTCAAAACAGCCTGGGGGGCCTGCTGCCCCGGCTGATGATTCCGGTGGTGATCGAGCGCACCGGCATCCCGCCGGAGACGAAGATTCACGACATCACGAAGGCCCAGCGCCGGGCATTGCTGGAGCAGCTGAAGGGCTTCCGGGTAGACATCAGCGGCCCCCGGCCGGTGGAGGACGCCATCGTCACCTCCGGCGGCGTCAGGCTCAGCGAGGTGAACCCCACCACCATGGCGTCCAAACGGACAGAGGGGCTGTACTTCGCCGGAGAGGTGCTGGATGTGGACGGCTACACCGGCGGCTTCAACCTACAGGTGGCCTGGGCCACCGGATACGCGGCGGGTCTGGCCGCCGCAGCGCAGGCAAAAAGGAGAGAGGAATCATGAACACCATCAGCATTGCCATCGACGGCCCCAGCGGGGCGGGGAAGAGCACCATGGCAAAGCGCCTGGCGAAGGAGCTGGGCTTTTTATATGTGGACACCGGGGCGATTTACCGCACCGTCAGCCTGTACGCCTGCCGGAAGGGGCTTGCCCCCACCGACGGGGCGGGCATCGCCGCCCTGCTGCCGGAAATTCACATCGACCTGGCCTACGGCGAGGACGGCACCCAGCAGATGATTTTGAACGGCGAAAACGTCTCCGGGGAGATTCGCACCCCCCAAATCTCCATGTATACCTCCGCCGTGTCCGCCATCCCGGCGGTGCGGGCCTTTCTGCTGGAGCTGCAGCGGGATATGGCAAAGCGGAAGAACCTGGTGATGGACGGCCGGGACATCGGCACCGTGGTGCTGCCTGACGCCAACATCAAGCTGTTCCTCACCGCCGCGCCGGAGGCCCGGGCGAAGCGCCGCTGGCTGGAGCTGCGGGAGAAGGGCGACCCCATCACTTATGACCAGGTGCTGGCGGACGTGGTGCAGCGGGACGAAAACGACACCCACCGGGCCATCGCCCCGCTGAAACAGGCGGAGGACGCAGTGCTGGTGGACACCACAGAGTATGACCTGGAGGAGAGCTATCAGTTGCTCCTTCGGACGATTCGTGAGAGGATGTGAGCCTATGGCAGAAGAAAAGGCACACAAGAAGCGTGTGCCGCCCAAATCCAGGGAGACCATGCGCCGGTGGTACAAGCTGGTGTGGTACCTGGTGTTCCCTATTTTCAAGCTGATCATGTACCCGGTGACGGCCCTGCACCGGGAGCGTATCCCGGAGGGGGCCTGCCTCATCTGCGCCAACCACAGCTCCAACGCGGACCCTCCCATGGTCTGCCTGGCGGCGGGGCATAAGCACTTTATCCGCATCATGGCCAAGCAGGAGCTGATGGACATCCCGGTGATCGGCTGGGTGTTCAACAAAATCGGCACCTTCGGCGTGGACCGGGGCAACAGCGACCTGAACGCCATCAAGACGGCCATGAAGGTGCTGAAGGGCGGGGATAAGCTGCTGATGTTCCCGGAGGGTACCCGGGTGGCGGAGGGCCAGTCGGGCAGCGCCCACACCGGCGCGGTGATGCTGGCCATGAAAACCGGGGTGCCGGTGGTGCCGGTGTTCTCCACCCGGAAGAAGCGGCTGTTCCACCGGAGCACCATGGTGTTTGGCGAGCCCTACGTCATCAAACCCGCCGGGAAGCGGGCCACCCCTCAGGAGTATGAGGAGCAGGCGGAGATTCTGATGCAGAAAATTTACGCGCTGGAGGACGAAATTCCATGAAGGTCGTACTGGCCAAATCCGCCGGCTTCTGCTACGGCGTCCGCCGGGCGGTGGAGCTGGCGGAGCAGACGGTGGAGGCGGGCACCCCCTGCGTCATGCTGGGGCCCATCATCCACAACGCCCATGTGGTGGAGGAATTCGCCCGGCGGGGCATGGGCTGCGTCTCCTCGGTGGAGGAGGTGCCGGAGGGCTGCACCGTGCTGATTCGCTCCCACGGGGAGAGCCGGGCGGTGTACCGGGCATTGGAAGAAAAAGGAATCCCCGTGCTGGACGCCACCTGCCCAAATGTCTCCCGGATTCACGATTTAGTTCGCAAAGCGGAGGAAAATGGCCGGATTCCGGTGATTATTGGAAGAAAATCCCATCCCGAGGTGGTGGCCACAGCGGGGTGGTGTCATGGCGCAATTGTGCTGGAAACCGCCGAAGAGTTGGAAAATTGGCTGAAAGAAGGGGAAAAACGTTACGAATTACCCATAACCCTGGTCTGCCAGACCACCGCCTCAAAAGAAAATTGGAAAAAATCTGTGGAAATTGCAAAAAAACTATGTACAAATGCCGAGATATTTGATACAATGTGTGGTGCGGCATACCATAGACAGGCGGAGGCGGTCAGCCTTGCAAAGGAATGCGATGCCATGATTGTGATTGGAGACCATGAGAGCTCCAACACCCGGCACCTGGCAGAGCTTTGCGAGGCGGAATGCAATAATGTGGTTTGGATTGAGCAGGCTGCTGATTTGCCGGAGCACTTATTGAAGGGCGCGGCTTGTGTTGGTATCACTGCGGGCGCATCTACGCCCGGGTGGATAATAAAGGAGGTCAAAAACAAAATGAGCGAAGAAATCATGGAGATCGAAGAATCCTTCAAAGAGATGTTGGAGAAGTCGATCAAAACTTTAAATACAGGGGATAAGGTCACTTGTACCGTTGTGAATATCACACCGACCGAGCTCCAGGTGGAGCTGGGGACCAAGCATACCGGTTATATCTCTGAAACGGAGTTTTCCGATGATCCTTCCGTCAAGATGTCTGAGGCTGTCAAGATTGGCGACCAGCTGGAGTGCGTCGTGCAGCGGGTCAACGATCAGGACGGCATCGTCACCCTGTCCAAGAAGAAGCTGGACGCCAACCGGAACTGGGAGATGATCGAAGAGGCTCAGGCCAACAAGACTGTGGTCGAGGGCTATATCAAGGAGGAGAACAAAGGCGGCGTCGTTGCCAACGTCAAGGGCATCCGCGTGTTCATACCCGCCTCCCAGACCGGTCTGCGCCGCAATGAGCCCATGGACAGCCTGGTGGGCACCACCGCCCGTATGCACATCACCGAGGTCAACCGTGGCCGCCGCCGCGTGGTGGGCTCCATCCGCAGCGTAGCCGCTGAGGAGCGGGCGGCCAGGGCTCAGGCCATCTGGGACAACATTGAGGTGGATAAGCACTACACCGGCACCGTGAAGAGCCTGACGTCCTATGGCGCCTTCGTGGATATCGGCGGCGTGGACGGCATGGTTCACATCTCCGAGCTGTCCTGGTCCCGCATCAAGCACCCCTCCGAGGTGGTCTCCGTGGGCGACACCTTGGATGTGTACGTCATCAAGTACGACCCGGAGCGGAAGAAGATCTCCCTGGGCGTGAAGGACCGCACCGTCTCCCCCTGGCAGAACTTCATGGACACCTGCGCCGTGGGCGACATTGTCAGCGTGAAGGTGGTCAAGCTGATGAGCTTCGGCGCCTTTGCCGAGATCGTGCCCGGTGTGGACGGCCTGATTCATATCTCCCAGATCGCCGACCATCGGGTGGAGAAGCCTGAGGATGAGCTGTCTGAGGGCCAGATCGTGGAGGTCAAGATCACCGACATCAATGAGGAGACCAAGAAGGTTTCCCTGTCCCGCCGTGCCGCCCTGCGCGCCGCGGAGGACGATTATGACGATGAGGACTGAGGCCCTCTTCGGCTGAACTGACTGCGTAAGGAGCCGCCGCACGAGCTTGTTTCGTGCGGCGGCTTTTTGTCCTTTTTGTCATGCGTTCCGGGCCGTTCCGTTCCTGCAAAAATCCGCCTTGTCAAAGGCGGGAGAAGCTGGTATACTGGAACAAATGATTGCAGCGTGCATACCACAGGAAGGGTGAAAACGTATGGAAAAATTCTTTTCCTGGCTGAAAGGCAAGGCAAAGCAGGAACGGCCCTACTGCGCCGCGGTGGTACCGGCGGCGGGCAGCGCCCGGCGCATGGAGGGCGTGGATAAGATTTTGGCGGAGCTGGGCGGCGTCCCGGTGATTGTTCGGACCCTGGGGGCGCTGAATGACTGCGACCTGATCGACGAGATCATCGTCGTCACCCGGGAGGATTTGATCGTCCCCATCAGCGGCCTGGTCAAACAGCATGGCCTGAACAAGGTGAAAACGGTGGTGAAGGGGGGCGACACCAGGGCGGAGTCCGTCCGGCTGGGGCTGGCGGAGGTGTCCAAAGAGGTGGATCTGGCGGCTATCCACGACGGCGCCCGGCCCTTCGTCACCAGGGAGCTGCTGGAGGAGGTCATCCATGCGGCGGAGCGCACCAACGCCGCCGCCCCGGCGGTGCCGGTGGTGGACACCATTAAGGTGGCCCACAATGGACTGGTGGACAGCACCCCAGATCGGGAGACGCTGTTCGCGGTGCAGACCCCCCAGGTCTTTGAATACGGATTGATCACCGGCGCACTGGAGCGGGCCCTGCGGGACAAGACACCGCTGACCGACGACTGCTCCGCCGTGGAGGCCATGGGCATGAAGGTCACGCTGACCACCGGCAGCCGGGAGAATATCAAAATCACAACGCCCATTGACTTGGCGACAGGGGAGGCGATCTTACAATGGCTGGAACAGGATTGAGAATCGGCCAGGGCTATGACGTACACAGGCTGGTGGAGGGCCGCAGGCTGATTCTGGGGGGCGTGGACATCCCCTGGGAAAAGGGCCTTCTGGGCCACTCCGACGCCGATGTGCTGATTCACGCCATCATGGACGCCCTGCTGGGGGCGGCCGGACTGGGAGACATCGGCAAGGCCTTCCCGGACAATGACCCGGCGCTGGAGAACATCTCCAGCGTGGTGCTGCTGGACAGGACCATGGCTCTGCTGAAGGAGGCCGGGTACCGGGTGGTCAACGTGGACGCCACCATCGTGGCCCAGCGCCCCAAGCTGGCCCCCTATCTGCCCGCCATGCGGGCCCTGCTGGCCCGGCACATGGAGGTGGAGGAGGGCCGGGTCAACGTCAAGGCCACCACCGAGGAGCATCTGGGCTTCACCGGAGACGGCTCCGGCATGGCAGCCCAGGCCGTGGCCCTGCTGGAACAAACGGAGCAGGACTGACAAAAATGACAAATTGCCACACGGGCCGCCGGAGCATCGGGCTCGGCGGCCCCGCAAAAGAGGGAACCCCTATGCTGAAAGACAAAACGATTCTTCTGGGCGTCACCGGCGGCATCGCCTGCTACAAGAGCGCCATGCTGGCCTCCGCCCTGGTGAAGCAGCACGCCAACGTGCAGGTGGTGATGACGAAAAACGCCACCGAGTTCATCACCCCCCTGACCTTTGAGCAGCTGACGGGCCATCGGGTGGCGGCGGACACTTTTGACCGCAGCTTTTCCTACCAGGTGGGCCACATCTCCCTGGCCAGCCAGGCCGACCTGGTGCTGATCGCCCCGGCCACCGCCAACGTGCTGGCGAAGCTGGCCAATGGTCTGGCGGACGATATGTTGACCACCACCGTGCTGGCCTGCTGCTGCCCCAAGATCGCCGCCCCGGCCATGAACACCGGAATGTACGAAAACCCGGTGACCCAGGACAACCTGGAGAAGCTCCGCCATTACGGCTGGGAGATTGTGGAGCCGGCCAGCGGCCACCTGGCCTGCGGCACCGAGGGCAAGGGCCGGATGCCGGAGCCAGAGGAGCTGCTCCAGGTCTGCCTCCACGCCCTGTCCCATGAGAAGGACATGACGGGGAAGCGGGTGCTGGTGACGGCGGGCCCCACCCAGGAGGACATCGACCCCGTCCGCTACCTGACCAACCGCTCCTCCGGCAAAATGGGTTACGCCATCGCGAAGGCCGCCTCCGCCCGGGGGGCGGAGGTGACGCTGGTTTCCGGCCCGGTGCACCTGCCGAAACCGCCCTATGTGGAGGTGGTGAACGTCCGCTCCGCGTCGGAGATGTATGACGCCGTCACCGGCCGCAGCGGGGAGATGGACATCATCATCAAGGCCGCCGCCGTGGCGGACTACCGCCCCGCCACCGTGGCGGAGGACAAGGTGAAGAAGGGGGACGGCGACCTCTCCATCCCCCTGACCCGCACCCGGGACATTTTGCAGTATCTGGGGGACCATAAGCGCCCCGGCCAGTTCCTGTGCGGCTTCTCCATGGAGACCAGGGACATGGTGGCGAGCAGCCGGAAAAAGCTGGAAAAGAAGCACTTGGATCTGATCGCCGCCAACAACGTGAAGGTGGCGGGGGCAGGCTTCGCCGGGGACACCAACATCCTCACCCTGATCTCTCCCGACAGCATGGAGGAGCTGCCCCTCCTGACCAAGGAGGAGGCCGCCCACGCCCTGCTGGACGCCATTTTGCAGCGGATGGGGTAGAAACCGCCTGCCTTCACGCCAGGGCGATGGCGTCAATTTTATAATCCAACAACAGATAACATCGGCCTGAACTGTAAAGCAACAACCTCTGATGAGAAAGCGTGATACTCTACTGTTTTTTTCATTAGGAGTAAAAACGTACCCTTATAGTCAGATTTCCGCGACCAGAGGACAATAAAATTGCTCGTTCCGCCCGCCCTTGGCAGGGCGGAACGGCAATCCCTGCCAGCCGCCATCGGCGGCAGTCTCACCAGTTAGAAGTTACATCGTCTGTTGCCTGATAGACCACTTCCAGGCTGGACAGCGCGAAGCCCCAGCGGGATAGGAGAGGGGTTCTTAGGGGGGAGCGAGGCCCCGAAGCTCCCCCCTGAGCCGCCTTCTTTTGCTACTTTTCTTGGCGGAGCAAGAAAAGTAGGCC
>JAJQCJ010000071.1 GCA_021202775.1 Clostridiales bacterium | reverse complement strand
CACCGGAAATTGATTTGTTGAACTGTGAAACTGTAATTGTTCAGAGGTTCCCTAGGTAAAAAAACTGTAAGGGGTAAAAATTGGGGTCAAACGCAAAAACCCGCTCGTAGAGATTGAACTTTACGAGCGGGTTTTCTGCGTAAATAAAAGAAATCCAGCCGATTTTAAAACAAATCGACTGGATTCAAATGGTACGGGCGAAGGGATTCGAACCCCCGACCTTTTGGTTCGTAGCCAAACACTCTATCCAACTGAGCTACGCCCGCACATTTTGGCCGCTCTTGTGACCGCTATTTATAATACCACGTTCCTCCGGAAAATGCAAGCGTTTTTTTCTGTTTTTTTTCGATATTTTTTCATTGCCGGGGGACGGGACTGAGGAAGGATGGGCCGCTGTCCGGCAGCGGGAATCTGTCAGGGGGATTGCGCGGCTGAATCGCAGCATATTGACTTTGGCAAAATTTGCCCTATAATAAGGAATATAGACCAGCGGTGGCAGGCTGCCGAAGGCGCCGCATTGCTGCTTTCCGAGGTGATCTCTATGTCATTCCAACTGAAAACTTCCCTTCGCTGCGTCCTGAGCCTCCTGATGACCACAGCCCTGCTGTGCTGCGCCGGGTGCGGCCGGGTCGCTGTGGACGACCCGGCGGGCTACGAATCCTCTTCCTCTGTTGCGGCGGAATCTGCCGCGCCGCCGGAGGTTTCCTCCTCCGTGCCGCCGGAGGCGGAGCCCTGGGAGCCGGAGCAGGCCGTCACCGTCCTGTCCTCCTTTTCCGCCTCCTCCGTCCCCTCCATGGCTGACCTGGGGGACGGGCGGGTGTTCTGCTGCTGGACGGACTTCGCCAGCGACGGCCAGGACAGCGGCACCGGCGTCTGCATTGTGGACCTAGCCGCCGATGCTGTGGAGGACAGCGCCCTCTTTGACCAGTATCTGGAATTTGTCCGCCTGTTCCCGGACGGCAGCGCCCTCTTCATTTCCTATGCGGACAGCTGCTTCTATCTGATGGACGAGACGCTGACCCTGTCCAAACTGGATACCCCCAACACGGACGGGCAGTTCTCCAATGACCGCAGCCGGTACTACTACGAGAGCGAAGGGGACCTGTACGAGCTGAACCTGTCCACCGGGGAGGAGACCTGTATCCCGCTGGAATACGGGTTCCGCATCGCCTCCATGAACGGCTTTTGCGGAGACGGGGAAGAACTGCTCTGCTGGGTGCGCACCACGATGTACTCCTACTATGACGAGTGCCTGGCCCTGGTGGATGGGTCCAGCGGGGACGTGCTGCTGCTGGACCCGGATCTGTGCGACGTGGTCTGTACGGAGGACGCCTTTTACAGCATGAACTGGCTCAGCGACACCGAGGACCGCCTGCTGGTCTACGGCGCACTGGAGGGGGAGGAGCCACTCTATTCCTACACCATCTCCGCCCCGGAGGATTCCTATCTGGAGGTGACGCTGCTCCCCGGCTCCGAGTATGCCTTTGACCTGGTCTACACCTGGACGGACGACGGGGTGGAGGCGGAGACGGTCAGCAGCTTCCTGTACCGCATGGGGGAGGGCGGCGCGGTCCAGGTCGCCGATCTGAACGAGGCCGGCCTGTCCGACACCCCTTACTCCTATGTCTATCTGCCGGAGCAGGACCTGATCGCCGTTGCCATCTACGCCGACGGCGGCGCCCACATGGTGATTCTGGACCCGGAGCAGATGCCCCTCTCCCCGGCGGGGGAGGCTCAGGAGGTGGACGCCGGGGCGCGGATCGACAGCGAGACCCTGAGCGCCTATCAGGCGGAGCTCACGCCGGTGACCCTGCCCGACAACATGGCCGAGGCCCAGGCGAAGGCGGAGGAGCTGGAGGAAACCTACCAGGTCCATGTCCTGCTGGGGGCACAGTGCGCCGGGGCCTGCGACGCCTCCGAGTTCGACGTGACCACCACGGACCAGGTGGGGTTCGCCGACGAGTGCGCCTCCGTTCTGGCCGCCCTGGAGCAGCTGGAGGCGGCGCTGGCGCTGTACCCGTCGGACTTCTTTGCCCAGTTCCAGACCGCCAACGGGGAGGACGGCGTCTACTTTCTGCTGACCGGCCCCATCGGCAGCGACCGCAACATGAGCGTCGCCGGGTTTGAGTACGGCGTGGAAAACCGGGAGTTCATTTGTCTTGACATCACCGAACCAAATTATGTTTTAAAGATAAATTTCTGCCACGAGCTGTGGCACGCCATGGAAAACAAAATCGATGATACGGAGTTTACCGGCTTTTACGACGGCTCCTGGGACGCCTGCAACCCGGAGGGGTTTGAGTACTATTACTCCTATGACTACCTGGACTATGCCTATTCCGCCCAGGCCCAGGCGTATGCCTACTTCGGCGGGGGGTCAGAGGTCTACTTTGTGGACAGCTATTCCCAGAGCTATGACAAGGAGGACCGGGCCAGAATCATGGAGTACATCATGACCGACGACGATGTGGCCCAGGAGTTGATGGAGTATCCCGCCATCCGGCAGAAGCTCCAGATCATGTGCGACGGCATCCGCGCTGCCTTCGACACCGAGGACTGGACGGACGTGCGCTGGGAGCGATTTTTCGACACCTCCGCCGAATAGGACCTTCCCCCGCCAGATTGCGGCCCCGTCCTTTGGCTGTACAGAAGTTTTACGGGAAAATTTCATCTCCCTGCTTGTACCCGGATGCAGGGTTTGCTATAATAGAGCCTGCATGAAAACTGTTACATGGGAGGAAGAAACGGTATATGAACGACTTGAACGACATTCTGGAATTTATCCTGAAATTCAGCGAACGGATGCTGGTCAGCGGCGCGAATCTGGAGCGTTTGGATGACAGCGTCTACCGCATCTGCGACGCCTACGGCTGTCAGGACGTACAGTTTTTCTCACTGAACTGCTATGTCAGCCTGAGCATGAAGGACGCCCAGGGGAACAAGGCCATGGGCCAGCGGTGCATCTGGAGCGGCGTGGACACCCATCTGGAAAACCTCAGCCGGTTAAATCACCTGTCCAGGCAGATTTGCGCGGACCCTCCGGCGCCGGCTGCGCTGGCGGGGATGCTGGATGAGGCAGTGAACACGAAGGGCTATTCCCAGCCCATGCTTTTGGCGGGCTTCCTGCTGGCCATGGCGGGCCTGACCGGCGTGTTTGACGGCACCCTGGGGGATCTGGTCATCATCCTGCTGAATACGGTGCTGATGTTCCTGGCGGGGCTTTACCTGAGGCGGCTCATCTTCAACAAGGTGGTGTTCAATGTGCTGTGTACCTTTGTGGTGGGCAGCATCGCCATCGGCGCCCAGGCGGTGGGTATTGCCAGCAGCCTCTACACCGTGATGATCGTGAACAGCATGATGCTGATTCCCGGTATCGCCATGGTGAACTCCTTCCGGAACATCCTCTGCGGGAATGAGATTAACGGTCTGGTGGAGTTTTTCAAGGTCGTCTTGGAGACGATGGCCATTGTTGGAGGTTTCATCCTGAGTATCTATCTGTTTGGGGGGAATATCGCATGATGGAATCAGTTAAATTAGTCATTTGCTCTTTTTGCTCGTCCTTCGGCTTCGGCATTGTGTTCCGCATTGAGCGGAAGTACCTGCTGGTTGCCGGGCTCAGCGGTGCGCTGACCAGAATCGTCTATCTGGTGCTGCTGCAGATCACGCCGGAGCCCTTTATCTCCTGCTTCCTGGCGGCTGTGGCGGCTGCCGCTTTCTCAGAATTCATGGCGGTCTCCACCAAAAACCCCTCCACCGTGTTTCTCTATCCCTCCATCGTCCCGCTGCTGCCCGGCGGCACCCTCTACTATACGGTGGTGGGGCTGCTGCTCCAGGACACGGAGCTGGTGGCCGCCAACGCAATGCCCTGCCTCCATTCGCTGGCGGGCCTGGGCATCGGCTTTATCATCATCTCCATCTTCATGCACTACCGGCGCACCTATCGGCACCGGATGAAGTGGAAGCTCCTGGGCCGCCTTGGGAGGAAAACCAGGGTGTGACCCTTTGCACAATTTCATGACAGCGCTGCCCCACCCTGCCGCAGGAGAGAAGCCCGGCAGGGTGGGTTATTTTTTGGGGCAATGTTGTCAACTTGGGGGCCTTGCACTCCGTTGCCCGTCTTTCCGTAGGGGCGGCCCTTGGCCGCCCTCGAGAACCGCTTGCTTACCCCGGGCGGCCAAGGGCCACCCCTACAGGGGTATCGGGCACTCGAAGGCTTTGCAGGGTGAAAACGTGCGCTATAGAACTGTTGCACAGCTTTCCCACCCCTCAGTCGGCTACGCCGACAGCTCTACCGCTTTGCAGCACTTACGCCCTTTCAGGGGAGCCAATGACGTGGTGACTCCCACAACGCCCTTGCCTCCCCTGAAAGAGTAGGGAGGCGCAAAGCGCCGGAAATGCCGCTTGACGGCGGAGGGGGACCGGCGGCAGCCGGTGGAGGGTGAGTCTCCTTAAGTGAATGCCCGGGAACGTCAAAAAAAGATTGCCGCCGCCAGAGGCGACAGCAATCCGATGAATTTTTGGCGTTTAGATTTGGCAGGCTTCGCAGTTGCTGCCGCAGGCCATCTGGCACTCCGGGGGAACCGGCAGGCCCTTGCGGGTGTAGTAGTCGCTGAGGGCGGCCTTCACCGCTTCCTCCGCCAGAACGGAGCAGTGAATCTTCACGGCGGGCAGACCGTCCAGGGCCTCCACCACGGCCTTGTTGGTCAGCTTCAGGGCGTCGTCAATGGTCTTGCCCTTGATCATCTCCGTGGCCATGGAGCTGGTGGCGATGGCCGCGCCGCAGCCGAAGGTGTTAAACTTCACGTCGGTGATGACGCCGTCGTCGTCAATTTTCAGGTACATTTTCATGATGTCGCCGCAGACGGCGTTGCCCACTTCGCCCACGCCGTTGGCGTCGTCCAGCTTGCCCACATTGCGGGGGTTTGCGAAATGGTCCCGCACCTTTTCACTATATGCCATTGCCATAATTGCATCGTTCCTTTCTAATTGTATTCAATCTTTAGTATGCCTGGGCGGTGCCGGCTTCAATCATATCCTCCCAGACGGGGGACATATTGCGCAGGGTGCGCACGATGCCGGGGAGCTTTTCCAGGACGTAATCTACCTCTTCCTCGGTGTTCACCTCGTCCAGGGTCAGCCGCAGGGAACCGTGGGCCACCTCGGTGGGCAGGCCGATGGCCAGCAGCACATGGCTGGGGTCCAGGCTGCCGCTGGTGCAGGCGCTGCCGGAGGAGGCGCAGATACCGGCCAGATCCAGCCGGAGCAGCAGGCTCTCGCCCTCCACCCCTTCAAAGCAGAAGCTGGTGTTGCCGGGCAGGCGCTTTACCGGGTCGCCGTTCAAACGGGAGTTGGGGATTTGCAGAACGCCTGCAATCAGCCTGTCCCGCATGGCGGTGACACGGGCGGCGTTTTCCTCCATATGGTCGCAGGCCTCCTGCAAGGCGGCGGCCATGGCCACGATGCCGGGGATGTTCTCGGTGCCGGCCCGTCTGCCCCGCTCCTGGGCGCCGCCCTCGATGAGGTTGCCCAGCAGGACGCCCTTGCGGCAGTACAGGGCGCCGGTGCCCTTGACGCCGTGGAACTTGTGTCCGGACAGGCTCAGGGCGTCAATGCCCTGGGCCTTGACGTCGATGGGCAGATGGCCCACGGCCTGCACCGCGTCGGTGTGGAAGAATACGCCGTGCTTGTGGGAAACGGCGGCCAGCTCAGTGATGGGCTGGATGGTGCCGATCTCATTGTTGGCGTACATGATGGTGACCAGGGCGGTCTTGTCGGTGATGGCGGCGTCCAGCTCCTCCGGGCGCACCAGCCCGTCCTCGTGGACGGGGAGCAGCGTCACCTCAAAGCCCTCCTTCTCCAGCTTTTTCAGGGTGTGGAGGACGGCGTGATGCTCAAAGGCGGAGGAAATCAGGTGGGTCTTGCCCTTCCTGCGGCCCTGATAGGCCATCTGGGTGATGATCCAGTTGTCCGCCTCGCTGCCGCCGGAGGTGAAGTAAAGCTCCGAGGGGTTCGCGCCGATCAGGGAGGCGACGGTCTGCCGGGACTCGTCCAGCACCCGGTTGGCCTCCTGCCCCAAAGCGTGGAGGGAGGAGGCGTTGCCATAGTTTTCTTTCAGACAGGGCAGCATGGCGTTCAGCGCCGTTTCGCTGACGCTGGTGGTTGCTGCGTTGTCAAAATACACATTCATAGGAAACCTTCTTTCTGTCAGGCAGCGGCGCAGCATGCGGTTTTTGCCCGCCCTGGGGGTTGCTGCCTTAAATCCTACTGGATAATTAGGGTATACCATATTATACCCGGATTGTCAAGTAGGATTTTTCGTTGCGGCAGGACAATTCCGGGAGAATGACCCAAAAGCCGTCGGATGCCGGGGGAAGATTTCCGGATACCGCCCTCTCAGCCGGGAAATACTAGAATCATATTTCCTGCTAAAGAGGTATTTGTGTATGCAAAGCAAAGTAGAGATTTGCGGCGTCAACACGTCCCGGCTGAAGGTGCTGAAAAACGAGGAGATGGTGGCGCTGATGGAGCGCATCCAGGAGGGAGACGAGGAGGCCCGCCAGCAGATGATCGAGGGCAACCTGCGGCTGGTGCTGTCGGTGATCCAGCGGTTCGCGGGCCGGGGGCAGAATATGGACGATCTGTTTCAAATCGGCTGCATCGGGCTCATCAAGGCGATTGATAACTTTGACCCAAAGTTTCTGGTAAAGTTTTCCACATATGGGGTCCCCATGATCGCCGGGGAGATTCGCCGCTTCCTCCGGGACTCCTCCACCATGCGGGTGTCCCGCTCCGTCCGGGACACCGCCTATCGGGTCCTCCAGGCCAGGGAGGCCTATCAGAGCGAGCATCAGGCGGAGCCGTCCATTGACCAGATCGCCAAGCTGCTGGAGCTGAAACGGGAGGAGGTGGTGACGGCGCTGGACGCCATCGCCGACCCGGTCTCCCTGTACGACCCGGTGTACTCCGACGGGACGGACACGGTCTGCGTTATGGACCAGGTGCGGGACGAGAAGAACACGGATGAGCGGTGGCTGGAGCACATCGCCCTCCACGAGGCGTTGGAGCGCCTGCCAGACCGGGAGCAGCACATTTTAGACCTGCGCTTCTTCCAGGGCAAGACCCAGGTGGAGGTCTCCGCCGAGGTGGGCATCTCCCAGGCTCAGGTGTCCCGGCTGGAAAAGAGCGCCATCAACCAAATCCGAAAGTGTATGTAGCGCCCAAAAAGCGCGTCTGCGAGCTGCGGTACAGGCCGGAGAGACGGGCGCATCTTTCCGGCCTGTTTTTGTTTTGCGCGCACAAACTGCCTAAAAGGTGGGGAGGAAACCTGCCCAAAGTCGCTGAAATTGTGATTGTTTTTTGCCCCCGTTTGGGGTATATTAGGGTGCGCGAAAGAATGGGGGCCTGCGCCAAAGGGGCGGCCCCGGAGTAGGAAGTTGAGTGATTATGTCTGTCCTGTTGTCTGTTTCCATCGCCGTGCTGGCCGGTCTGCTGATGACCCGGGTGTTCAAGCCCTTCAAGCTGCCCTCTGTCACGGCTTATCTGATTGCCGGTGTGCTGATCGGCCCCTATGGGCTGGGGGCCCTCCACATCGACGGGCTGGGCTTCACCTCTGCCGAAGCCGTCAGCGACCTGTCCCTGGTTTCCGAGGTGGCGCTGGGCTTCATCGCCTTTGCCATCGGCAATGAGTTCCGGCTGAAAAGCCTGAAGGCCACCGGCAGACAGGCGGCGGTCATCGGCGTAGTGCAGGCGGTCACCGCCACGGCGTTGGTGGATGTGGCGCTGCTGGCGGTACATACCCTGATGCCGGACAAGCTGTCCGTGGCCCAGGTTATCACCCTGGGGGCCATCGCCACCGCCACCGCCCCTGCCGCCACCTTGATGGTGGTGCGGCAGTACAAGGCCAAAGGGCCGCTGACCGACCTGCTGCTGCCCATCGTGGCCCTGGACGACGCGGTGGGGCTGGTGGTGTTCGCCGTGTCCTTCGGCATTGCAAAGACGCTGACCAGCGGCGTGGTGGACCTGTTCTCCATTCTGGTGAACCCGCTGATTGAGATTGGGGCGTCTCTGGCCCTGGGGGCGGTCATGGGCTGGCTGCTGACCCAGCTGGAAAAGCTGTTCAACTCCAACACGAACCGACTGAACCTGACCATCGCCTTTGTCTTTCTTACCGCCTCCCTGGCGATGGTGGAGGTGGAGGTGGGGCCGGTGACCATCGGCTTCTCCTCGCTGCTGGTGTGCATGATGCTGGGGACGGTGTTCTGCAACCTCTGCCCCCTGTCTGACGACCTGATGGCCGCCTCTGACCGGTGGACCTCTCCGCTCTTTGCCCTGTTCTTTGTCATCAGCGGCGCGGAGCTGGAGCTGAGCGTGTTTACGGACGGGGCCATCGTCTGCATCGGCCTGGTGTATATCCTCTTCCGCTCCGCCGGGAAGTATCTGGGGGCCTACGTCAGCGCGAAGTGGACAAAATGCGCCCCCAACATCTGCAGGTACCTGGGCATCACCCTGCTGCCCCAGGCGGGGGTGGCCCTGGGGATGTGTACCACCGCCATGCAGCTGGGGGACGCGGGGACGCTGATCCGCAACATCACGCTGTTCTCCGTGCTGATCTATGAGCTGGTGGGGCCGCTGCTGACCAAGCAGGCCCTGACCAGGGCGGGAGACATCCAGCCGAAGTCGGAGGAAGTCATCAACCGCCGCAAAATCAAGCTCGCTGCGGCGGAGAACGCCAGGGAGCAGGAGAAATAACCCTGCCCGGCGGCGGCCGACGTCTTGAGACGCTAGCCGCCGTTTTTTCGTTTCCCGGCAAATTGCTGAAAAAACAGGTGACGAAGCCGGCAAAATATGGTATACTAAAAGAACTTACATGTTGGAGGGCAGGCAATGGGCGCGGAGCGGATAGACAAGCTGCTGGCCGGCACCGGCCGGTTCAGCCGGAAAGAGGTCAAAGAGCTGATTCGCCGTCGGCAGGTTTCCGTCAACGGTACGCCGGTGCTGCGGCCGGATACGAAGGTGGAGCCGGAGGGGGCGGTGATCCAGGTGGCAGGGGAGACGATCCCCTGCGGGGGCTACACCTACCTGATGCTGAACAAGCCCGCCGGTGTGCTCACCGCCACAGAGGATCGCCGTCAGGCCACGGTGATGGATCTCCTCCCGCCGGAGCTGCGCCGCCGGAAGCTGGCCCCGGTGGGCCGTCTGGACCGGGACACGGAGGGCCTGCTGCTGCTGACCAACGACGGGGTCATGACCCATCGGCTGCTGTCCCCCAGCTATCATGTGGACAAGGTGTATCTCGCCGAGACGGAGGGGACGGTGGACGCTTCGGATGTGTTTGCCTTTGCCGACGGGCTGACCCTGGGGGACGGCGTCCGCTGCCAGCCGGCGGGGCTGGAGAACCTGGGGGAGCATCTGTGCCTGGTCACCCTGCGGGAAGGCAAGTTCCATCAGGTGAAACGGATGCTGGCCCAGCGGGGCAAGCCGGTGCGGCACCTGAAGCGGCTCTCCATGGGGCCGCTGACTCTGGATGAAACCCTGGAACCGGGGGCCTTTCGCCCGCTGGACAGCCGGGAGGTGGCGGCCCTCCTGGAGTGCTGCGGACTGGCGGAAGGGTGATTCGTCAAAATTCACAAAAGAAACGAAAAAAAGTATTGAATTTGGCGGGAAAAAAAAGTATAATAAGGACAGCTTTACCGCGAAGGCGGGATAAGGCGCACTACAAGAGAGGAGAGACGCACTCATGTCAAATCGTTTGTTCCAAAGCGTTGTGCTTCAAATGAAGGAGTGTACGGACCGTGTCATCGGCGTCATTGATGTAGAGGGAAGTGTCGTGGCGTGTAATGACCTCCCTGTGATTGGGGAGCAGTGGCCAGCCGCCGTGGAAGCACTGAACAGCGAACGGGATACCGCCCTGGTGGTCGGCGGCCGCACCTTTAAATCCCTCAGCGGCTGGCGGGCGCAGTTTGACTATGCTGTTTTTGTGCAGGGCGATGATGAGCAGGCGAAGCTGATCTGCAACATGGCTGCGGTGGCTCTGAACGGCGTAAAAAGCTATTATGAGGAGAAGTATGACAAGGCTGCCTTTGTCAAAAACATCATCTCTGACAATATTCTGATTGGCGACATCTATGCCCAGGCGGAGAAGCTGCACTTCCCGGCGGAGACGCCCCGGGCGGTGTTCCTGGTGCGCCCGGTGGAGGGCGGGGAGAATGGCATTTTGGATACCGTTCAGGCCATGTTCCCCAACCGGCAGAACGATTTTGTGTTCTCCATGGGCGATAATGACGTGGTGCTGGTGAAGCAGATTCCCGAAGGCTCTACGCCGAAGGACCTCTATAAAATCGCCGCCGGAATCGAGGAGACCATTGAGGCGAAGCTGAAGTTGAAGGTGGTCATCGGCATTGGCACCATTGCGGAGCATATCCGGGAGCTGGCCCGGGCCTACAAGGAGGCCCAGACTGCCATTGACGTGGGCAAGGTCTTTGAGGCGGAGCGCAGCATCATCAACTATGACAACCTGGGCATTGGCCGCCTGATCTATCAGCTGCCCATTACCCTGTGTGAGATGTTCCTCCAGGAGGTCTTTAAGAAGAATCCCATCGACGCCCTGGACCAGGAGACGCTGTTCACCATCAACAAGTTCTTTGAAAACAACCTGAACGTGTCCGAGACGGCCAGAAAGCTCTTTGTCCACCGCAACACCCTGGTCTATCGCCTGGAGAAAATCAAGAAGCTGACCGGTTTGGATTTGAGGGAGTTCGACGACGCCATCACCTTCAAGGTGGCACTGATGGTCAAGAAATATCTGCTGAGCCGGGGCATTACCAACTGACGCACAGCGGACGGAAGGCTGCGAAACCTCATCGGAGGTGCGCCGCTCCGGGCTCCGGACAAAACGCCAGGCTGACGCGGGGCGGAACATCATTTGAGGAGGGTACAACGAACTATGGAAATCCACGAATCATCGGAAAACTACCTGGAGGCGATTCTGATGGTGAAGCAGGAGAAGGGGGTCTGCCGCAGCATTGACGTGGTGCGGAAGCTGAACTTCTCCAAGCCCAGCGTCAGTGTGGCCATGTCCAACCTCCGCAAAAGCGGGTACATCACCATGGATCAGGACGGTTGGCTGGACCTGACAGATGCCGGCCGTGAGATTGCGGAGCGTATGTACGAGCGGCACACGATTCTGAGCGCCTGGCTCATGTCCATCGGCGTGCCGGAGGACACCGCCACCGAGGACGCCTGCCGGATGGAGCATGACATGAGCGTCGTCACCTTTGAGAAAATCAAAGAGTACCTGAGCAGGCACCGGGACGACGCGGAAGGATGAACAGCGTCAGGGCGCAGCGGACCGGCATTGGCGGATCAATCATTTATTCATTTACTGCAAAGCGGAGAAGCCGCAGGAAATCATAGATAGATTTCCTGCGGCTCTCACAGTTTTTCGGCTTTTCTCTGGTAGGGGTTATCATGCATACGCAAGGCTTTCTGTGCGGATACGATCATATAAAGCGCGGTTGCGGACAGTATCACGCAGACGCCGGTTCCGGTGGACACGGTCATTGTCCGGAAAAACGCCTCGTCCGTTCCAAATTGCAGGAGCGTGGCGATTTCCAGTGAAAGCATGGAAATCAGGGCGGAGGCAAAGCTGGTTGCTCTGGATGCCGCTAAAACCGGGTCACGCAGGGCGCGATGGCGGGCGAGATTCCTGACGGCGATGCCGACCTTGTAGAAGGTATATGCGGCCATTGCATAAATCAAATAGCCCGCATAGTGGGAACCCTGATGACCGACGACCGCCGACACCACGATGCCGGACAGAATGAGGTTCAGAAGCAGCAGCAGAATACCGCAGGTGCGGCACCGCCGCCACTGCATCTCTTCCGAACAGCCTCCGCCGTGTGCGCCGCGCAGCAGGGTCTACCGCGTCAGCATCAGCAGGAGATAATAGCACCCCAGCGTCACAAACCAGTACGAGTGATAGTAAATCCCGCAGAGGATTTCCCAGACGGCATACAGCAGATTGACCGCCGCTGAGCTGACCAGGGACAGGAACGCCTTGCGCTGGCCAGCGGACAGGCAGCCCTGGAGACTCTTTTTTCGCTGCTTCATCACTCACCGCCGAATGACACACATGATGATTTTGGCAATATCCTCAACGGAGTCCTTGCAGTCTGACCGCAGCCAACGCTTCACAATGCCCATCACCCCTTCAATGTAAAAGGAAAGCATATAGCTCCGGTCCCGCTCAGGAACCTGATGGCGGGCCAATATCTGGTCGAGGATGTCGCCAAATATAAAGTCGTAGGTTTGAGCGGCCTGCATGACCACCGGATTGGCGAGAACGACCCTGAACACGGTTTTGTGCTCCAGGATATAGGTCAGATATGGAATCAGGTATTCCGGTGTGATCAGGAACAGCTCTTCCAGAGAAGCGGTTCCGATGCGCTGCCTGAACTCTGACGCAGGTTCTTTGAAGCACAGGAGGAATTGCTGATTGATTTGCTCCACGCACTCCGTCAGCAGATCTCCCACCGTTTCATAGTGGAGATAGAAGGTGGAGCGGTTGACGCCGGCTTTCTGACAAATCTCCGTGACCGTGATATACTCGAAGGATTTCTGCTCCATTAGGGACAGAAAGGCATCGTCCATCCTTCGGGCAGTGTTGAAATATTTGCTTTCCGCTTTTGTCATTCCGGGCGCCTCCTGTCCACACTGCATATCTGTCCGGGTCAGCTTTCGCTGATTTTCTTTGCGAGCTCCATAATTTCAAAGGCGTACTTCTGTTTCCCCTTTTCCAGCATCCGCTTGTAAATGGGATGGTTGACCGACATGGCCAGAAGCCCCAGCAGGCCGATGATGATGCCCGCCACCATCGTTGCTCTGGTGGGCGTACCGATCACCTGCATGGAAAGGCACATCCCCAATCCGGTCACCAGGGCCCCAACGATGCCAAAGGCATAGGCAAAGACGACTGCCGGCAGCTTGGCCTTCCGGTCCAGCTTTTTCAATGCGACGACCTTGGAGGTGTCCTTGGGGGCATACTCGCTGGCGAGGGATTCTGCGTAAAGTTTGTCTGTGTTCATTTCGATGAACCTCCTTTGTTTAGATGCTTTTATTTTAAGAGGTGCGCGGGGCAAAGGGAACAACAGGAATGGCGCATCGTGTTGTTTTCAATGCATCCGCAGTCTCTCTGCCAACAGTGCGCACGCAGGAGTTTCGGGCATCTCATTATAATAACATAAGTCTGGCTGTCCGGCCTGTATCTTCGGAGGCAGACGCATGACTGCGTGTGAAATCGCCCGGCCCGGCCTGTTTTTTTCGCGTTAGGGGTGGAAAAAGCTGACACTGTGTGGTACGATAAACAGTAGGCGCATTTCTGTATGCGCTTATCAAATTTAGAAAGAGGATGGCTGTTTTGCGTAAGAAAGAAACCCAAACTGAGCCGCAGGCGGAAAAGACAGAGTTCAGACAGGTCAGGCGGTACCTGTTTCTGCTGGTGGGCCTTTTTATTATGGCCTTTGGGGTGGCATTTTCCATCAAGGCGGGACTGGGGACGTCGCCGATCTCCAGCGTCCCTTCGGTGCTGAGCGAGGTCACGTCGCTGACGGTGGGCAACATCACCATCCTGATGCATTGCTGCTTCGTCCTGCTGCAAATCCTCATTCTCAGGCGGCAGTATAAGCCCATCCAGCTGCTCCAGCTTGCGGTGGCCGTTTTCTTCGGCTACATGACCGACTTCGCCGTGTGGGCGCTGAGCCCGCTGCAGTGTAACGGCTATGGGATGGAATGGGTGTTCTGCATCATCGGAATCGTGCTTGTGGCGGTGGGCGTGAGCTTTGAGGTGACGGCGAACGTGGTGACGCTGGCCGGGGAGGGGCTGGTGCTGGCCATTTGCCAGGTGGCGCCCGTGAAATTTGGCACGATGAAGGTGGTGTTCGACGTTTCCCTGGTGGTGATCGCCTGCATCCTGTCCCTGGTCTTTCTCCACGGCCTTTACGGCGTGCGGGAGGGGACCGTTGCGGCGGCCCTCTTTGTGGGGACCCTTTCCAGGCAAATCAACAAGCCCCTGGGCAAGCTGGGCAAACGGATTTTTGCCTGATCCGCTGGGTGGCATCGGCCTGTGCCTCCCGGGCCTGCGCTATGGCGAACGGGCGGAGCGGGCCGTCATGGGGCGAAACCGTCAAAATACTACTTTTTTCATCTGAAACTCCCATTTTTTGCCGGTTTGCCGTTGATAACTAAAGTTTTTCTTGACTTACCGCTGCTCGCTGTGATAAACTGCCAATAACCTGAACAGACGTTTTCGTCGGGCCAATTGGCAGCAGAGCAGCGTGCAAAAGAATCCATCTGCGGGACAGTGAGCTTTTCCTGTCCCGCAGATGTTCTTTTCTATCTACGCCCCCTTACCACCGCCGCCTGGAGGGGGCGAACCGTGCCGGCCCACAGCGGCAGATAGGAGTTTTTGATGAACGATTTCACGGAAAATACAACCCAAATCGCCATGCGGGTCTCCCACAGGAGCATTGCAGTCAACCTGCTGTTGACCCTCTTCAAGCTGTTGGCCGGGGTGCTGGCCAACTCCAGCGCCATGATTTCCGACGCCGTCCACTCGGCCAGCGACGTCTTTTCCACCTTCATGGTGATGATCAGCGTGAAGCTGGCCGGACGGAAGGCGGATGCCGGGCACGAGTACGGCCATGAGCGCATGGAATGTATCGCCTCCATTCTGCTGGCGGTGGTGCTGGCCCTGACCGGTATTGGCATCGGCTGCTCCGGCATTCAGAAAATCTATTCCGCGTCCTATGATACCCTGGAGATTCCCGGCGTGCTGGCCCTGGTGGCCGCCCTGGTCTCCATCGCCGCCAAGGAGGCCATGTACTGGTATACCCGGGCCGCCGCCCGCAAAATCGGCTCCACGGCCCTGATGGCGGACGCCTGGCACCATCGCTCCGACGCCCTGTCCTCCATCGGCTCCCTCCTGGGGATTTTGGGGGCGCGGCTGGGATACCCGGTCTGCGACCCCATTGCCAGTGTGGTGATCTGCATCTTCATCCTGAAGGCCAGCATTGACATTTTCCGGAATGCGGCCGGCCAGCTGACAGACCGGGCCTGCGACCCGGAGACCGAACGGGATATGCGCATCGAAATTCTGCTGCAGCCGGGCGTCCAGTCCGTGGACCTGCTGCAAACCCGCCAGTTCGCCAGCCGCACCTATGTGGACGTGGAGATCTCCGCCAACGGCAGCCTCTCCCTGACGGACGCCCACGCCATTGCGGAGCAGGTGCATCAGGTGATTGAGCGAAAGTTTCCGTCGGTGAAGCACTGTATGGTTCATGTGAACCCCTGCACCCCCAATGACGGTTCCGAGCCTTCCGGATGACGGAGAACTTTTCCGTAAAAGGACTTTTTTGCATTGCAGATCGGGTAAAAATGTGGTATTCTGAATACAGCTGAAAACCTGAGTTTAAAATTCAAAGGAGGGCACTCCATGAAAACCACGAAAACACGATCTGTCAGGAATATACTGCTCAGCCTGCTCATTACGCTGGTCGTTGGCGGGATTTATTTCTATGTGCTCCTGCCGGCGCTGAACCCCCACAGCGCGGAGCTGTATGTGTTCGTCATCATCCTCTGCCTGGTCTATCTGGTGGCAAAGCTCCTGTTGGGGGGTGTGCCGGGCGGCGGTTCCGGGCAAAAGACCAACGAAAAGGTGGTCTTTGAACAGGACGAAAACGGCGTCTATCACATCAACCGGGCCAGGATGCAGCAGTCCAAACGGGCCGCCGCCTACAGCAGCGTGCTGTCCCCCAAAAAGCTGCTGCGCAGCGTCCCCGTTATCATCATTCTGCTGTGCCTTGTCGTGGCCCTGGTGGGGTCCGTCAGCTCGGCCGTGATGTTCCACGCCACCGCCTACTATGAGCTGATGGATGTGCAGACCGGCGACTTTATGGAGGATGTATCCGAAATCTCCTATGACAAAATCCCCATGCTGGACGAGGCCTCGGCCATTCAGCTGGGCAAGCGGGCGCTGGGGGATATCAGCTCCAACAGCAGCCTGGTCTCCCAGTTTGAGGTCAGCAGCGATTACAGCCAGATCAACTACCAGAGTCAGCCGGTGCGGGTGGCCTGCCTGGAGTATGGCGACTTCATCAAGTGGTTCAACAACCAGTCCGACGGCCTGCCGGGTTATATCATCGTGGATATGTGTACGCAGGAGGCCAGCCTGGTGCAGCTGGAGGAGGGCATCAAGTATTCCCCCAGCGAGTACTTCAACCGCAACCTGAGCCGTTACCTGCGCTTCCGCTACCCCACCTATCTCTTCGGCAATGTCAATTTTGAGATCGATGAGGACGGCAATCCCTGGTGGGTCTGCTCCCGGGAAACCTGCACCATCGGCCTCTTCGGCGGACGGGATGTGATCGGCGCGGTGCTGGTGAACGCCGTCACCGGCGAGTGCATCTACTACGATGTGGAGGATGTGCCCTCCTGGGTGGACCGGGTCTACGACGCCGCCCTGATCATCGACCAGTACAACTACCACGGCACCCTGGTCAACGGCTGGCTGAACAGCCTGCTGGGGCAGAAGGGCGTGACCACCACCACCGGGGAGTACGAGGGCTACAACTACCTGGCCCTGAACGACGACGTGTACCTTTACACCGGCGTCACCTCTGCCGGCAGCGATGAGTCCATCGTGGGCTTCATCCTGGTGAATCAGCGCACCAAGGAGACCAAATTCTACAACATCACCGGCGCGGAGGAGTATTCCGCCATGAGCTCCGCGGAGGGCGCCGTGCAGCATCTGGGGTACTCCGCCACCTTCCCCATCCTGCTGAACATCTCCGACCAGCCCACCTACTTCATGGCGCTGAAGGACAGCGCGGAGCTGGTCAAAATGTACGCCATGGTCAGCGTCTCTGACTATCAGATCACCGCCACCGGCAGCTCCGTGGAGGAGTGCCAAGAGAACTATGAGGCCCTGCTGATGGAAAACGGCATCACGGTGGACCACAGCGATGACGATTCGGGGACGGAATACGCCACCGTCAGCGCCGCCGTTGCGGACATCCGCTCCGCCGTCATTGACGGAAACACCTGGTTCTACTTGCAGCTGGAAGGGGATGCGGAGCATTACTTCGCCTTCTCCGCCGCCGAGTGGGAGGAAGTGGTCATCCTGACCGCAGGGGACCAGGTCACGATCTCCTATGTGGAGGATGAGGAGGACGCCGCCATCCTGCCCGGCGCGTCCCTGACGATTGACCAAAGGGCCGCCCTGACAGAGGCCGACCCGTAACGCCTGCTTCGTGAGAAACGGCCTGCCAGGGTATCCCGGCAGGCTGTTTTTGCGGATACTGCACGTTCCTTTTAGGATGCTGTATTTTTGCGTCAGCGGGCGCAAAAAAAGTGTGAAAAGATTGAAAGTTTCCCTTGACTGTGGACAGGCTCCAGGGCTTATGCTGGTATCAGAAAGGAGATGTTCCCATGAAAATCAAAGAAGCAGAAGACCGTTTAAACCTCTCCCGGGACAATATCCGGTTCTATGAGAAGCAGGGGCTGCTCTCCCCCAGAAGGGGCAGCAACCAGTATCGGGACTACACGGAGGAGGACATCAGGCGTTTAAAGCAGATCATCGTCCTGCGGAAATGCGGCGTTCCCATTGCGGACGTCAAGAGGCTCCTCCAGGGGGAGGCGCAGCTGTCGGAGGTGCTGGAGGCCCAATCCCGGCAGCTCCAAACCCAGGTGGACGAGCTGCGGGGCGCCCTCCGCCTCTGCAATCAGATGGCCGCGGAGGAGACCAGCCTGGAGGGGCTGGACGAGGAGCGGTATTTTTCGCAAATCACCCGGGAGGAGGCCCAGGGCATCCCCTTTGCCGACCTGCGGGACGACTTTCTGCGGCATGAGTGGGGCCTCTTTGAAAAGCTGTGGCGCTTCGTCTACCTGATTGACCTCAGGGAGGAGAAGCAGCGGCATGGCGCGATGGGGGTGGCCGTCTTTCTCCTGCTGGTCTGCGCCCTGCGGGGGTGGCCTGTCAGTTTCTGTGGCACAGCGGCAGCTTTTGGGAGGGCTTCGTCGGGCCGTTTCTGACCTTCCTCATCGCTTCGGTCCTGCTGTTTCCGGTGTTTGCCCTGAAGTACCGGCATCCGGCGGCGGCGAAGCGGTACGGGCAGGTGCTGCTGGTTTTGGCGCTGGTGTTCCTGGGGGCCGTCCTGCTGCTCCTTGCGGCAATGCTGTTGAATGCGGTGTTTCACTTTTGGTTCTAAAAAGGAAAGGGCCTGCCCCGTTTGGGGCAGGCCCTCGGCTCTGCAAATGGAAACAATCAGAAGAACAGGCTCAGCAGCGCAAACAGCAGTCCCGTCAGAAGGGAGGACACCAGCCCGCAGGCGGTGCGTTCCTCCGGCTCCAGCTCGTCAAAGGACACCACAGGCTCCTGTACATAGTCCACCATATCCTTTTTGCTGTGCTGCCTTTGCTTGCTCCTGCGCTCTTTCAGCTTGTCCAGGATGGCAAAGTTCACATGGACACCGTCCAGACTCAGGTAGTTGAACCAGGCCAGGGCCATACAAATCAATCCCAGCGCCAGGAAGGCATAGCCGATGGTGAACAGTCCGTTGTTGATGAACCGGTTCCACAGCACGGCCAGCAGCAGGACAACGGCGCTTTTCACCAGGGTGCGGTATACCGTTGGCCGGATCATGTAGGATTCATGATAGATGCGCCACAACTTTTTCATGCCAAACCTTATTTCACAATCGCTTCGTAACCCTTGATTTCCTTCTTGTTGCCATAGACGAAGTGGCCCGGCTTGATTTCGTACCAGATGGGCCCGTCCACGGAGTAGTCATGGACGCTGGGGTCATAGACCAGCAGCTTCTTTTTCTTCTCCAGCTCCGGGTCGGGAATCGGCACGGCGGACAGCAGCGCCTGGGTGTAGGGGTGCAGCGGGTTCAGGAACAGCTCCTCCGCCTCGGCCAGCTCTACAATGCGGCCCTTGTAGATAACCGCAATGCGGTCAGAGATGAACCGCACCACCGACAGGTCGTGGGCGATGAACAGGTAGGTCAGCCCGCGGCTGGCCTTCAGCTTGTTCAGCAGGTTCAGCACCTGGGCCCGGATGGACACGTCCAGAGCGGAGATGGGCTCGTCCGCCACGATGAATTCCGGCTCCATGACCAGGGCACGGGCAATGCCGATACGCTGCCGCTGACCGCCGGAGAACTCGTGGGGGAACCGGGAGGCGAACTCCGGCAGCAGGCCCACCTCGTGGAGGGCTTCCTGCACCTTGCGCTCACGGTCTGCCTCGTCCTTGTACAGGTGGAAGTTGTACAGGCCCTCGGAGATGATGTAGTCCACCTTGGCGCGCTCGTTCAGGGACGCCTGGGGGTCCTGGAAAATCATCTGGCACTTCCGGATGACCTCCTGGTCCAGCTCCTTGGAAATCTTGCCGTTGATTTTCTGGCCTTTGAAGTAGATCTCGCCGGCAGAGGTGGGGTTGACCCGGATGATGGCGCGGCCGATGGTGGTCTTGCCGGAGCCGGACTCGCCCACCAGGGAGAAGGTTTCCCCCTTGTAGATGTCAAAGTTGACATGATCCACCGCGACGAACTTTTTCCGACCGGAACCGAAGGTGATTTGGAGGTCTTTTACCTCGATCAGTTTCTCTTTTTCTGCCATTTCAATCACCCTCTCTGACGAATCTTTTCCTTGTAGTTGCGGATGTTCTCAGGCCGCTCAAAGGCGGGGCACCGGGGGTCCAGATACCAGGTCTTGGCCTTGTGGGTGGGGCTGACCTCGAAGAAAGGCGGCTCCTTCACAAAGTCAATGGCCAGGGCCTGCTTGTTCCGGGGGGCGAAGGCGTCGCCCTTGATCTCCTGGAACAGGTTGGGGGGCGTGCCCTCGATGGAGGGCAAATCCTGACCCTTCACGCCCAGCTGGGGCAGGGCGGACAGCAGCGCCCAGGTGTAGGGGTGCCATGCGTCGTAGAAAATCTCGTCGGCGTTGCCGTATTCCACGATCTGACCGGCGTACATGACCGCGATGCGGTCCGCCACGTTGGCCACAACGCCCAGGTCATGGGTGATGTAAACCACCGTCATGTTCAGCTCGTTCTTCAGGTTGCGGATCAGGTCCAGGATCTGGGCCTGAATGGTCACGTCCAGAGCGGTGGTGGGCTCGTCGCAGATCAGAATCTGGGGCTGGCAGGCCACGGCGATGGCGATGACCACACGCTGCCGCATGCCGCCGGAGAACTCGTGGGGATACTGGTTGTAGCGCTTCTCCGGGTCGGGGATGCCCACCTTGTCCAGCATCTCAATGGCCATCTTTTTGGCCTCGGCGCCCTTGACGCCGCGGTGCAGCTCAATGCTCTCCTGAATCTGCTTGCCCACCTTCTTCAGGGGGTTCAGGGAGGTCATGGGGTCCTGCATGACCATGGCGATCTTCCTGCCGCGGATGTCACGCCACTGCTTCTCGGTGGTGTACTTGGAGATGTCGATGCCCTCATAGGTGATGCTGCCGCCGGTGATTTTGCCGTTGGCATCCAGCATCCCCAGGAAGGACTTGGTGAACACGGACTTGCCGGAGCCGGACTCGCCCACGATGGCCAAGGTCTCGCCCTCGTACAGGTCCAGGGAGCATTTCCGAATGGCCTTCAGCTTGTTGCCGCGGAGGCTGAACTGAATCTCCACGTCCTTTGCGGACAAAATAGGGGTCTTTTCTGCCATATCATGTCCCTCCTTAAACGTGGTTTCTGGGGTCGGCGGCGTCGGAGAAGGCGTTGCCCACCAGATAGAATGTGACGGTAATAATGGATACGATGACGGCCGGGAAAATCAGCAGGTAGGGGTAGTTCAGGAAGTAGTTCCGGGCGTCACGGAGCAGGATACCCAGGGACGGCGTATCGTTGTCCAGGCCCAGGCCCAGGTAGGACAGGGTGGACTCCAGGGAGATGGTGCTGGGGATGGACAGGCTCAGACGCAGGATGATGACGCTGATGAGGTAGGGCAGGATATTCTTGGCCAGGATGCGGCCCAGGGGGGTGCCCAGGCAGCGGGAGGCCAGGTTATACTCCCGGTCGCGGTACATGATGACCAGGTTTCTGACGTTCCGGGCCATGGTCAGCCAGCCAATCAGAATCATGGACACCGCCATGATGATGAAGCTGCGGCCCACCAGCAGGGCGATCAGGGTCATGTAAATGATGGTGGGGATGTTGTTGATCAGGTTGTACAGCTCGGTAAAGAACCGGTCCGCCGACCGGATGTAGCCCCAAATCAGGCCGATGGTGACGCCCAGGGCGCACTCGCCCACGGCCACCAGGGCCGCCAGCTTGATGGAGGTCTGGCTGGCGTACCACACCTGGCACCAGTAGTCACGGCCCAGGTTGTCGGTGCCGAACCAGTACTCGCTGTTGGGGGAGATGAAGGCCATGGTGGTGTCCGTTTTCAGCTCCGCAAAGTTGTACTTGCCGATGGCAAGGGCGATGAAGGAGAAGATAAACAGGGCGATGAACAGGATGGCCAGGGTCACGGCCACCTTATTCTTCAGGAAGTTCTTCAGCACGCTGCCCCAGTAGGAGTAGTCAGAGTAGCCGATGGCCTCCGCCTGTTCCGCAGAGTAGGGTACGAAGTGGAACAGCTCGTCCTCGTTCACCGTTTCGTCCACGGTCACGGTTTTTACGTTTTCGTTGCTCATCTTGCTCCCCCTCCTTTTCCGGTCAGCGAGATCCGCGGGTCAATCAGCATCATCAGGACGTCACCCAGGAACACGCCCAGCACGCCCAGCGAGCCGTAGAGAATTACCAGCGTCTGCACAACGTTCAGGTCATACCGGCCGATGGCGTCGGTCAGCAGCGGGCCCATGCCGGGGACGGAGAAGAACCGCTCCGCCAGCAGCGAGCCGCTGATGGTCAGCAGGAAGGAGGCGGGCAGATATTGCGCCAGGGGCACAAAGGCGTTGCGCAGCACGTGCCGCACCATGATCTGGCTGGTGGAAAGGCCCTTGACCTTGCCCAGCTTGATGTAGTCCTTGGTGATCTCATCCACCATATACCGCCTGGTCCACAGCGCGTAGCCTGCAATGGAACTCAGGGAGATACATATGATGGGCAGCACCATGGACAGCGCTGTGTTCGATCGACTGGAATACACCGAGGGCAGCCCGAAGACGCGGGAGCCGATGACCAGCACCAGGGAGTAGGACACCAGCGCCGGCACCGCGTTGACAAAGACGGTATATGCCGTTCCTATGTGATCCACCAATCGGTCTTTTCCTATGGTTTGTCCTATTCCCAATAGGACGCCCAATCCCAACGAGATTGCCAGAGAAATGACGCCCATGCGCATTGATATGGTGAACTTCTCACCAATCACATCCACCACGGACACGCCCGACTGAATACGTCTGGATTCACCGAAGTCCAGATGGAGCAGATCCCAGTAGAAGTCCAGCAGCTGTTCGCCGATGGGGTCGGTCAACCCCGCAGCCGCCAGTGCGGCCTCCTTCTGCTCATCGGTAAACTTCATCTGCTGCTCTTCGGTGAAATAATAATCAGTGGGCAGCATCCGCATCAGCAAAAACACAACAGTGGCAATCAGTAAAACCGTTAATAACCCCTGCAAGATACGTTTCAGGGAATATTTCAGCATTTCCAAAATTTTCTCACCCTTTCCTGTAGATTTATGAGGGAAAGTGTTGCGTATATTGGTTCCTGACAACAGCAGGAAGCGGCTCTTGTCAGAAGCCAGTATCCGGATTCAGGGTTGCGGAGCACGGCGGCAAGCCACCGTGCTCCGCGTTGTCTCACGCGGCTTTGCGCGAGGATGTTCCGTTGTCGCGATTATTCGGCTTCGGAGGTGTTGCCAGTGGCGTAAGCGGCGGCAAACGCCTCATAGTCGGCGGTGGTGTAACCGTTAGCATTGGTCTCCCAGTTCAGGTAACGGTTATTCTGGATACCATACATGGCGTTGATCTTGGAATAATCGTTTACGCAGGTCAACTGCCAGCTGATGCTGTAGTTGCAGGGAATGACCAGAGCGTGCTCCAGCAAATAGGCCTCGGCCTCGGCATAGGCGGCATAACGTGCGTCCAGGTCGTCCACGATGGCGTCGGCGGCCTCCACCAGGGCGGTGTACTCCTCATAGGTGGCGATCAGCTCTTCGCTGTAAGGCTCCTCGCCGTCCTCACCGTAGAAGTCGTTGATGCAGGAGTAGTAGACGGAGTAATAGGCGTTGTCGTTGCCAAAGGTCTCCTGACCCAGATAGTTCTGAGGATCGCCGTAGTCAGCGCCCCAGCCGTTGGTATAGATGGAGGCCAGCTTCGGGGTACGGACCTCGGTGGACAGGCTGCTGACGTAGGTCTTGATGTTCAGCACGACAAAGTCGTCGCCCAGGCCGTCAGAGATGGCGTCCGCCAGAACGTCGGCGGAGTCCTGCGCGGTGGAGCTGCCGGAAGCAATGTAGTAGTCGATCTCCACGGGGAAGGTGACACCCAGGGCGCTCAGCTCTTCCATGGCGGCTTCCTTGTACTGCTCAGCCAGGGTGGTGTCCAGACGGACCATGCTCTCGCCGTTGTAGTCGCCCAGGCCCAGCAGATCCTTCACCAGGGTGGTGTAGTCGGTGCCGTCAGAGGTGTAGATCAGGCCGGACATGGTGTAGAAGTTGTTCTCGCACTTCAGGGGGTTGATGGCGTTGGTGCGCTTGTAGTAGTTCGTCAGATCCAGGCCATAGTACAGGGCCAGACGGAAGTTCTCGTTGGCGACGGCGGTATTCCAGTTGGTGTCAGGCTCGCCGTCCTCGGTGTTCTTGTTGTAGCAGAGATGGAACTGGTAAGAATACTTGGTGGGCTGCTGCTCCGTCAGGTAGTCATACCACTGATTGCTCTCGTTGTTGTAGATGATAGTCAGGTTGGATTCGCTCAGAGTGACCTGGTCAATGTCGCCGGACTCATACAGGGTGAAGGCCACGTCCATATCGTCCACCATCTTGACGGTGACGCTGTTGAAGCGGGTGTACTCATCATTGCCCCACCAGTAGAGGTTGGGCTCAAAGACCTTCTCACTCTTGGAGACGAAATAGGTCAGGATGTACGGGCCGGAATACCACATATTGGTATAGGTGCAGGAACGGAAGGTCTCCACGGCGGTGGCAACGTCAGATTCCTCGGTCAGCTGCTCCAGCAGGGCGGTGGGGGCGGGGTACAGGCAGGCGTAGGTGGCCACGGTGTCGAAGTAGGTCTTGGAGGCCAGCAGGGTGTACTCCACGGTGAACTCGTCCGGGGTGGAGATGCCCACGACCTCCATGAAGTCCTCATTGGTCAGGGCCAGGGCCTCTTCCTCGGTCATGGCGGCGGTCATCTCATAATACTCGGAGGCGCCCGCGATCATCTCGATGGGCATGGAGGTGTTGGAAGCCTCATTCTTGTAGGCGTTCAGTACCCATTCCAGACCGGTAACAAAGTCCTCGGCGGTGATCTGAGCCTGGGCGTCGCCGTTGGAGTCTACCCAGTAGGCGTCCTGACGGAGATAGAAGGTCCAGACGGTGGAGTCGTCATTGTGCTCCCAGCTCTCGGCCAGGTTGGCCTTCAGGTTGCCATACTCATCGTTGGTCAGCAGGCCGTCCTGGAGGTTGGTGGAAACGTAGAAGTCGGTGGCGCTCTGGGAATACAGAACGTTCAGGCTCTCCACTTCACGGGCGGTGGTTTCATACAGGACCAGATCCTCAATGGCGTCCGCGGAGTCGTCCATGTTGACGGTGGAGACGGCAACGGCCCCGGAGACGGAGGAGTCGCCGGACTCGGAGGAGGCGGAGCTGCCGCCGCTGGTGGTGTCGTCAGTGCCGCTGTCGCTGCTGCCGCCGCAGGCGCTCAGAGAGCCGACCAACATGGCAGAAGCGGTTGCCAGCGCTAACAGACGCTTGACAGAGTTTTTCATGTTCATTCTCCATTCTACCGCTGTTAAATGTACTTCAAAGCGGAACCGGACGGCCTGCACAGCGGCGCACAGGGTCCTGTTTGCTCTTGCAAGCTCCGCTTTGAGCTATTATGACCGCTGACGAATCAGCAAATCAACCTGGGGATGCGGGCTGGCCCCGCCTGACAGCAGCCGCCGGCGTCCGGAACGCTGCCCCCTCACGAGGGACAGTGACTCCCGCTCCGTCACGCCGAAGATACCGCGTCTGTGTTTCATTGAAAAACATTTGTTTTTCCAGTTCTTTCCTGCTTTAACGAAGGAAAGACCCGAGGATACAAAAACAGGGAAGTGCAACATGGACGTTCCTGACACCGTTTGCCTGAAACAGCCGTTCTCCGGTCAGCGCCTTTGCCTTCCCATATGTTGTCCGTATTGCTACAGCGCACAGCCTCCGCCTTGCCGGGCATGAAAAATGCCCCCTTTCAGTGACGGCACTTTCGTTCAAAGCGCGGCAGACAATCCGATGTGTTTGCAGCTTAAACTATAAAGTCCTGCGTCCGAACTTTCTGAAGGATTCCCTTCATGCAGGGACGCTCAACTGATGTTGCTATTATACATCTCACGCAACAGCGTTGTCAAGGAAAATATTCATTTTTTGCAGACGCTTGAAAGTTTTGAGCAAAAAACCTCGACACCCTCCCGGACATTGTCGCATTTGCTCCCTATTTTTGCAGGATGGGAGCGGACGAGTTGCAAAACGGCACGGGGCAACGGAGAACGATTTTCGGGAACGACCTGTATTTCTTAGACAAACACTGCATTTTGTTACATTTTGACTGTTTTTTTATGAGGAAAATGACACTTGCTAAAAATAGTTGTTGAAATATCTGTTCTTCCCCTCGCCTGTTCGGAATCTGCCACGGTTCCGCTTTGCATTCATTTTAGCATTGCAGCCCATTTTTCGCCAATATCGAAAAAGAATGACCGGCTATAGCATCCTGCTATAGCCGGAGTTCCGCGCTGTTTCGTTGTGGGTCAGCCCTCATCCAGTGCCGCCGCCACGTCCTCCCAGGTCAGGCCGTCGATGGGGGCGGAGAAGCGCACCACCGTATTTTCGCTGCGGTAGAGGAGTTCCTCCCCGCCCGCCTCCTCCGATAACTGCCCGTAGAGCCAGCCCGCCGTCCCCAAGCGGCAGGCGTAAGTGGTGGTGGACAGGGTCACCATCTCGCCGTCCACCATCCAGTACTCCGTGTAGTCGGTGCAGGTCACCAGGAAGGAGCCGCTGCGCTGGTAGGAGCCGGACAGCAGCTCGTCCCCCTCCAGCCCCAAATCCTCCAGCTGGACCACCGCCGCATCCCTGTATTGCAGCCGGGTGTACTCGTCCAAAATGGACACGCTCACCCGTCCGGGGTAGGCCAGGCTCAGCAGGTAGGCGGACAGGATGACCATCCCCGTCACCAGGGCCGTCACCCGCCGGTACAGGGAGAAGTCTTTGCGCCGCCATAGGCCGGAGACGGCCCCCGCCGCCGCCAGGTAGCACACCGCCACCAGACAGGCCGCCTCTACCGTCAACTGGTCCAACAGCAGCATGAACGCCGTCAGCAGCAGCCAGACCCGGCCCAGGGCGGCCAGAACGCTGGACACCGTCATGCTCCACCCCGCCGGGGGCCGGGACGTCGGCCCCATCAGGCGGACCGCCTGCCGCCCCAGCCAGAACAGACCCCCTGCCGCCGCCGGGATCGCCGTCCCCATCAGCCAGAGGGACAGGTTGGAGAGGTACCACGTCCCCCCGGTCAGGTACAGGTAGACAGCCGCCGCCAGGACGGCCAGCAGCGCCGTCACAGAGGCACCGAACCGCCGGGCCAGAACGGCGCGATTGGCCTTCGCCGCAGCCTCCCCCTTCCGCACCTTGGGGAAGCGCAGGGGGATGGAGCGGTAGATGTCCATGCCGTTCAGGGTGGCCACAGGCTCCCAGCCCTCCGCCTCCCGGGCCAGGACGGCGTCCTGCACCGCCTCGTCCTTCCGCAGCAGGGGAACCGGCTCCGCGTCATAGGTCAGCTCGGTGCGGGCGGTGGGGGTGAACCGGGCAAAGGCACAGTGGCAGTCCTGTTCCTCCGCCAGCTCCCAGCCCTGGGCGGCCAGGCGGTTCAGCTTCTCCCGGACGCCGAGATAGTCCTCCGGGCCATACCGGAACCAGATGTAGCGTTCTTCCCGCACAAGAATCACCTTTTTCCTTTAAACCTTGATTTGCCCCAGCACCTGGCCGATTTTCCCGGAGATCACCAGGTCGGCCTGGCTGTCCATGGCGGTGGGCTGCAAATTGATCAGCACAAGTTTGTTCCCCCGATAGTACCGCAGCAGCCCCGCCGCCGGGTAGACCACCAGGGAGGTGCCGCCCACGATCAGCACATCCGCCTGACGGATGTAGTTCACCGCCTTATATAAGGTGGTGTCGTCCAGCCCCTCCTCGTACAGCACTACGTCCGGCTTGATGATGCCACCGCACTTGGGGCACCGGGGCACGCCGGGGGCGTCCAGAATCACGTCCACCCCGTCAAAATGCGCGCCGCAGTGCATACAGTCGTTCCGGCGGACGCTGCCGTGAAGCTCCAGCACCTCCCGGCTGCCTGCGTCCTGATGCAGGCCGTCGATGTTCTGAGTGATGACCGCCTTCAGCTTGCCCGTCCGCTCCAGCTCCGCCAGCTTATAGTGGGCGGCGTTGGGTTTGGCCTCCGGGGCGATCATTTTCGCCTTGTAGAACCGGTAAAACTTTTCCGGGTAACGCATGAAATAGGAGTGGGAGATGATGGTCTCCGGCGGCTCGTCATAGGTCTGGTTGTACAGGCCGTCCTGACTGCGGAAGTCGGGGATGCCGCTCTCCGTGCTGACCCCGGCCCCGCCGAAGAATACGATGTTGTCGCTCTCAGAGATCCAGTTCTGCAGGATTTCCATGTTCTGATTTTGTGCCATATGCTGCGCCGCCTTTCCGTTGGTCCCATGTAAGGGTGTTCTTCCTTTATTATACCGTGTTCCGCTCCGATTTTCCACGGCTTTCCGGCATTTTTTCCGGTTTTTTCCGGGGAGGGCCGAAAAAAGGGGCGCTGTACCTTTCTTGACCTTTCTTCGTATCTGTGCTACCATGTAGGAAAGAAGCAAAGGGAACGTTGCCTGTCAATGTAACGGAGGGATTGTTTATGCTGATAAAATGTGTATGGGAGCATAATGGCAATGACAGTCTTATCTATGCAGAGAATTTTCCCGGCGCTTATACAAGAGGCACATCGAAAGAGTTGGCGCTCCGGAAGCTGCCCGCTGAACTGAACTCCTATCTCATGTGGAGGGACGGCCTCAGTCCCGCCACCTTTGACGTTGAAATAGCCCAGGAAAAGCAGTCTGAGCTGACGATTTCTGACGCCGATTCAGATGTCATTTTTAACAACGAACGGAAAGAACTGAACTCTGCTGAATATGAGGAACTGAAATCACTGGCCTTAAAATCGGCTCAGGATTTTTTGACCCTGTACTGTGCAATGCCGGACAGGAATAAAAGCTGTTTGCCGATGAGAGAAACCTTCTACGGAACTGTTCCCCGCACAGCATTTGAGATGTATGAGCATACAAAGAATGTCAATTCCTATTACTTTGGCGAAATTGGGGTTGCTGCGGATAACGAAGGCAGCATCCTTGATTGCAGAGCCTGCGGATTTACAGCGCTGGAACAGCAACCGGGCTTTCTGAAAAACAAGGTTTCCCTTGGAAGCTATGAGGAAGAATGGTCACTACGAAAGGTACTGAGACGCTTTATTTGGCATGACAGGATTCACGCAAAAGCGATGTATCGCATGGCAATCAAGACGTTCGGTTTCCAGGCGGTGCCAAATGTTTTCCTCTTTGACGTATAGGTTGAAAAAGGAGTGACGCGACGATGATACTTCCCTTCGCTATGGATGATTTGATCTCCCTGATACACAGCACCCGCCCCATCATTATGGACGCCTACGCCGCCCGGCAGGTCACGGAAAAGGGGCTGGCGGACTATGTGACCGCCGTTGACCTGGGGGTGCAGCATGCCTTGGAGCGGGCGCTGCCCGGCCTCTGCCCCGACGCTCAGCTGCTGGCAGAGGAGGAGGCCAAGTGGAGCATCGACCCCGCCCGCCCCTTCTGGGTTCTGGACCCCATCGACGGCACCACCAACCTGATTCACGACTACCAACAGAGCTGCGTGGCCCTGGCCTACTGCGCCCAGGGCGCGGCCCAGTGCGCCGTGGTCTATAACCCCTTCCGGGAGGAGACCTTCTCCGCCGTTCGGGGGGAGGGGGCCAGGCTGAACGGCAGGCCGATTTGTGTCAGCCAGCGGCCCGACCTGGCCCACTCCATGTCGGTGTTCGGCACTACCCCCTATGAAAAGTCCCGAAGCGTCGCCGTCTTTGAACGGGCCAGGCGGCTCTTCTGCGCCTCGGAGGACGTGCGCCGGGGCGGCAGCGCGGAGCTTGACCTGTGCTATGTGGCCTGCGGCAGGGCGGACTGCTTTGTGGAGCTGAATTTGAAGCCCTGGGATTTCTGCGCCGGGATGCTGATTCTGGAGGAGGCGGGAGGACGGCTGACCGACGAAGCCGGGCACACGCCCTGCCTCTACCGCAACTCCGACGTGGTGGCCTCCAACGGCCTGATTCACCGGGAGCTGCTGGCGCTGCTGGGGGAGACACCGGTGTAAAGCGGTTTCGCCATACAGATAACAAATCAGGCCGGATACACGGAAACTGCCCCTGTGTATCCGGCCTTTTTCGCTTATTTCACCGATTTCAGCGATTTGGACCTGCCTCTGCCGCAGCTCCGAGGCGGTGGCCTCCAACGGCCTGGTTCACCGGGAGCTGCTGGCGCTGCCGGGAGAAACATCGGCGTAAAGCTATTTCGCTATACACACAGCAAAACGAGCCGGATACACGGGATTTCTCCTGTGTATCCGGCCTTTTTCGCACTTATTCCACCGATTTCAGCGACTCAGCCATATTGATCTGATCCAGCTTGAACCGCATGGAGAAGTTGGCCACCAGGGCGAACACCACCGTCAGCACGAAGGAATAGAGGTAGCTCACCTCGGCCACCCGCACCTCAAAGGTCATGGCGTCCACCTGCACCTGCTCCATCACGTACCAGTGCAGCAGCTTGCCCAGGCCCAGGCCCAGCACCCCGCCCAACACCGAGAGGATGATGTTCTCCCGCAGGACGTAGGAGGCCGTCTCCCCGGTGTGGAAGCCCAGCACCTTCAGGGTGGCCACCTCCCGCATCCGCTCCATGATGTTGATGTTGGTCAGGTTGTACAGCACGATGAAGGCCAGCGCCCCGGCGCACACCACCACCAGCAGCACCACATAGTTCAGGCTGGACATGGAGGCCTCCATCAGCGCCCGCTCCTCCGCGGACAGGGAGACGTAGGTCACGCCGTCCAGATTCCGCAGGGCGGTGGCGAGGGCGGCTGCGGAATCGTCGTCCGCCGTGCGGTAATAGGCGGCGTTGACCGCCTCCGTCTCCGCCGTCTCCGCGGAGAGGTAGACGTAATGATTCAGGAAGTTGTCGCAAATGCCGGTGACGGTGACAGTGACCTCCGCGCCGCCGGTCAGGGGGACGGTGACGCTGTCCCCCACCTGGACGCCCAGCTTGTCCGCCAGCTTGGCGGTGAGCACAGCCTCCCCGCCCTCCGGCCAGACGATGGCCTCGTTTCCGTCGTGGAGGTCGAAGAGGCCCTCTGCATCCTCCGGGGACAGGGCAATCACCGTGGCCTCCTTCTCGCCGCCCGAAGCGGAAATCGTCTCGCTGCTCTCATAGCCCAGGGCGTATTGCTCTGCCTCCTGCGCCATCAGTTCCACAGCGGCGGCATATTCCTCATCGCTGAGGTCCTCCCCCAAGGTCACCGCCCCGTCGTAGAGCATGATCTCATCGTACTGATAGTTCAGCAGATTGGCGACAGAATCCCGGATGCCGTAGCCCGTGACCAGCAGCGCCGTGCAGCCGCCAATGCCCACCAGCATCATGACCATCCGCCGTTTGTAGCGGAAGGTGTTGCGGATGGTGACTTTATTCAGGAAGGACAGCCGCTTCCACAGCGGCGTGAACCGCTCCAGCAGGATGCGCTTCCCCCCGCTGGGGGCTTTGGGGCGAATCAGCTCCGCCGGATTGTCCAAAAACTCCCGGCGGCAGGCCCACATGGTGACCCCCACCGAGCCCACCAGGGCGATCAGCAGCCCGCCCACAAACATGGCGGGGCTAAAGTAATACTCCAAATCGGCGAAGCCATAGCTGATGGCATAGGCCATCCAAATCACCTGGGGGAGCAGGAAGCTCCCCAAAAAATACCCGGCCACGCTGCCCAGGGCGGCGGCGCTGCCTGCGTACAGGATGTACTTTTGAGAGACGGTGCCCTCTCCGTAGCCCAGGGCCTTCAGGGTGCCGATCTGGGTGCGCTCCTCGTTGACCATGCGGGTCATGGTGGTGATGCAGACCAGTGCGGCAATCAGGGCAAAGAACACGGGAAAGGCGTTGGCAATGCTGCTGACGATGACGATGTCGTTTTCATAGGAGACATAGCCGGAGTTGCTGTCCCTGTCCAGGGTGTACAGCGTGGGCTCCTTCAGCGATTCCAGCTCGGCCACGCCGTCGGCATAGTCCGCTTCGCCGTCCTCCAACTCCACCAGGGCATCGGCAAGCTCCTGCTCCGCCTCCACCCGGTTTTCCTCGTACTCGGCCAGACCGTCGGCGTACTCCGCCTCGCCGTCCTCCAGTTCGGCCAGGGCGTCGGCAAGCTCCTGCTCCGCCTCTGCCTTGCCCTCCTCATACTCGGCCAGACCGTCGGCGTAGTCTGATTCGCCTTCCTCTAACTGGGCCAGGGCGTCCGCCAGCTCCGCCTCTGCCTCTGCCTTGCCTGCTTCATACTCGGCCAGGCCGTCGGCATACTCCGCTTCACCGTCCTCCAGCTGGGCCAGGGCGTCCGCAAGCTGCTGCTCCGTCTCGGCCTTCGCCGTCTCGTAGGCGGCCTGCTGCTCTGCCAGCGTCTCCGCGCCGCTTTCCAGCTGGGCACGGGCCGCCGCCAGGGTCTGGGCTTCCTCGGTCAGGGTGGCCTGGGCTTCAACGAGCTGAGCCTCCCCAGCCTCCAGCGCCGCCCAGCCCGCCGCCAGTTGGGCCTCGCTGTCCTCCAGCACCTGTTCCTGGGCGTCCAGTTCCTCCCGGGCCGCCGTCAGCTGAGCCTCTGCCGCTGCCAGCGATTCTTCCGCCTCGGCAAAGGACGCCTCCGCCTGGGTCAGCATCTCCTGCACCTGGGTCAGCTGGGCCTGCACCTGGGCAAGCTGCTCCTCCAGCTCCGTGGTGTCCTCCGTGTCCGCCAGCGCATCCAGTTGGGCCTGTAACGCCTGCTCCTGCGCCGTCAGCGCCTCCACCGCCTGCTCCAGCGGCTCCAGGGTGTCGGCCTTCTCCTGGGCGAACTGTGCCTCCTGCTCCGCCAGCAGCTCCGCCTGCGCCTCCAGTTGGGCTTTCCCTTCCTCCAGCTGCTCACGGGCGGCGGTGAGCTGGGCCTCGCTGTCCTCCAGCGTCTGACGGGCAGCGGCCAGCTCCGCCCCGCTCTCCTCCAGCGCAGCCTGCGCTGCGGCGATTTGGGCCTCACCGGCCTCCACCTCCGCCAGTCCGTCCGCGATTTCCTGCTGTGCGGCGGTGAGCTGGGCCTCCGCATCGGAGAGCTCCGCCTCCGCTTCCGCTTTGCCCGCTTCGTACTCCGTCCAGCCGTCGTCCAGCTCCTGCCGGGCAACCGCTAACTGCGCTGCGGCGTCGGCAAGCTCCGCTTCGGCCTCCGCCTTGCCGGTTTCGTACTCTGCCCAGCTGTCGTCCAGCTCCTGCCGGGCGTCCGCCAGCTCCTGGGCGGCGTCGGCCAGCTCCTGCTCGGCCTCCGCTTTGCCGTCCTCGTACGCTACCCAGCCATCGTCCAGTTCCTGCCGGGCATCCGCCAGCTCCTGGGCGGCGTCGGCCAACTCTGTCTTGCCGTCTTCGTATTCCGCCCAGCCGTCGTCTAATTCCTGCCGGGCGTCGGCCAGCTCGGCCTCGGCCTCTGTCCGAAGCTCTGTATAGCGCAGCAAACCCCGCTCCTCCAGCAGGGCTTCGATGGTTTCCTCCAGTGCGTCCCGGGCGGCCTCGTATTCCTCGGAGTAAAGGCTGCCGGACAGAGCACAGCACAGCAGAATCTCGTGGTACACCTCCGAGGAGAAGGCCCCCTCCGGCAGACAGACAAACCCGGTCAGGGTGCCGCTGCCCAGAGAGGTACTGCCCCGGTCAGAGCTGATGTAGCGGGGGGACTGCACCAGCCCTACGATGGTGAACTCCGTTACGGCGAAGGTGTCCAGCGTGTCCTCGTCGTTGGTATCAGAGACGGTGATGGTCTTTCCGATGTCCTCCTCCGTGAAGGCCGCCGCATCCGCCACGCACTCGGCTGCGGTTTCCGGCATCCGCCCTGCCGTCAGCTCCGTCAGGTCGGTTTCCTCCGTCAGGGACAGAAATTCCAACACAAGGGTGTCCTCCCGTCCCTCCACCTGGGCCAGGGCGTCCATGCTGTAGCCGCCCTCCGCCGCCGTGACACCATCCAGGGCGGCAAAGGCGTCCACGTCCTCCGCTGTCAGGCCCAGTGTGGAAAGAAGCTGAAAATCGTAAAATTTCAGCTCCTCCAGATAGTCCTCCGCCGTGTTCCGCATGGCAGGCTCGGCGCTTTTCAGCCCCGTGAAGAAGCCCACCCCCAGAGCGATGATGGCGAGGATGGCAATATAACGGCCAAAGGTGGCCTTGATGGTTCGAAGCAGGGTCTTTCTGGTCAACGCTTTTTCCTCACCATTCAATCTGTTCTATGGGGGTGGCGTGGGCGTTTTGCTCCACAGAGGAAATGGTGCCGCTCTTTACCCGGATGACCCGGTCCGCCATGGCGCAGAGGGCCTTGTTGTGGGTGATAATCACCACAGTCATGCCGCTTTTCCGGCTGGTGTCCTGGAGCAGCTTCAGGATGGCCTTGCCGGTCTGGTAGTCCAGTGCGCCGGTAGGTTCGTCGCACAGCAGCAGCTTGGGGTTCTTCGCCAGCGCCCTGGCAATGGCCACCCGCTGCTGTTCGCCGCCGGAGAGCTGGGCGGGGAAGTTCCCCAGCCGTTCCCCCAGGCCCACGCCCCGGAGCACCTCCTCCGGGTCCAGGGCGTCCCGGCAGAGCTGAGCGGCGATCTCCACGTTCTCGAGGGCGGTCAGGTTGGGAATCAGATTGTAGAACTGGAACACAAAGCCCACGTCCCGGCGGCGGTAGTCTGTCAGCTGGCGTTTCCGGTAGGCGGACACCTCCGCCCCGTCCACCAGCACTCTGCCCCGGGTCAGGCTGTCCATGCCCCCCAGAATGTTTAAAAGGGTGGTTTTTCCCGCGCCGGATTCCCCCACGATGACGCAGATCTCCCCCTGGGCGATGGTGAAGCTGACATCCCTCAGTGCCGTCACCGTGACCTCGCCGGAGCGGTATTCCTTTGTCACCTGTTCAAATACGATAAAGCGTTCCTTCATTCCGGCTCCTTTTCCGGGCAGAACTCATCCCGGCTCGTCATCCTCGTCCATGGCCATCTGGCGGTCAAAATGCTCGTTAATGCGATCGGTAAACTCCTGGGCGGCATTGTAGCCCATCTTCTTGTGGCGGTTATTCAGCGTCGCCACCTCAATGATGACCGACAGGTTCCGCCCCGGTTTGATGGGGATGGTCAGGGTGGGAACCTCCACATCCAGGATGCTGGTGCGGAAATCCTCCAGCCCCAGCCGGTCATAGAGGATGCCCTCCCGCCAGTTCTCCAGGTTGATGATCAGGTCGATCTCCTGAGAGTCCTTGACGGCGGACATACCGAAGAGCTGGCGCACATCGATGACGCCGATGCCCCGCATCTCCATATAGTAGCGGATCAGCTCCGGTGCAGAGCCCACCAGCTGGTTGGAGCGCACCCGGCGAATCTCCACCGCGTCGTCCGCAATCAGCCGGTGCCCCCGCTTGATCAGCTCAATGGCCGCCTCGCTCTTGCCCACGCCGGACTCGCCCATCAGCAGCACCCCTTCGCCGTAAACCTCCACCAGCACGCCGTGGCGGGTGATGCGGGGGGACAGATAGGTGCGCAGAGCGGAGGTCAGGTTGGACATGAACTCGCCGGTCTCCTGACTGGTGCGCAGCACGTTCCGGTCATACCGCTCCGCCGCCTCCAGGCACTCCGGAAACGGCTCCATGCTTCTGGCGATGATCAGGGCGGGAATCGGATGGGACAGCAGATCCTCAAAGCATTTCAGCCGCTCCTTGTGGGACATCAGGGCCAGATAGGTGTACTCCATATTCCCCATCAGCTGGATGCGGTTGTCGTCAAAGTAGTCATAGAATCCCACCAGGGAGAGGCCGGGGCGGTTGACGCTGACGGAGCGCACCTTCTGCTTTTCATAGCCAGACCCCCGGCGCAGCACCTCCAGCTGGAACTCGTCCGCCAGGCGGGTAAGTGGGTATGTGTACTGCTTGCTCATAATCCACCCTCCATGCATCAGCCGGCCCTTCGGTGTTCAGGGTGCCTTCCGTGGCGTACTCCGGCTTCTGTTTTCTCTACTATTATAACATAAGACTTTGCGGGAATCCAGTGATAAGTCGGTTTTTCGGTGATTATTTATGAAACAGGACCCGGCGGATTTTTCCGCCGGGTCCTGTGATTCTGCTTGCCGAAAACTCGAACAGCGTCAAGATTCTATTTATTTGTTTTTCATAAGGTTCTATCACGATGGTACGGGAAGCAGGCGCCGCTGTCATTCAGCAGACATGAGCGCCTCCACGCGATCCTTCCGTTCAAACAGAACGCAGCCGCCCGCATGGTCCTCCATCAGCACATCCCCCTCCTGCAATGCGGTGAACAGCCTGGAATGAAGCGCTTCCCTGACGGAGGTATCCCGCACATTGATGTCGGAATAGGGCGAGAAGGGGCAGGGCTCCGCACCGCCATGAGGATTGATATGGAAGAACCCCCGCCCCGCAGCCAGACAGCCGCCGGAGCTTTTCTCATCCCCGGGGAAGGAAATAAACAGCAGTTCAGGATACTGTTCCCGCAGCGAAGCGAGTTTGTCGTTCAAAAATTCCCGCTCCGCATCCTGGGGAGCCAGCTCGCTGCTGTCCGATGTGACGGGTACAAACTCCACATAAATCACGACCTTACAGCCGCGCTCCTGTAAAACGGAGATGAATTCATCCGAAACGACCTCCCTCAGGTTGGATGTCGTCACCGTGACCGATGCGCCGAACATCAGATGGGTTTCTTTCATCCTGTCCATCGCCCGGATCAGGCTCTGATAGATTCCGGGCCCCCGGCGTTCATCGGTTTTCTGGGCGTCGCCTTCAATGCTGAAAATCGGGACCAGATTCCTGGCCTGATCGAAAAGCCGGAGATAGCGGTCGGTCATCAGGGTTCCGTTGGTAAAAACCGGGAACAAAATCTCCGGGATTTCCGCCGCCTTCTGCAAAACATCCCGGCGCATCATGGGCTCTCCGCCCGCCAGAAGGATAAAGCCGACCCCAAGGTCTTTTGCCTCCCGAAAAATGGCCGCCCACTCCTCTGCGGAAAGCTGTGCAAAGGCTTTTTCATCCGAACAGATGTGATTCTCCCTTGCATAGCAGCCCGCGCAGTGCAGATTGCAGCTGCTGGTAATGCTGGCAATCAAAAACGGCGGGATATGCTCTCCCTGTGCCTCCAGCGCAGCACGTCTCCTGGAGGCTTCCCGGCTGGCCAGCGCGTACCGCGCCATAAAAGCGCTCTCTTTCGGGTCTTTCAAGGTTGCTCTGACGGCGCCTTTGACGATGTTCTCCACGCCGTCCGTCAGATAGGTTGCCAAATCAAATTCCTGCTCAGCCATCCTGTATTGCGCCCCTTTCATCATTGCTGCCGTGAACGGCTTTTCAATCGCTGCATCATCCCGGTCCGGAACTCCTTTATGGGGGTATGCAGCCGCCCCATAACAGCAGCATTTTCTGAATGCTCTCAAAAAATGCTTTACTCTTAATTTGTTACCTGCTATCATGTAATTATAGCCACGGAATCCACGCAAGTCAACTACGCCGTTTTTGTGGAGCAGGTAAGAAAAAACGCATCAGGTAGGAGGACGCGAAATGGCGAACGAACATATTTGCCCGTGTACGGCGGCTTGTCCTTTGCAACGGGCCATGCATGCCATCGGCGGAAGGTGGAAGATGTCTATTCTATGCTCCCTGTCCCATGATGGGGCGACCCGCTATAATGACCTCAAGCGAAAAATGAATGGAATCTCCAACACCATGCTTGCCAAATCACTGAAAGAGCTGGAGGAGGACGGGCTTGTGAAAAGGACAGAGTATATGGAGGTTCCAATTCGGGTGGAGTATGAGGTTACTGATTCGGTTCGCTCTCTGATCCCCATACTGACAGAACTCGCTGTATGGGGAAGCAGTTTGGACCAGAAATAACAGAACAAAAGGGAAACAGCCCTGCTTCACAGCATCTTGGCGCGGTGCATGGAGAAGTGCTGGGTCTGATTGAAGCCAACATAGTCCAGCAGGCGAACATCCATGGCGGTTAACAGGCGGGTAATTCGTTTGATAGACATCTGGTCGTTCATATTGGGAACAGGGGAACCGTCCCTGTTGTATCCGGAAAGGATTGCAAAGGTCGTTTCGCCCAGCCGGATGGCGTTGACAATGTTTGGAAAAAAGCGGTCATCCCAGGAAAAGCCGGTTTCCGAAAGCAGCAGACAGTTCTGCACATAGTAGTGGCCATCCAGCAGCACCAGATAGCGCTCATTCGCCGTGGCCGTTTCCATGAGTTTGGAAAGGTAAGCCAAAACCTGCTTATGCTCCTTCAGCCGTGGCTGAGTATAGTGGGGCTTCTGCCAATAATAGCCCTCCAGCTCCGGCAGGAGGGCAATCAGGCTGGCAGTGCTGGGGCCCACGCCCGGCACCTCCTGCAGGGTCTCGCTGCGGGCGTGGAGCGCCTCCGACAGCGAGCCGAACCGATACATGAGCTGGTGGGCCAGGGGATTGGTGTCACGGCGGGGAATGCTGAAAAACAGCAGCATTTCCAGCAGCTGATGGCTGCTGAACCCGACTGCGCCGGTCTGCCGGAACCGCTCCCACATACGGCTGCGGTGATTCTCGTGGAGATTGCGGGGAATCTTTTTTCCTGGCGGCATAAAGAGCACTCCCTTCGGCGGCGGATGGTGTGTGCAGAATACTGCGCAGAGTGCCCTGTGAAAGGGCAAACAGCCATTGACCCTGCGCTATGGCAATCATAGCATTTTTGCATGGACTTGTAAAGACTTTTGCAGGAAACCCGGGAGCGGAGAGATACCGTGAACCCTGCCCCTTTACGGAAAAGCCCCGCCGCTGCCCGGAGCCATCTTCATGGAGATCCTTTTTTCACCGTCTACTTGACAGAGGGCGCTTCAAGGTCAGACTGAGGGGAGTCTTTGGCATGTTTGACCTAAGGAACCTCTGAACAAATGAACTTCGGCGCCTTGCGGTAAATTTCCGCCATAAATGCGTTGCAAAGCCTTGAAATCCGTCAGGATTCCTGCGCCTTTGCGCCTTTTTCTGGCGAAAATTTCCTCGTAATTCGCTCTTGTTCATTTATTCAGAGGTTCCCTAAAACCTGATTTCCGCGGATTGGACTTCCTGGGTATTGACAAACCCCGCTCTTTCCGTTAAAATACATATGTTCATGCAGCGATAGCGTGTAAGCCCAGCGTTATGAATTTGGCGCATAGACTGTGCGAGCAATCAGACAGCCTAAAACGGACGCTTTGCCGCGGGGATTTCTGCGAATAAACTTCATACGTCTGCGTAGCTCAGTTGGATAGAGCGACCGCCTCCTAAG
>JAJQCJ010000006.1:4405-5970 GCA_021202775.1 Clostridiales bacterium | reverse complement strand
TGCTACTTTTCTTGGCGGAGCAAGAAAAGTAGGCCATGCCCTGGCAAGGGCAAACGCTCTATTTCCTTCCAGCATCCTCGTCTAAGGAGCGAATGGCCTGCCGGTCAGGCAAACCGCAGTTCCTTTAGCGTTCCTTCTCTCAGGAACCCCCCTGCCCATGAACCGCATCCCGGTTCATGGGCGATTTTTTTGCCCTCCTGCCCTTGCACAAACGGGAATTTGCATGAATCCTGTCATATTTTACCGGAACTTTACAGGCATTTGGTTTCAAACCTTACATATGGGCTGTACAATGAAGCTGTACAGCTTTCTGCTGTGAACCAAAGGACTGCAATCAGTTGAAAAAGAGAGGTAGAATACTTCATGCGGAACAGGAAACGAATCCTTCTGCTGCTCCTGGCTGTGGCGCTGACGCTGAGCGGCTGCGGCGCGGCGGGGGAGAGCCTGACGGCGGTGGACGGCCTGGAGACCCTGGGCGGGGTTCAGGTGGTGTCCAGAGAGGAAGGCTCCGGCACCCGGAGCGCCTTCGCGGAGCTGGTGGGCTTTGACGAGAGCGCGGACGGCGAGAGCGCCGACGCCACGGTGGACACGGCCCTGGTGGTCACGGACGGTTCGGCGGTGATCGCCGCCGTGGAGGCCGACCCGTCGGCGGTGGGCTATGTCTCCATGGGGTCGCTGGACGCCCTGGACGGGGCCAAAACCCTGGCGGTGGACGGTGTGGAGGCCACGCTGGGCAACGTGAAGAACGGCAGCTATCCCCTGAGCAGACCCTTCTGCCTGGCCTGGAGCGGCAGTCTCAGTGAACTGGAGCAGGATTTCCTGACCTATGTGCTGGGGAAGGGGCAGGACATTGTGGCCCAAAGCTATGTGACGGTGGCGGACAGCACCACCTTCCTTTCCGGGAAGCAGTCCGGCACCATCACCGTCCACGGCTCCACCTCCGCCGCCCCCCTGTTGGAGGAACTGGCGGAGGAGTACATGACCCTGAACCCCAACGCCACAGTGGAGGTGACGGCCTCCGACTCCACCACCGGCCTGAACGACGCCATGCAGGGCCGGTGCGACTTCGGCATGGCCTCCCGTGAGCTGAAGGACTACGAGGCGGAGCTGCTGGACTGCGAAATCATCGCCCGGGACGGCATCGCCGTGATCGTCAACGATGAGAACCCCCTGGACGCCGTCACCCTGGAGGAGCTGCAGGGCCTCTTCACCGGAACCATCGCGGACTGGAATACCATCAATACAGAAAGGGAAAACTGAGATGAACGACACATTGCAAATTATCTTTGGCCTGTTTGGCGGCCTGGCCATCTTCATTTACGGCATGAACATGATGAGCGAGTGCCTCCAGAAGGCGGCAGGGGAACGGATGAAGCAGATCCTGGGCCTGCTGACCCGGAACCGGCTCATGGGTGTGGTAGCCGGTGCTCTGGTGACGGCGGTGCTGCAGAGCAGCAGCGCCACCACCGTCATGGCCATCGGCTTCGTCAGCGCGGGGCTGATGACGCTGCCCCAGGCCATCTCCATCATCTTCGGCGCCAACATCGGCACCACCATCACCGCCC
>JAJQCJ010000006.1:0-4305 GCA_021202775.1 Clostridiales bacterium | reverse complement strand
AACATCGGCACCACCATCACCGCCCTGCTGGCCTGCGTGGGCCAGTCCCGGGACGCCAAGCGGACGGCGGTGGCCCACAGCATCTTCAACATCTCCGGCGCGGTGCTGTTCATCTGGTTCGTGAAGCCCTATGCGGCCTTCATCCAGTACATCTCCCCCAAGGGGGCGGAGGTGGACGTCATCTCCCGCCAGATCGCCAACGCCCACACCATTTTCAACCTGACCATGACGATCATCTGGATCTTCCTGCTGGGGGTGATGGTGAAGATCGTCACAAAGCTCATCCCCGACGGCAAGGAGGATCTGGCAGACCTGTCCAAGCCCTGCTATCTGGATAAGAACATCCTGACCCAGCCCGCTGCGGCCCTCCGCCTGGTGGCCCAGGAGGTGCTGCATTGCAGCGAGATGGTGAAAACCATGCTGCTGGACGTGAAGGAGGCCGTGGGAAGCGGCAGCACCGACCTGCTGCAGGAGGTCAAAACCTACGGAGAAGCGCTGGATTCCCTCCATGTGGAGATTCACGAGTATCTGGCGGAGCTGTTCTCCGCCGGCGTGCTGACGGAGCAGCAGGCGTCCCAGACGGCTCAGCTGCTGTACGTCCTCAGCGATGTGGAGCGGATGGGCGGCCTGGCCGTGGAGCTGGGGGATTCCCTCCAGGAGCGGAAGGAGAAAAAATACAACTACTCCCCGGAGGCCATGGATGACCTGGAGAAGAGCCTGAGCTATATCGAGAACATGTACACCGACGCCATGACAGCCCTGTCCAGCGGTTCTCTGGAGCCGCTGGAGCGGAGCCTGGAGCAGAAGGAGACGGTGCTGGATCTGGACATTGAGATGCGGAAGCAGCATATGCAGCGGGTGAACAAGGGCACCTGCAAGAAGAAGCTGTCCGTCCCCTTCATGGAGATTCTCCACTGCATTGACCGCATGGGCAACAGCTGCGTGAACCTGGCGGAGGTGGCCTCCAATCAGATGAGCTTCACCTACTTCATCGGGACGGAGAGCCAATGATCTACCAGCTTGGCAGCCAGCTCCGGGAGACGACGATGGAGGAGGTCCTCCAGGGGGAAGGCCCCGCCGCCATCCTCACCAGCGAGGAGGAGTGCCGGGGGGTGCTGGAGGCGCTGGACATCCACGCGGAGCTGGATATCTCCCTGTCCGACATCTGCTTCTGCAAGGTGGAGAGTCAGCAGGAGTGTCTCTACGGCACCTTTGCCATCCCAAGGCTGCTGGACATTCTGGGCAGCCGGTACCAGATGGCCTGCGTCATCACCCGGCGGTTTGTGGTGCTGATCGACAACAGCGGCTTTGCCGAGCGCCTCATCAACCGCATTCAGGCCAAAAAGATTCATCAGGGGGAGACCCGGGAGCGGTTCCTGTACAACTTCATCGCGGAGTTCATTTCCCGGGACGCGGAAATTCTGGAATCCTACGAGCGGGTCCTGATGGAGATGGAGGACGAGACGGCCAAGGGGATTTCCGACCACTTCCAGAGCCGCCTCCAGCCGGTCCGGAAGCAGCTCCTGACCCTGCGGAGCTACTATGACCAGCTGGCGGACATGGCCCGGGAGCTGGAGGAGAACGAGGACCGGTACTTTGCCCGGAAGCAGCTGAAATATTTCGGCACCGCCGCGGACCGGGCGGAGCGTCTAAAGGACCGCACCAGCTACCTGCTGGAGTACGCCCAGCAGGTGCGGGACGCCTACCAGGCCCTAGTGGACGCCAGGCAGAACGACAACATGAAGTTCCTGACCATCATCTCCACCATCTTCTTCCCCCTGACCCTGATCACCGGGTGGTACGGCATGAACTTTGAAAATATGCCGGAGCTGGAAGGCGGGTACCCGGTGATCATTCTGGTCAGCGTGGTGGTGGTGGCGGCCTGCCTGCTGGTCTTTAAAAAGAAAAAAATACTGTAATAGGAGCGCAAAACGCATGAATCAAACCAGTTGCAGTCGGGGCGGGAATCGCCTGTGATTTGCGGAATCGTTGATGTAGGCTCAAATACCATTCGTCTGTCCCTCTACCGCTGCGAGGCGGAGGGCAACCATCTGCTGATGCACCGGAAGGTCATGGCAGGGCTGGCCAGCTATGTGGAAGGGGGCAGGCTGTCGGCGGAGGGCGTTCAGGTGGTGTGCCACGTTTTAACCAGCTACCGGGCCCTGCTGGACAATCTGGACATTGAGGCCATGTACGTGTTCGCCACGGCGTCGCTGCGGAACATCTCCAACACGGAGGATGTGGTGGCGGCGATTCTGGCGGAGACCGGGCTGAGGGTGGATGTGCTCTCCGGTGAGGAGGAGGCCGCCCTCTCCTTCCGGGGGGCGCTGCTGGGCATCACCCATGACAGCGGGCTGATGCTGGATTTGGGCGGCGGCTCCACCGAGCTGCTGGAATACGAGGACCGGTCGATTCTGTCAGCCTACAGCCTGCCCATCGGGTCGCTGAACCTGTTCAACCGCTATGTGTCCCAGCTGCACCCCACCAAGGCGGAGTGCAAGGCCATACAGGGCGAGGTGGAGGCGCAGCTGATGAAGGCCAAAGTGGAGCTGCGCCCCGCGGCCCATATCTGCGGGGTGGGCGGCACCGTGCGGGCCGCCTGCAAGGTGGCGAACCACTTCTTTAACCGGCAGCCGGACTGCCGTGTGCTGACCGCTGAGGAGCTGCGGCAGCTGGTGAAGCAGTGCAAACGGATGGACCGGGATATGATACAGGCGCTGCTGAAAGTCGCGCCGGAGCGGATTCACACCCTGGTGCCGGGGTTGCTGGTGCTGGACACCATCTGCCAGCGGTGCGGCGGTACGGAGATCACCGTCAGCGCCTGCGGCGTCCGGGAGGGCTATCTGCATCTGCGCGTGTTAGGAGAGAACGAGCATGAATAAAGAAATTGATACACGATACACCCAGGACCGGGAGCTTTCCTGGCTGCGGTTCAACGAACGGGTGCTGGAGGAGGCCAGGGACGAGAGCGTCCCCCTGATGGAGCGGCTGAAGTTCGCCGCCATCTTCGCCAGCAACCTGGATGAATTCTTCATGGTGCGGGTGGGGGCCCTGTACGATATGACCCTCATCAAGGAGACCCACTTCGACAATAAAACGGGGAGGACCCCCCCCAGGAGCAGCTTCAGGACATCTTCAAGGCGGTGATCCCCCTCTATAAACAGCGGGACAAGGTCATCGACGAGCTGGAAGGCCGGTGCCGGGCCTGCAATATCTGCCGTCTCCAGTTCGGGGAGCTGGACGGCAAGGCAAAGAAGCAGGTGACGGCTTGGTTTGAAAACGAGGTGCGGCCCATCCTGTCCCCCCAGATCGTGGACATTCATCACCCCTTTCCCCACCTGCCCAACAAGGGGCTTTCCATCGCCCTGATTTTGCAGGGGGACGGAAAGGAGCTGCTGGGCATCCTGCCGGTGCCTGACGCCCTGCCGCCCTTCCTGCGGCTGGAGGAGCGGGGCGTCCACTACATCCTGACGGAGGACGTGCTGCTGGAGTTCGCCGGGCAGGTCTTTGACCAGTTCACCATCACCGACCGGGCGGTCATCTGCGTCACCCGCAACGCCGACATCACCCCGGAGGACGAGGCCTATGACGTGGACATGGACTTCCGCCAGCATATGCGCAAGGTGGTGAAGAAGCGCACCCGTCTGGCCCCGGTGCGGCTGGAGATTCAGGGCGGCCAGGGGGACAAGCTGACGGGCATCCTGTGCCAGCGGCTGGCCCTGGCGAAGGAGCAGGTGTTCCGGGTGAAATCCCCCATCCACCTGGGGTATCTCTTCAAGCTGGGGAGCCTGCTGCCCAAGGAGAGCGCCGCCGCCCTCTGCGACCCGCCCTACACCCCGCAGTTTACCCCCATGCTGAACAAAAACGAGAAGATCATCCCCCAGATCGAGCGGCAGGACGTGCTGCTGTTCTACCCCTTTGAGTCCATGGAACCCTTCCTGCGGATGGTCTCGGAGGCGGCCTCCGACCCCAGTGTCCTGTCCATCAAAATCACCATTTACCGGCTGGCCGCCCGGGCCAGGCTGGCGGAATACCTCTGCGCCGCGGCGGAGAACGGCAAGCACGTCACCGTCCTGATGGAGCTGCGGGCCCGCTTTGACGAGCAGAACAACATCCAGTGGGCGGAGCGGCTGGAGGAGGCGGGCTGCACCATCCTCTACGGCTTCGAGGGCATCAAGGTTCACTCCAAGGTCTGCCTCATCACCCGGCGGGAGCATGGCAAGGTGCGGTACATCACCCAGGTGGGCACCGGCAACTACAACGAAAAGACGGCGGAGCAGTACACCGACCTGTGCCTGATGACCG
>JAJQCJ010000044.1:25583-40034 GCA_021202775.1 Clostridiales bacterium | reverse complement strand
AGAGCGTCGGAATGACAAAAACAGCGATTTTCATTGTTTGTGTTTGACAAATTATTGGTTGTTTTCCAGGCTGCTCTTTGTCTACTTTCTACAATCGGTTTACCCGTAGCATGTAACCAAAGTGAAACGCACAAGATATTGCACTTTGCCGTGGATACAAGGAATATGTGCAGTAGCGCACACATAAAAACAAATGGAATTTCAGTGGAAAAAGCTGTTTTGAACCTGCACGAAATGCACCAAAAGATATGAGTTTCTGGCAGAGGATTTGGGGGATTGGCACTGATGTTCGCGTACTGAACTTTTGTGATTGCTCCGTTGCCGGCTCCATCGGCCCCTCCAGATTCGAACTGCTGCCAGACCCGAAAAGAGGCACCCGAACAAAACAATGAAAAAGGCTTCTGGCACACAGCTGTGTACCAGAAGCCTTTCTTTCGCGGTATCATTTATGTACAATGAAAAACAATACCGGGATTTATTATATAAGCGATCCAGTTTTGGCGTTCGATCAATTTATGGAGGGAACGGCGTTAGAAAAGTACCTGAATGGCCCATCAGAACATTCCCTTCGCACTGTTTCAGCCGGTTCAGCACGTCGTTGGAGTTGCCGCACCACAGGTTGTAGGTGACGTAGGGGTTTCCTGATGCTTCCTGTGGAATATCATCGTCACAGGAAACAGAACAAAAAAAGGCCTCCCGACCGCGACGGTCAGGAGACCTTTTCTCATGCGTTGTTTTGCTCTGGCGACTGATTCGCCGTGAAGTCGATCCGGGCGTTTATCGATGCGCCCCCGCTCATTGCCCGTCCTGCGTGTATTCCGGGTCCTCCGGCTCTTCCGGGTGCAGAATCGCCTGCACCAGCTTTTTCACCTTATCGGAAATCCACAGCACCATTCTGCGGATGCCGTCCACCATAATATTGGCGGAGAGGGACACCTCAAAGGCCAGCAGCACGAATACCACCAGCACCAGCCAGGCCCCGTGGCTCAGGGCCGCCAGGTCCAGGGAGAAGATGGGCTGCAGGAAGAGGATACAGAAGGCGAAGGCCACCACGCAGGCTGCCATCAGCAGCCTCCGCAGGACGTTATAGGGCTTGCAGGTTCTGTGGACCATCAGCAGGCCCACCACTGCCACCACCAGGGTGCAGATGGTGCTCAATTCGTCGGCAGTCAGTTCAAAGACGATATAAAACAGCACCACGCCAATGCTCAGCACCAAATCGCTGATGGCGGAGGGCAGCGCCCGGTAGATGACGTTTTGCATAAAATGGCCCTGAATCCGCTTTTTGTTTGGCTCCAGCGCCATGACGAAGGAGGGCAGGCCGATGGTGATGGCGCTGACCAGGCTCATCTGCGAAGCGGAGAAGGGGTAGGTGAAGGTAAAAATCAGCGAGATGGCCGCCAGGCACAGGGAAAAGATGTTCTTGACCAGGTACAGGCTGGCGGAGCGCTCGATATTGTTGATGACCCGCCGTCCCTCCGCCACTACGGAGGGCATGGCAGAAAAGTCGGAGTCCAACAGGACGATATGGCTGACCTGGCAGGCCACCTGACTGCCGGAAGCCATGGCCACCGAGCAGTCCGCCTCCTTCAGCGCCAGCACATCGTTGACGCCGTCCCCCGTCATGGCCACGGTGTGACCCGCCCGGTGCATGGCCCGCACCAGCTGACGCTTTTGCTCCGGCGTCACCCGGCCAAAGACGGTGTAGCGCTCCGCCGCCTGGGCCAGCTCCTCATCGGTGCGGAGGGTGCGGGCGTCCACATACTGGTCGGCGTTGGGAATCTCCGCCCGGAGGGCCACCTCCGAGACGGTGACGGGGCTGTCGCCGGAGATCACCTTGACGGCCACCCCCTGCTGCCGGAAGTAGCGGAAGGTCTCCGGTGCGTTGTCCCGAATCTTGTTGGTCAGGAGCACCAGCGCCAGCGCCTCCACAGGCTCCGGCAGAGTGTCGCCTTCCAGCTTGCCCTCACAGCGGGCCATCAGCAGCACCCGGCAGCCCAGGCGGGAATAGCGCTCGATCTCCGCGCTGTACCGACCGTACTGACTGCCCAGCAGGTTTTCCGGCGCGCCCAAAAGATAGGTTCCCTCCCCGGCGAAGGTCACGCCGCCATACTTCCGGGCGGAGGTGAAGGGCAGGGCCTGGGTGACCACCCGGCGGGAGTGCTGGCCGTCAAAGTAGCGTTTCAGCGCCGCCATGGTCTCGTTATCGTTCTGCATGGCAAAGACGTAGTCCGCCAGGATGTTCCGCAGCTCGTCCAGACTGAGGGGGGAGGCGGTCACTGCCACAAGGTATTCTACCACCATCTTCGGTTCGGTGATGGTGCCGGTCTTGTCCACACAGAGGGTGTCCACCCTGGCCAGGGTCTCAATGCAGCCCATCTCATGCACCAGGGTATTGCGCTGGGCCAGGCGCAGCACGCCGGCCATCAGCGCCAGGGAGGTCAGCAGATACAGCCCCTCCGGAATCATCCCCACCAGGCTGGCCACAGTGGAGACCACGCCGTCCTGCACCGTGTTGCCCAGCACCGCGATCTCCTTATAGGCCATGGCAATGCCCAGCGGGATGATGACAATGCCGATGGCCAGCACCAGACGGTTCAGGGCGCGCATCATTTCCGACTGGGGCTGCTGCTGGGTCTGCTTCGCCTGGAGGGTCAGCTTGGACATATAGGAGTCCCGGCCCACGGCGGTCAGCCGTGCGCGGCACTCTCCGGAGACCAGGTAGGAGCCGGAGAGGAGGTCGTCTCCCGGCTCTTTCCTGATCTCATCCGCCTCGCCGGTCAGCAGCGACTCGTTCACCAGGCACTGCCCATCCACCACTTTGGCGTCGGCATAGATTTGGTCGCCAGCGCGGAAAATGGCGATGTCGTCCCGCACCGTATCATAGGCGGAGACGGTGCGCAGCTCCCCATCCCGCACCACGTTGGCCTTCGGGTTGGTCAGCAGGCTTAAACTGTCCAGCTTCTTTTTGCTCCGCCACTCCTGCACGATGCCAATGCAGATGTTGGCGATGACCACAATGAGGAAGGTCATCTCGTTCCATGCGCCGACGGCGCACACCGCAATGGCCAGCACAAAGAAAATCAGGTTGAAGTAGGTACAGACGTTGGAGCGGACGATGTCCCCCAGCGATTTGGAGGTGGAATCCAGCTCCACATTCCGGCAGCCGCCCTCCATCCGCTCCTGCACTTGCCCGGCGGTCAGGCCCTGGTCAGGGGCGGCGCAGACCACGGTAATCTTCCGGACGGGGGCCGCCTCCGCCTCTGCGGGCGGCTGTTTTCTGCGGACAGCCCGTTTTTCCGGACGCGCTCCGTTTTCTTTTTTCTCAGACAAAAGCTCATCTCCCGGGGTCTCGGTTCGATCACGCCGCACCGTTGTACTGCGGCAGCACGATAACCCATTTTTATCATTTTATCACACGATTCAGACAGAAACAACAAATAAGATTTGAAGAATTTATGAAATGTGTAGATTGTCCAATCATGCGGCCCGTGATCCCTGCGGAGATGCAGCCAACCATTCCCATGCTGATTGGGCGTTCCACCGGTTTTTCTTCGGCGGGTCTCCGGCTTATCTGTCAGAATATCTAATTTTTATCGAGTTTAAATGCAAAAAAGTGAATAATCCTTGCATTACCGGGAAAGAAGCTGTATAATAAATCAGTCAAAGAGGGGTTCAAACCATCGGCAGTCTGCCTTGATCCGGCAGGAACCCCAAACATTCCGCTGCTGCGCTCCGGCCCGCCCGTGGGGGCAGTCAGTGGGAAAATTTCAATTCAGGAGTGACTAGAATGAAGAAACTGCTTGCTATGCTTCTGGCGCTGTCCATGTGCCTGTCCCTGGTGGCCTGCGGCTCCAGCAGCGCCTCTACAGGTGACGATTCCGCAGGGGGATCTGACACCTTTGCCCAGGAGGAATCCAGCGCCGCGTCCGAATCCAACGCCGAAGCGGAGGACGATGCCGGGGAGACGGGGGACGATGAGGCGTCCGCCACCATCACCACCGTCACAGAGGGAGTCCTCACCATGAGCACCAACGCCGCCTTCCCGCCCTATGAGATGACCACCGATGACGGCGGCTTCGAGGGCATCGATGTGGAGATTGCCACCGCCATCGCGGAAAAGCTGGGCCTGGAGCTCCAGATCGACGACATGGACTTTGACTCCGCGCTGTTGGCCGTTCAGCAGGGCAAGAGCGACATCGTCATGGCCGGCGTCTCCGTCACGGACGATCGCCTGCTGGTGATGGACTTCTCCGACTCCTACGCCACCGGCGTGCAGGTGGTCATTGTCCCCGAAGGCTCTGAAGTGACCGTTGACACCCTGGGGGATTACGTTATCGGCACCCAGCGGGCCACCACCGGCAACATCTACTGCACCGATGATTACGGCGAGGATCATGTGGTTGCCTATGACAACGGCGTCACCGCCGTCCAGGCGCTGATGAACGGACAGGTGGACTGCGTCGTCATCGACAGCGCCCCCGCTCAGGAGTTTGTCGCTGCCAACGCCGGTCTGACCATCCTGGACACCGAGTATGTCAGTGAGGAATACGCCATCGGCGTGGCCAAGGGCAATTCTGCCCTCCTTGAGGCAATCAACGAGGCCCTGGCCGAGCTGACTGAGGACGGCACCATTCAGTCCATTTTGGACAAGTACATCACCGCCGAGTAATACTGCATCTGTCTGACAAAGAGGGCGACCGATCTCGCCCTCTTTGTGCTATCCATTTGAGAGAAAGGGGCTGTTTTTTTGGATTACTATACCCAGTGGAAGGCGCTGATCTCCAGCGGGGAGGACGTCACGTTCTGGCAGGAGTTCTACGTCAAATTCTATCAGGCATTTATTGAGGCTGACCGTTGGAAACAATACCTGGGCGGCGTAGGCACCACCTTGGTGGTGACCGCCATGGCCCTGGTCATCGGCATCATTCTGGGCGTTCTGGTGGCCATGCTCCGCACCGCCCACGACCAGCAGCTGCCCGGTCACCGCAACCCCCTGCTGGGGGTGCTCAACGCCATCTGCTCCGTCTACACCACGGTCATTCGGGGTACGCCAATGATGGTTCAGCTGCTCATCATGGGCATGGTCATCTTCGCCAGCAGCCGCAACTTCACCGCCGTAGGCGCCCTGACGCTGGGCATCAACTCCGGCGCCTATGTGTCGGAGATCATCCGGGGCGGCCTCATGTCGCTGGACCCCGGCCAGGCGGAGGCAGGCCGCTCCCTGGGCCTGGGGTACCTTGACACCATGCGCTATATCGTCATTCCCCAGGCATTTAAAGCGGTGCTCCCCGCCCTGAGCAATGAATTTATCATCCTGCTGAAGGACACCTCTCTCATCACCTACATCGGCGGCAAGGAACTGCTCTACGCCGCCCAGGGCATTTACAGCCGCACCTATGAGGCCATGTTCCCGCTGATTGGCACCGCCCTGATTTATCTGGCCATGGTCATGGTGCTCACCTGGCTCCAGGGGAAACTGGAAAGGAGGCTGCGCGAAAGTGATCGTCGTTAAAGATTTGCACAAGCGCTTTGGTGACAACGAGGTGCTGAATGGTATTTCGGAGCATATTCAGGTAGGGGAGAAGGTGGTCATCATCGGTCCCTCTGGCTCCGGAAAATCCACCTTCCTCCGCTGTCTCAATCTGTTGGAGATGCCCACCAGCGGTGAGATCATCTTTGACGGGGTGTCCATGACCGACCCCAAAACCAACATCAATCAGATGCGCCAGAAGATGGGCATGGTGTTTCAGCACTTCAATCTGTTCAACAACCTCACCGTCATGAAGAATATGACGCTGGCCCCGGTGCGGCTCAAGCTGATGAGTAAGCAGGAGGCGGAGGAAAACGCTATGGTTCTGCTGCGCCGGGTCGGTCTGGCGGACAAGGCCGGCGCCTATCCCTCCCAGCTCTCCGGCGGCCAGAAGCAGCGGATCGCCATTGTCCGCGCCTTGGCCATGAAGCCCAAGGTCATGCTCTTTGACGAGCCCACCTCCGCCCTGGACCCGGAGATGGTGGGTGAGGTGCTGGAGGTGATGAAGGAGCTGGCCGATGACGGCATGACCATGGTGGTGGTCACCCATGAGATGGGCTTTGCCCGGGAAGTCGCCACCCGGGTCCTCTTCATGGATGGCGGCGGCATTCTGGAGCAGGGCACTCCCGAACAGATTTTCTCCAATCCCCAGGAGGAGCGGACAAAGCTCTTCCTCTCCAAGGTGCTGTAAGAGTTGCTGTGTACAGGGGGCTGTTGCGCCAGATTCATTCGATAGGATATGCGATGGGATATGGGGTCGCACCGAAGCCCCTTGTTCCCCTGATGATCAATTGCTGAGAAGCGGCCTGTGAAGGCCGCTTCTTTCTCCCCTGCGCCTGTGCTTCCCGTCGGGCGTGGGGGATTTTTTGTGTATCAGGGGCAGATATCGCCAATCAATATTTGACAAATTAAAGTTGTTAACGTATGATATTTTTGTACAATATTGCGCATTCTCAGGAGAGGTCCCGGACCCCATCTCATCAGACAGACCAAGGAGGCAGACATGGAAAAAATCGAATACATCGCCCACCGGACAGAGGACGGCCGCATCCAGGCCGTAAAAGCACACCTGGAAGGAACGGCTGTCCTCGCACAGCAGTTCGCCGCCGCCTTTGGCGCAGCGGACTGGGGCCGCTGGGTGGGGCTGGCCCACGACATCGGAAAATACTCAAAGCCGTTTCAACGGCGGATCAGTGACCCTGACCACGCTCCACGCACCGACCACTCCACTGCGGGGGCACAGGAGGCGCTCCGCCGGGGGCTGGCCCCGGCAGCCTACGCCATAGCAGGACACCACGCCGGTCTTCCGGACGGCGGCTCCCGGACAGATACGGCGGATGACGCCACCCTGGTGGGACGATCCAAAAAACAAGTACCGAACTATAGTGCCTGGCGGCAGGAGGTGACGCTGCCGCAGGTCTCGCTGCCGTCCTTCCTCAATCGGGACGGGTTTACTGACAGCTTTTTCACCCGGATGCTCTACTCCTGCCTGGTGGATGCGGATTTTCTGGACACAGAAACTTTTATGCAGGGAGCCAAGCCCCGCGGAAACGATGTTCCACTGTCTGTGCTGCTGGACAGGCTCTCTGCCAAAACGGACAGCTGGCTGGAGGATAAATCCGCCAACGAGCTGAATCGCCTCCGCAACGAGATTCTCCGCACCTGCATCGACCACGGCGCCCAATGGCCCCGATGGCTTTACACCCTAACCGTCCCTACCGGCGGCGGAAAAACGACTGCATCTCTGGCCTTTGCCCTCCACCACGCCGCAGCGCAGGGGATGAACCGGATCATCTATGTCATTCCGTACACATCCATCATTGACCAGACTGTGGACGTGTTTCGGGGGATTTTGGGGGAGGAAGCTGTCCTGGCCCATTACGGCGAGGCGGCTTTCCGTCAGAAAGCGCCGGAAGATTTGACCTCGGAGGAATACCGTCAGCTGCTGGCGTCCGAGAACTGGGACGCACCACTGGTGGTCACCACCGCCGTACAGTTTTTTGAATCCCTCTACGCCAACCGCAGTTCCTGCTGCCGGAAACTTCACAATTTGGCGGGCAGCGTCATTATTTTTGACGAGGCCCAGACCCTTCCGGTGCCTTACCTCCGGCCCTGCTGCGCTGCCATTGCCCAGTTGGTGGAGCATTACGGCGCCACCGCAGTGCTGTGTACCGCCACCCAGCCTGCCCTGGGGCCGCTGTTTGGGGAGCTGGCGCCCAAGCTGGAACTGAAGGAAATTTGCCCCGGCGGAGCGGCGCTCTACCTGGCCCTTCGGCGGAATCATGTGGAGGATCTGGGCAGCCTCAGCCTGGAGGCGCTGACCCTCCGCCTGGGGGACCACCAGCAGGTGCTCTGCGTGGTGAACCGCCGCAAGACGGCCCAACAGCTCTATGCAGCTTTGCCCAAGGATGGAGGGAGCTTCTGCCTGACAACGCTGCTGTGCGCCGCAGATCGCCGAGCCAAGCTGGCTGAGATTCGCCATCGGCTCAGGGAGGGGCTGCCCTGTCGGGTGGTGTCCACTTCGCTGATCGAGGCGGGCGTGGACGTGGATTTCCCGGTCGCCTGCCGGGAGGAAGCCGGATTGGACTCCCTTTTGCAAACCGCCGGGCGGTGCAATCGGGAGGGCAGGGAGCCGGATGCTGCTCGATGCCCCGTATATCTGTTTACACTGGAGGACAGCCCGGCCCCGCAGATGTTGCAGCCGCAAATCGCCGCCCTGCGGGCGGCCCAACGGGAGCAGGGGGAGCTGGATCTGCCGGAGGCCATTGCCTATTATTTCAAAACCCTGTATGGGATCAAGGGCCAGGAGGCACTGGATCAAAAGAATATTGTGGATGCTTTTGACTATCGGCAGAGCGTACAATTTCCCTTTGCTGCAGTAGCGAAGGAATTTGCCTTGATTGAGAATCCGACCAAAACGATTTACGTCCCTATCGATGAGGGCGAGGCCCTCTGCGAACAACTCCAGTCCAGCCAAAAAAGTCGGACCCTCTACCGGAAGCTGGGACCTTATGGTGTAGAGGTCTATCCGGAGCAATATCAGGCGCTTTACAATGCAGGGGCACTAAACCCCGTGGATGAACGCTCTGCTGTGCTGACCTCCCTCACCTGGTATGACCAGGAGACCGGGCTGAAATCCGATGCGCAAGGCGGACAGGGATTGTTTCTGTAAGATGCTATGGCGCACGTTCCGTTAGCAAAAAGTAGTCGCACGGTGGGGCGCCCCACCGTGCGACTGGATGGAGATCACCATCCTGCAAATATTTCAATCCACAGCTTCCGCTGACTTTTTTCATTATAGCCTTCTCTTTCCCTCTTGACAAGCAAAATCTTCTGTGATATATTTTCACTATCCTACAAATGAAGAAGGAGCGATAAAACTGTGAAATCCCATCTATACAAGAAAGGAGTGAACGCGATTGTCCATCAAAATCGAAGTCTGGGGCTCTTACGCCTGCTTCTCGCGCCCGGAGATGAAAACGGAAAGGGTGTCGTATGACATCATCACCCCCAGCGCGGCTAAGGGCCTGATCGAAAGCATTTTCTGGCACCCCGGTATGACCTGGGTAATCGACCGCATTTATCTGCTTTCCCCCATCCGGTTCACCAATGTCCGGCGGAACGAGGTGAAGTCCGTGGTCGTGGGGAGCAATGTTTTATCCGTCATGAAGGGGGGCAAGGCAGAGCTCGCCATCTACACCCCTCAGGACATTCAGCAGCGTGCCGCCCTGATTTTACAGGATGTCCATTATGTCATCGAGGCCCACTTTGACATGACGGAGAAGGCCGCCCCCGGGGATAACCCAGGAAAATTCCAGGAGATGACTCGGCGGCGGCTGGCCAGGGGGCAGAACTACAGCACGCCCTATCTGGGCTGCCGTGAGTTTCCAGCCTGCTGCCGGGAGTGGCCCGGCGGAGAAATTCCCACCGAGCCCGTCACCCAGGACCTGGGCTATATGCTCCACTCCATGGACTATTCCGATCCCCAGGACATTCGCCCCCGGTTCTTCCGGGCGAAGCTGGAAAACGGGGTGCTGGACTTGCGGGATTGCGAGGTGGTCTCATGATCTTGCAGGCGCTGACCGAATACTATAACGCCCTGCTGGAACGGGGCGAGATTTCCCCGCCCGGCTGGGATGACGCCGCCAAGGTGAGCTTTGGCCTGGAACTGGCCGGAGACGGAACGCTGGTGCAGGTGATTCCCTATCAGCGGACGGTGCAGCAGGGCAAGAAGGAAAAGTTGCTGACCAACCGATTGATGCGTGTTCCTGCCCATGTGAAGCGCACCGTGGGAATTGCTGCAAACTTTCTATGCGATACCAGTTCTTACCTGCTGGGGGCAGACGGAAAAGAAAAACCGAAGCGTTCCGCAGAATGCTTCCTGGCCTGTAAAGAGCTGCATCAGCGTCTGCTGACCGGTGTGGATACTCCGGCGGCCAGAGCGATCCTGGCTTTCTTTGATCGCTGGCAGCCGGAACAGGCCACCGACCATCCGCTGCTGTCACCGCTCTGGAAGGAGCTCACCGGCGGGGCAAACCTGATTTTCTGTTTTGGCATGGAGCCGGTGACCAAAGACCCCGCTATTTGCCGGGCCTGGCAGATGCACTACAGTGCCGGGGCGGAGGACGCCAAAACCGGCCAGTGTCTGGTCACCGGTGAGATTAGCCCCATTGCCAAGCTCCATCCATCCATTAAAGGGGTACGGGGAGCCAGCACCATGGGAGCCTCTCTGGTTTCCTTCAACGCTCCGGCCTTTGAATCCTACGGCCACACCCAAGGCGGCAATGCCCCTGTGGGCGAATACGCCGCCTTTGCCTACACCACTGCCCTGAACGCCCTGCTGGCGGACAGCCAGCACTGTCAGATGATCGGGGACACCACCGTGGTCTGCTGGGCACAGCACGGGGAACCGGCCTATCAGTCTGTCGGCATGATGGGACTTTTTGGGGCAGCGCCTGGCATCGACGACCGCGACCTGTCCGCCGCCCTGCACAAGCTGGCCAGAGGGGAACCTATCTCCTGGGATGACATGACCCTCTCCCCGGAGGAGCATTTCTACTTCCTGGGCCTTGCCCCCAATGCAGCCCGGCTGTCGGTGCGGTTCTTCCTCCGGGACAGCTTCGGCAATTTCATGCAAAATCTGGAACGGCACTATCAGGACACCGCCATCATTCGCCCCTCCTATGACACCCGGGAAAACATTCCCCTGTGGCAGCTGCTCAACGAAACGGTGAACCAGAACAGCCGAACCAAAGCCGCTGCCCCTCAGCTGGCCGGCGATGTCCTCCGGGCAATTCTCAGCGGCACGCCTTATCCTGCCACACTCCTGAACGGCGCGGAGCTGCGCATCCGGGCGGAGCGGGAGGTCACCCGGGGCCGCGCAGCTATCATTAAGGCATATTACCTGCGCTTACGTAATCCCCACCCCGACTGTCCAAAGGAGATTTTACAGATGGAACTGAACGAAAACAGCACCAACGTCGCCTATACCCTGGGCCGGATGTTCTCAATCTATGAGCAGATTCAGCAGGCGGCCAATCCCAACATCAACGCCACCATCAAGGATAAGTATTTTAATGCCGCTTCCGCCACCCCCGCCACGGTGTTCCCCCTGCTGGGCAATCTGGCGGCCAAGCATCAGCGGGTGCTGGGCCGGGACAACAAGGGCATGGCAATCAACCTGGAGAAGAAGCTGCAATCCCTTTCCACCATTGTTGGAGACGCATACCCCACCCGACTGAACTTGCAGCAGCAGGGGTCCTTCCAGCTGGGCTACTACTTTGAGAATCAGGCTCGTTATCAGAAAAAGGAGGAAAAGTAAAATGTCTGAACCCATTAAAAACCGCTATGAATTCGTCATCCTGTTCGATGTAGAGAACGGCAATCCCAACGGCGACCCCGATGCGGGCAATATGCCCCGGGTGGACCCGGAGACCGGCTACGGCTTGGTGACCGATGTGTGTCTGAAGCGGAAAATCCGCAACTATGTGGAAACGGCAAAAGAGGACGCCGCAGGCTACCGCATTTACATCAAGGACAGCATTCCCCTGAACCGCAGCGATGCCGAAGCCCTGGACAAGCTGGGCTATAAAGGCGTGGACGAAAAGGGCCTGAAAGCCGCCAAAAAGAATGACCCCTCCCTGGATGTGAAGGTCCGGGATTTCATGTGCCAGAATTTCTATGATATCCGCACCTTCGGGGCTGTCATGACCACCTTCGTTAAGGGCAACCTGAATTGCGGCCAGGTGCGGGGCCCGGTGCAGCTGAGCTTTGCCCGTTCGGTGGACCCCATCGTGCCCCAGGAAGTAACCATCACCCGTGTGGCCATCACCACTGAAGCTGACGCCGAGCGGAAGGGAACCGAGATGGGCCGGAAGTACATCGTACCCTATGCCCTCTACCGGGCGGAGGGGTACATCTCCGCCAACCTGGCCCGCAAGACTACCGGCTTCTCGGAAGAAGATCTGTCCCTGCTGTGGGAAGCGATCCTGAATATGTTTGAGACGGATCACTCCGCCGCCCGGGGCAAAATGGCCGTCCGCAAGCTGATCGTATTCAGGCATGACACCGAGCTGGGCTGCGCCCCCGCCTATAAGCTGTTTGACACCATTCAGGTCTCCCGCAAAAACCCGGATGCCCCCGCCCGGGCTTATGGGGATTACACTGTTACGGTGGACGCCGCCGCCCTGCCTGCCGGGGTGACCTGTATGGAGCTGGCCTGACACCATGCGGGAGGAGGATTACCTACAGCTCTCCGGCATCCAGCACTTCGTCTTTTGCCGCCGCCAGTGGGCGCTGATTCACCTGGAGCAGCAGTGGGCGGAAAACCTCCGCACCACCGAGGGGGAGCTGCTTCACAAGAACGCCCACGACGCTGAGCAGCGCACCCTCCGGGGCGATCTGCTGACGGTGCGGGCCATGCGGGTTCACTCGTCCCGGCTGGGTCTCTCCGGGGAATGCGACGTGGTGGAGTTCCGGCGTTCAACAGAAGGGGTTCCGTTGGCGGATATCAAAGGGCTGTGGATTCCCTACCCGGTGGAGTACAAGCGGGGCCGGGCGAAGCCCACTGCCTGCGATGAGGCACAGCTCTGCGCCCAGGCCATGTGTCTGGAGGAAATGCTGTGCTGCACGATTCCGCAAGGTGCGTTGTTCTACGGCCAGCCACGGCGGCGGCAGGAGGTAGCCTTCACCCCTGAGCTGCGGACGCTGGTGGAGGACGCTGCTCAGGAAATGCACCGGCTGTTTCAGCGGGGATACACCCCCAAAAGCAAGCCCACAAAGGGGTGCAATGCCTGTTCGCTGAAAGATTTGTGCCTGCCCCGGCTGTCCAAATCTCCCAGCGTGGCGGATTATCTGAGAGGGGAGCTGAACGAACCGTGAGGCATCTGCTGAATACCCTGTTTGTCACCATAGAGGACGCCTACGCCACGCTGGACGGGGAAAACGTGGTGATTCGCCGGGGAGCGGAGACCCTGGGGCGGTTTCCCCTGCACATTCTGGAAGGCATCTTCCTGTTCACCTATCCCGGAGCATCCCCCGCCCTGATGGGCAAATGCGCCAGAGAAAACGTCAACTTGGTCTTTCTGACCCCCAGGGGGCGTTTTCTGGCCCGGACCTGCGGCATGAGCCAGGGCAACGTGCTGCTCCGACGCACCCAATACCGGGCGGCGGACGATCCGCTGCAAAGCTGCCGCATTGCCCGGAATATGATCTTCGGCAAGCTGAGCAATGCCCGACAGGTGCTTGACCGTGCCCGTCGGGACCATAGCCCCCGGATTGACGTTCCACGATTCCAAGCGGTATCCGATCAGCTCCGGGGGATGCTGCCCCAGGTGCTGGAGGAGACCTCTCTGGATGCCCTGCGGGGGTTGGAGGGAGCTGGCGCCACTGCGTATTTTGGCCTGTTTGATGACATGATTTTGCGCAGTAAGGACGTGTTTTTCTTCCACGGGCGGAGCCGCCGCCCACCTCTGGATCGGGTCAACGCCCTGCTGTCCTTCGTCTACACCATGCTGGGCAACGAGTGCTCCTCCGCGCTGGAAATGGTGGGGCTGGATGCCTATGTGGGTTTCCTCCATCGGGATCGCCCGGGGCGAACCTCTCTGGCACAGGACCTGCTGGAGGAACTGCGGCCCTGTATGGCGGATCGTTTCGCGCTGACTCTAATCAACAACCAGGAACTCTCCGGGAAAGACTTTGAGGAGCAGGAAAACGGCGCAGTTTTCCTGTCCGCCGAGGGCCGCAAGAAGGTTCAGCGGGCCTGGCAGGAGCGGAAACAGGCAGTCATCACCCACCCGTTCCTGAAGGAAAAAATACCCTGGGGACTGGTTCCCTATGTGCAGGCGCTGCTGCTGGCCCGGTACCTCCGGGACGATTTGGACGGCTATCCGCCGTTTTTATGGAAGTGAGGGCCGCTATGCTTGTTGTCATTGCCTATGATGTCAATACCGAGGACGCCGCCGGTCAGCGCCGTCTGCGCAAACTGGCCAAACAGTGCGTAAACTATGGTCAGCGGGTGCAAAATTCTGTGTTTGAGTGCTCGCTGGACGCCGCGCAGTACCGCTTGCTGAAAGCAAAACTCTGTGATATGATAGATGCAGAGCGGGACAGCCTGCGGTTTTACAACCTTGGAAACAACTACCATAATCGGATCGAGCATTTTGGGGCCAAGGGCGGCTATGATGCCGCAGGGCCGCTGATTCTCTGACCCCCGGGCGCGAACGGCAAGCGGGCATGAAACCCCTGCCCTGTTCGCGTGGGCCGAACGGTCAAACCGTGCCAGTCCGGGAACGTTTTCTCTGATATTGGCTGTGTATTTGCCGTTTGACTCATCATTTATCGCAAAAATGAACAGCGAAGTATACGCTTTTTTGTGCATTTTTGCTGTCGCTCCCCGCGAGGGGAGCGTGGATTGAAAT
>JAJQCJ010000044.1:0-25483 GCA_021202775.1 Clostridiales bacterium | reverse complement strand
GTCGCTCCCCGCGAGGGGAGCGTGGATTGAAATAGCATCAAAGATACTGCTCAAAATACTGCAAGGTGCGTCGCTCCCCGCGAGGGGAGCGTGGATTGAAATAATGACCACCGCCTTTGAGAAGTCCAGGCCGCAGTCGCTCCCCGCGAGGGGAGCGTGGATTGAAATTTGATTTGGGCGCTGACCTGGGCAAGCTCCGCCCGTCGCTCCCCGCGAGGGGAGCGTGGATTGAAATAACACAATGAGGGATAGACACGTTCCAGAAGAAGCGTCGCTCCCCGCGAGGGGAGCGTGGATTGAAATAGCGCTCCCCCCGCCCATTTCCGCAGCAGCTTGCGTCGCTCCCCGCGAGGGGAGCGTGGATTGAAATTCGCTGCGAACAGTGCATTGCAATACGCTGTCCTAGTCGCTCCCCGCGAGGGGAGCGTGGATTGAAATCTGAGGTGCCGACCGATTACCTGATAGACGTACCGTCGCTCCCCGCGAGGGGAGCGTGGATTGAGATTACGGTTTTACAACTAGACAGCCCTCTGGTGCCGTGTCGCTCCCCGCGAGGGGAGCGTGGATTGAAATGCCCTTGACCATTGAAGCAAAAATTTCAACAACGTCGCTCCCCGCGAGGGGAGCGTGGATTGAAATTCCGTGAACGACAAAGAAAAGGGCGAAGAAATCGTCGCTCCCCGCGAGGGGAGCGTGGATTGAAATGTGGATTGAGCAGATTGAAGCAGAACTTAATAAGTGGTCGCTCCCCGCGAGGGGAGCGTGGATTGAAATGAGGAACGCATCTATATGGAAAAGGTGCGTTTATGTCGCTCCCCGCGAGGGGAGCGTGGATTGAAATGTCGTTTTTGTGCCATCCGCGCCAAGATAACCCGTCGCTCCCCGCGAGGGGAGCGTGGATTGAAATCATTGACCAGGCATTTGGCGAAGAAAATCCCATTGTCGCTCCCCGCGAGGGGAGCGTGGATTGAAATGCTGCAACTATATGGCGATACCGTATGAGGATTGTCGCTCCCCGCGAGGGGAGCGTGGATTGAAATACCCCAGATAGTGAGTGTACCTACAAACGGTTTGGTCGCTCCCCGCGAGGGGAGCGTGGATTGAAATTCTATCCGAGGTCAGAAGTGGTTGTGGCTTCCGCGTCGCTCCCCGCGAGGGGAGCGTGGATTGAAATTGAATAAACAACAGTATTGTTGATGTTGTCATGCCGTCGCTCCCCGCGAGGGGAGCGTGGATTGAAATATCAAGCTCTGGAACGCCTGTTGTGTACGGCCTCCTGTCGCTCCCCGCGAGGGGAGCGTGGATTGAAATAACGGACAATATGCCTTGGCAAGACATCGGTTGCTGGTCGCTCCCCGCGAGGGGAGCGTGGATTGAAATATACCTAAAGCTAAAATCCGCTTAAAACGCATTTAAGTCGCTCCCCGCGAGGGGAGCGTGGATTGAAATACTGGAAGATGCCGATATTTTCTAATTAAGAAAGGGTCGCTCCCCGCGAGGGGAGCGTGGATTGAAATATGCCTGCGTTAAGGAAGATGACATTGCAAAAGGTCGCTCCCCGCGAGGGGAGCGTGGATTGAAATAGAGACGGAAACAATGTCCTCCCCGTTGGTGATAGTCGCTCCCCGCGAGGGGAGCGTGGATTGAAATTCCCCACGGAAATTTTGGACGGACGGCGGCCAGGGGTCGCTCCCCGCGAGGGGAGCGTGGATTGAAATAGTGATCAGCTCGTGGCCCTGGCCTTCGCCTTCGGTCGCTCCCCGCGAGGGGAGCGTGGATTGAAATTTTGGATAGCTTCACGGCTGGTTCCTCCTGTCCAGGTCGCTCCCCGCGAGGGGAGCGTGGATTGAAATCGGCGTGTCGCTTTTGTGGTAGGACGGGTAGAGGGTGTCGCTCCCCGCGAGGGGAGCGTGGATTGAAATACCAGCTTTGTGCAGGGCATTTCCGACTCCATCCGTCGCTCCCCGCGAGGGGAGCGTGGATTGAAATCCGTAAAAAGGAATTGCGCGACGCATTGGTGGAGGGTCGCTCCCCGCGAGGGGAGCGTGGATTGAAATCGTCAAGCATACCACCAAAAAGAGCGACGCGCTCGTCGCTCCCCGCGAGGGGAGCGTGGATTGAAATGTCTTAAAATAATGTGTGCAAGTCATTTTTCTATTGTCGCTCCCCGCGAGGGGAGCGTGGATTGAAATATATTTTGTATCAACAGAAAGAACAGCCGCAAGTCCTGCGTCGCTCCCCGCGAGGGGAGCGTGGATTGAAATAGGCTGTGTTCCAACAGTCCACCCTCGTGGCAAGAGTCGCTCCCCGCGAGGGGAGCGTGGATTGAAATATCTTCCTCCGCCTCATGAATTGTATCAAGCGCCGTCGCTCCCCGCGAGGGGAGCGTGGATTGAAATGCAAGCTCTTGCCATGCAAAAATGCTTCCGGTAACGTCGCTCCCCGCGAGGGGAGCGTGGATTGAAATTCCAGATCCTCCACCGCCCGGGCGGAGATGGAGCGTCGCTCCCCGCGAGGGGAGCGTGGATTGAAATTCCAGATCCTCCACCGCCCGGGCGGAGATGGAGCGTCGCTCCCCGCGAGGGGAGCGTGGATTGAAATAGCTCTGCCAGCAGCTCAAGGAGGAGCAGAGCCGGTCGCTCCCCGCGAGGGGAGCGTGGATTGAAATCAGCAGAGGAATTGGCTTTTGTGTCGGATGCACAAGGTCGCTCCCCGCGAGGGGAGCGTGGATTGAAATAGAGCTGGAAGAATTTTACTATGAAGCCAACGATGTCGCTCCCCGCGAGGGGAGCGTGGATTGAAATACTATAATTGTGGTTCCTCCGGCGTGAGGATGATGTCGCTCCCCGCGAGGGGAGCGTGGATTGAAATTTCCAGCGCCGTAACATCAAAGTACGGAGCTTCCGTCGCTCCCCGCGAGGGGAGCGTGGATTGAAATTTATTGCCCGGAAAAGGGCATGGTTGCGCCAGCGGCGGTCGCTCCCCGCGAGGGGAGCGTGGATTGAAATTTGTGTCCCCCCTTGCATGGTCATATCATAACATGTCGCTCCCCGCGAGGGGAGCGTGGATTGAAATACCCCCCCTTCAGGACCCGCGCAACGGCGAAGCTCGTCGTTCCCCGCGATGGGAGCGTGGATTGAAATTTCGCCAGCGGATCAACGGCGGTGGTCAGCGTCGTCGCTCCCCGCGAGAGGATGAGTTGCTTAAAATAAGATGATAGATTCCTTTAAAAATTTAATTTGATTTTCACGTAGTTTCATTTTTCTGCAGAAGGGAGGGGCGGTGCTTGTTCCTGTGTCCAGAATGGGGCAGGTCTTTCCACAGGCATCAGGGAAAGTTCACCGTAATTTTGAAATTCCCCTTGCATTTTCCGGGAACTGTGCTATAATCAACTCAACTGGTCGAAACGAGGCACGAAAATGAACAACGCTGTCCGTACATCCTATTACTCCTTTACTGAGAGCTGGACCCGATTTATTGGTTCCGGCTATTTTGCGTGGGAAAAATTGGATAGCTGCGGGACAAGAGCGGGCATTGGTGTGCGCCCTGTGACGGGGTAGTACGCAAGGCATTTTGAGAACCAGTCGTATCAGGCTCATTGTCACGGGACAATGGGCCCTTTCTTTTTGCCAATTTATGAGAAAAGGAGAACTTCATTATGGTAGTCATTTTAAAACCGGGCACCAGTCAGAACGAAATCCGAAAGCTGGTGGCCAAATTCGAGGCAATGGATCTGCGGGTTGGGGTCACCAACGGCGTGGACTGCTCCATTCTGGGCCTGGTGGGGGACACCACCAAGGTGGACGCGGACAAAATCCTTTTAAATGAGTGCGTAGAGCGGGTCACCCGCATCAGCGAGCCGTACAAAAAGGCCAACCGAAAGTTCCACCCGGAGGACACGGTGGTGGACGTGGACGGCGTCCCCGTGGGCGGCAACAACTTCACGGTCATCGCAGGCCCCTGCTCGGTGGAGAGCGAGGAGCAGATCATCGAGGTGGCCAAACGGGTGCAGGAGCAGGGGGCCACCATGCTCCGGGGCGGCGCCTTCAAGCCCCGCACCAGCCCCTATTCCTTCCAGGGGCTGGGCACCGAGGGCCTTGACCTGCTGCTGGCGGCCAAGGCAGAGACGGGCCTCCCCATCGTGACGGAGATCATGGCCCCCGGTACTGCGACCTGTTCGAGCAGAAGGTGGACCTTGTGCAGGTGGGCGCGCGGAATATGCAGAATTTTGAGCTGCTGAAGGAGGTGGGCAAGATGTCCAAGCCCGTCCTCCTGAAGCGCGGCCTGGCCAACACCTACGAGGAGTGGATTATGTCCGCCGAGTATATCATGAGCGAGGGCAACGAGAACGTCATCCTCTGTGAGCGGGGCATTCGCACCTTTGAGAAGTACACCCGGAACACCTTGGACGTGTCCGCCGTTCCCTCCATCAAGCGGATGTGCCATCTGCCCATCATCATCGACCCCTCCCACTCCGGCGGCTACAGCTGGCTGGTGGAGCCGCTGGCCCTGTCCGGCGTGGCGGCGGGGGCCGACGGCCTGATCATCGAGGTACACAACGACCCCGCCCACGCCCTGTGCGACGGTCAGCAGTCCCTGACCCCGCCCCAGTTCGGCGACCTGATGGGGAAAGTGGAAAAAATGGTTGACCTGATGGGGAAGACCGTTGTAAAATAAAAGGAGCGATTGCTATACTTGGCGCATGGGAGGAACGGGCCGATGGAACGGGTTTTTGTGAACTTGCCTGGAAAAGAATACGAGATTTTGATTGAGCGGGGCATTTTGGATCAGGCGGGGAAGCGGATGCGCACGGCGCTGCTTCGCCGTGGCCGGGCCGCCGTGGTCACTGACTCCAACGTGGGGCCGCTGTATGCGGACCGGGTGGAAAAGAGCCTCACCGACGCAGGCTTCACCGTGAAGGTGCTGACCGTTCCGGCAGGGGAGACCTCCAAGAGCGCCGGGATGCTGTCCTGGCTGTGGGAGGAGTTCATGGCCTTCGGCCTGACCCGCACCGACTGCGTGGTGGCCCTGGGGGGCGGCGTGGTAGGCGACCTGGCGGGCTTTGCCGCCGCCAGCATCCTGCGGGGGGTGGACTTCGTCCAAATCCCCACCACTCTGCTGGCCCAGGTGGACTCCTCCGTAGGCGGCAAGGTGGCCATCGACCTGGAGGCAGGCAAGAACCTGGCGGGTGCCTTCTGGCAGCCCCGTCTGGTGCTGATGGACCCGGACGTGCTGGACACCCTCTCTGACCGCATCTTCTCCGACGGCATGGCGGAGGTCATCAAGTACGGCTGCATCTATCAGGCGGACTTCTTCCACGCCCTGGACGCCATGGGCAGCCGGGCGGGGGTCATGGCGCAGATCGAAGCCGTCCTGCGCACCTGCTGCGCCATCAAGGCCGAGTGCGTGGTGCAGGACGAACTGGACAAGGGGCTGCGGATGATCCTGAACTTCGGCCACACCCTGGGCCACGCCTATGAGAAGGCGTATCACTACGAAACCTACACCCACGGCCAGGCGGTGGCCGCCGGCATGTGCCGGGCGGCGGAGCTGGGGGTGAAGCTTGGCTATACCCCGGCAGAGGTTCCCGGCCAAATCACCCAAATCGTGCGGAAGTTTGGCCTCCCTGACCGCATCGCCTGCACGATGGAGGACTACAAGGCCGCCATTGGCCTGGACAAGAAGGGGCAGGGAGACAGCATCCGCCTCATCGTCCTGCCGGAGCTGGGCAAGGCTCAGGCGGTGAAGCTGGAAAAGTCCGCTCTGTTTGACCTGATCGAGGTGGAAGCATGAATTTGTATCTGGAGCCGGGCAAGCTCACCGGCACGCTGACTCCGCCGCCCTCCAAGAGCCAGGCCCATCGGCTGATCATCGCCGCATCCCTGGCCCAGGGGGTCAGTCATCTGACCAATCTGGCCGCCAGCGAGGACATCCAGGCCACCCTGGGCTGCATGGCGGCCCTGGGGGCGGAATATGACCGGGACAGCGGGGAGATTCAGGGCGTCGCGCCCCACGGCGTGGAGACGCTGCCAAAACTGGACTGCGGAGAATCCGGGTCCACCCTGCGGTTCCTGATTCCGGTGGCGCTGGCCATCACCGGCGGCGGGCAGTTCTTCGGCCGCGGGCGTCTGCTGGCGCGGCCCATGGAGCCCTATGAGGTGCTGTTTCAGGAAAAGGGCATCCGTTATGAGCGCGGCCCGGACTGCATCACCGTGGAGGGGACCCTGACCCCCGGCCTGTACCGCCTGCCGGGGAACGTGTCCAGCCAGTTCATCACAGGGCTGCTCTACGCCCTGCCCCTGCTGGACGGGGACAGTGAGCTGGCGCTGACCACCGGGCTGGAATCCGGCGGTTATGTGGACATGACACTGGACGCCCTGGCCCGGTTCGGCGTGACGGTGCAGCGGACGGCGGCGGGCTGGCATATCCCGGGCGGTCAACGGTATACCCCACGAGACTGCGCAGTGGAGAGCGACTACTCCCAGGCCGCCAACTTCCTGGTGGCGAACAGCCTGGGGTCATCCATCCGGCTGGAAGGACTGAATCCCGGTTCCACCCAGGGCGACCGGGTGATTCTGGATTATGTGCGCCGGCTGGAGGAGCCGGGAGAGGTGACGCTGGATGTCAGCCAGTGCCCCGACCTGGTGCCCCCTCTGGCCCTGCGTGCTGCCCTCCGGGACGGGGAAGTGACCCATATCGTAGGGGCGGCCCGGCTCCGGATGAAGGAGAGTGACCGGCTGGACACCGTCACCATCGAGCTGAACAATCTGGGCGGCCATGTGACCCAGAATCCGGACAGCCTGACGATTCTGGGCCGAAGCTACCTGTACGGCGGCGTGACGGACAGCCACAATGACCACCGCATTGCCATGATGCTGGGGGTGGCCGCCACCCGCTGCCTGGACGCCGTCACCGTCTGCGGAGCGGAATGCGTGGCCAAGTCCTATCCCAACTTCTGGGAGGACTACAAAAGGCTGGGCGGTAACGTTCGCCAGAGATTTTAGACTGCTTCAAAATGACTGGATCAACTGTAACAGGGAGGAAACGCCTGGTTCATATAAAAAGCAGGAAGGATCATGTGGTGTTACTATGTTTGAGCCTGGTTTAGCGATTGGTCAAATCCTGAAAAACAACGATATTGTTGAAATCTTCAAATGTGGAAATATGGGCGGCATGCGCCGTTCCAAAACGACGAATACACTGGTGATTATTTCAGATTACACAAAGGGACTTTACCATGATAAGTGGATTGGCGGGGTTCTTCATTACACTGGTATGGGCAAAAATGGCGATCAGGACATTCACTGGGCACAGAACGCAACATTGGCATCCTGTGGCAGGAACGGTGTTGACGTTCATCTTTTTGAGGTAATGGATGCGGGAGAGTACGTATACTGCGGCAGAATGGAACTTGTGGATCAGCCCTATATCGACATCCAACCTGGGGAAGATGGAATTGACCGCAAGGTATGGATGTTTCCCATCCGTCCTGTGCCCGATAACGATGTCAAAAAGCCCAGCATGTTTGTATTCAAAGACATGGACGATTATAAGGCGCACGGGAAAAATGTCGATGCGGAGTACATGAAACTGCTTGCGGAGCGGAAAAAAACCGGTAGGAAGGTAGTAGAAAAGCCCGCTTTGCCGACACTGGCTGCAGCCCCTGCTGTGCCAGAGTCCGCTGTTCCGCCCCAGATTGTGGGTAAGCAGCTGAACCATAAAATCTATGGTGAAGGCACAGTAATTGGCATTGCAGGCAGCATTATCGTTGTCTCCTTCGACTCTGTTGGTGAGAAGAAACTCGGATATGAGATTTGTATCAAAAACGGATTGATTCAGTTTCTTTCGGTTGAGATATGAGGGCAAGGCTGCATCTGCTGCTAAATTGCAAGCTCAGCCAGGCCGCTTGAATATCCGGCATAGCAATCGACGATGATCACATGAATGATACTTTTATCGCCGTCATCGGCGGAAAACTGGGGGAACCATCATGAAACACACCATATTTGGCGAGAGCCACGGCCCGGCCATCGGCGTGACGCTGTCCGGCGTTCCGGCGGGGATTGAACTGGACATGGAGGAGATCGCCTTTGAGCTGTCCCGCCGGGCCCCGGGGAACAGCCCCCTGTCCACGGCCCGGAAGGAGGCGGACGTGCCGGAAATTCTCTCCGGAATGTTTGAGGGGCAGACCACCGGCACCCCCCTCTGTGCCGTTATCCGGAACACGGACCAGCGCTCCAAAGATTACAGCAAGCTGCGCTACCTGCCCCGGCCCGGCCATGCCGACTACACCGGCTTCCTGCGCTATGACGGCTGCAACGACTACCGGGGCGGCGGCCACTTCTCCGGCCGGCTGACAGCCCCCCTGGTCTTTGCCGGGGCGGTGGCCAAACAGATTCTGGCCCAGGAGGGCATCGCCATCGGCGCACACATCCGCTCCATTGCCGACGTGGAGGACCTGCCCCTGGAAAACGCCGGGGAACCGCTGAGCAAGGAGCTGCTCCGTCAGGTGGCGGAGAAGCCCTTCCCCGTGTTGGACGACAGCAGGGGGGAGGCTATGCAGCAGGCGATTTTACAGGCCAGGTCGGAGCGGGACAGCGTGGGCGGCATCATTGAGTGCGCCGTGCTGGGCCTGCCCCCCGGAGTGGGGTCCCCGGACTATGGGGAGAACGTGGAGGGCATCTTCGCCCAACACCTGTTCGCCGTCCCTGCGGTAAAGGGCGTCGCCTTTGGTGCAGGCTTCGGCATGGCCTCCATGCGGGGCAGCGAGTGCAACGACCCGATCCGCATCGCCCGGGGCAACATTTACACCCTGGGGAATGTGAACGGCGGCGTCAACGGCGGCATCACCAACGGTATGCCGGTGGTGTTCTCCGTGGCCATCCGGCCCACCCCCTCCATCGCCCAGGAGCAGGACACTGTTGACCTGGAGAAGATGGAGAACGCCAGGCTGACCATCGAGGGGCGGCACGACCCCTGTATCTGCCACCGGGCGGTGCCGGTGATCGAGGCGGCGGCGGCGCTGGCCACCTGTGAACTGCTGGGAATTTGAACAAGGAGGAAGCCCCCATGTCAGAATTGGACGAACTGCGGAAAGAGATAGACACCATCGACCGGCAAATCGTACCGCTGTACGAACAGCGGATGCGGGTCAGCCGACAGGTGGGGGAATATAAGCTGAAACATGACAAGGCCATTCTGGACCCCGGGCGGGAACAGGAGGTGCTGACCGCCAAGGCCGCCCTGGTGGAAGACAAAACCCTGCGGCCCTACGTCGTCGCCCTGTACGAGCAGATCATGGCCCAAAGCCGGATGATCCAGACCAAGCTGCTGGGGGGCTGGAACCCTGCCAAGGAGCGCTCTTACAAGGAGTATCACGAGGCGGTGAACACGGTGGGCTGGCGGCCGGAGACCGACCGGGTCATCTTCCAGGGCAAGCCCGGAGCCTACGGCGAGGAGGCCACCATCCAGTATTTTGGCGAGCACTGCGACCGCACCAGTGCCCGTAGCTTTGAAGGGGTTTTCCTTGCCATCCGGGAGGGGCTGGGGGGCTACGGCGTGGTGCCCATTGAGAACAGCTCCACCGGCTCCATCAACGACGTATACGACCTTCTGGCCAAGTACGGCTGCTACATCGTGGGAGAAACCACCGTCCATGTGGAGCACTGCCTCCTGGCCCCCCACGGCGCCAGCCTGGGCAGCATCACGGATGTCTACTCCCATGAGCAGGGCTTCTTCCAGTGCCGCGACTTTTTGGGCACCTTCCCACAGTGGAATCAGAACGTGGAGCTGAACACCGCCGCCGCCGCCAAGCTGGTGGCGGAGTCCGGGGATGTCAGCAAGGCGGCCATCGCCAGCCGTCGTGCGGCAAAGCTGTACGATATGGATATTCTGGCCGAGAAAATCAACGACAATCGGAACAATTACACCCGTTTTGTGGTGGTGGCGGAGAAACCCTGCGGCGGCGAGGATGCGGATAAGGTCAGCGTGGTCTTTACTGTCCCCCACACCGAGGGCAGCCTGCACCGCATCCTGTCCGTCTTTGCCACCAACGGGCTGAACCTGCTGAAGCTGGAGTCCCGCCCCATTCCCGGGCGGAGCTGGGAGTACACCTTCTTTGCCGACTTCACCGGTCACCTGAACGGCGGCGGCATGGATGATGTAATCCATCAGCTCATTGACGAGACGCTGAGCTTCCGCATTTTGGGTAACTACCGCCGCAGCGAGTGAGGAGGGGACACCATGCAGCTTTCCTATGAAAACGACAGCCGGAAGCTGGCTGTCATCGGCGACCCGGTGCTGCACTCCCTGTCGCCCCTGCTGCAAAACACTATGATTCAGGCCCTGGGGCTGAACTACATCTACCTGTGCCAGCCGGTGGCAAAAGGGGAGGCCTGGGCATGGCTGGAGGCTGTAAAGTTGCTAGACTTTGCAGGCTTTAACTGCACCATGCCCCACAAAATCGACATGGTTCCCCTGATGGATGAGCTGGACGAGGATGCGGCGCTGTTCCAGTCGGTGAACACGGTTTGCCTCCGGGACGGCAAACTGTACGGCTGCAACACGGACGGCAGGGGCTTTTATCAGTCCCTGCTCCGGCGCGGCATTGACCCGGCAGGGCGGAACGTCACCGTCCTGGGCACCGGCGGCGCGGCCAAGTCCGTGGCGCTGAAGCTGCTGCAGCAAGGGGCGGCCCACATCACGGTGTGCAACCGGACGGTGTCCAGGGCGGAGCAGCTCTGCCGCTTCGCTCCGGAGCGGATGGAGGCGAAGGGTCTTTCCCCGGAGGAGCTGGCGGAAGGCGTCCGCCACGCCGACCTTCTGGTGAACTGCACTTCCCTGGGGATGAAGGGCACAGGGGCGGATTTTGCCTCGCTGGATTTTCTGGACGCCCTGCCCGCCCATGCGCCGGTGTGCGACCTGATCTACAGCCCTGCAGCCACCAGCCTGTTGATGCGTGCGGGGGAACAGGGCCGCATCGTGATGAACGGCATCGGACTGCTGATCTGGCAGGCTATCTACGCCCTGGAGGAATTCACCCAGACCTCCATCGACGGGGCGGCCATGGCTGCGCTGCTGGAGCCGCTGGTGCAGCAGTATCAGGCATAAGTCAGCGCAGAGACAAATCAAAATGCGGGGCGGCGTCCGCTCAATAGGACAGGGCCGATCTGCATATAATAGCAGCGGCTGTCTGGCGCTGGTTTTCCTGTAACAAAGGTAACAAATTGTAAGGGATTTATTAAGATTTTGTTGCTAAATCTTAAGTTGATTTACTTTGCACCGAATGCTATAATATCGTGTGTGCAAAAAGTCGATTTTTGTCGTATGTCGAGCTGTATAAGGGGGGTGCGGCCGGATGGTTTTTTCTGATCTGTTGTTCGTATTTGCGTTTTTCCCGCTGAATATGCTTTTTTATTGGCTGATGCCGGATATTCCCAGGAAAAACCGGGTTCTGCTGATCTTTTCCCTGATTTTCTATGCCTGGGCCGGGCCCATGTACCTGCTGCTTCTGGTGGGGATGGCCTTTGCGGACTGGGTCGTGGCCCTGCAGGTCGAGCGCTGCAAAACAAGGCGGAGCCGTAAGCTGGTGCTGGCAGCGGGCTGCACCATCAACCTCACCCTGCTTTGCATTTTCAAATACCTGACCTTCCTGCTGGAGAACATCCAGTTCCTCTTTGGCGTCCCGTCGGAGATCGTGGAAATCACCCTGCCCATCGGCATCTCCTTCTACACCTTCCAGCTGCTGAGCTACATGGTGGACGTTTATCGCGGCACGGTCAGGGCGCAGCGGAAGTTTACCACGCTGCTGCTCTACGTCAGCCTGTTTCACCAGTGCATTGCAGGGCCCATCGTCCGCTATGAAACGGTGGAAAGGGAATTGACTTCACGGTCCGTTTCCAGCGATGATCTGGCCTACGGCATCCGCCGGTTCACCGTGGGGCTGGCGAAAAAGGCCCTCTTTGCCAATTACTGCGGCTCCCTGGCGGATACCTTCCTTGTGGCCACAGACGCAGCCGACGGCGCGGCGACCCTGGCAACCCAGCCGGCCCTGTCCATCCTCCTGGGCACCATCTGCTACACCATGCAGATTTACTTGGACTTCTCCGCCTACTCCGATATGGCCATCGGCATGGGGCGGATGGTGGGCTTTCACTATCTGGAAAACTTCCTGTACCCCTATCAATCCACCTCCATCACCGAGTTCTGGCGCAGATGGCATATCTCCCTCAGCTCCTTTTTCCGGGATTACCTTTACATCCCCCTGGGCGGCAGTCGCTGCAAGCGCAGCCGTATCATCTTTAATACGCTGGTGGTGTGGGTGTGCACCGGCTTCTGGCACGGGGCCAGCTGGAATTATATGCTGTGGGGCCTCTTTTACTTTGCCATGCTGTGCCTGGAAAAGTTCATATTCCCCAATTTCACCCAGCGAATGCCCAGGGCGGCGGCCCACCTCTATGTGCTGCTGGTAGTGAATTTCGGCTGGATGCTGTTCCGCTGTGAGGACCTGAGCTGGCTCGGCATTGAGCTGAAAGGGCTGCTGGGGCTGAACGGCAACGGCTTCGTCAATTATGAGACGCTGACCACCCTGAAGGCAAATTTCATCTTCCTGCTGGCGGCGGCCCTGGCCTGCACGCCGCTGGTGAAGCGGCTGGAGGAGCGGCTGACCGATCTGTGTCAGCGCAGCCTCAGGCTGGCCACCGTCTACCAGACAGCGCTGGCGGTGATTCCCGTTGCGCTGACCGTGGTGGCCACGGCCTGCCTTGTGGGGGACAGCTACAATCCGTTTCTGTACTTCCGATTTTAACAAATTTTAACAAGAGGAGGGCGAAGCAAACATGAAAAAGAAGTCCAATTCCAATGTCATCCATAAGAAGCGGTCGAAACTTGTGTCTGTTCTCGCCCGCGGCCTGTTGGATCTGATCGAATCCTTTATGGCGCTGTTCGGCAAAGGCCCGAAACGACTGGCGCGGAAACAGCGTGTGCAGCAGAAGGAGCGGGGCGGCGCCCACCTGACGGTTTGGTTTGCGGGAATTTTCCTGACCATCATGACGCTTCTGGCCCTGTGCATTCCGCTGCGTCCAACCTATTCTGAGCTGGAGCAGCGCGAGCTGGCCACCTTCCCGACGCCAACGCTGGCAAGCGCGCTGAACGGCGAATTTTTTACCGACGTCAGCTCCTGGTTCTCCGACACCTTTCCCCTGCGGGAGCGGTTCACCAATCTGAACAGCGCCCTGCAAAGTACCTTTGGCATCCAGAGCACGCAGATTCACGGCACCGTTGAGCAGGGAGACGAGATTCCCACTGTACCGGACGGCTCCACATCCGGGGATGATGGCTCCGGCGCAGCGTCCTCCGGGGAACAGTCCAGCACCGCAGCGCCGGAGCAGAGTGACACCTCCAGCGGCACAGAGCCGGAGCAGTCCAGCCAGACCGACCCGGAGCAGGGGCCGGACAGCGCCACGGAGCCGGAAGATGAGGAGAGCGTCACCATTCCGGAGCTTGACCCGGACGCCAAAGTGGAGACGCTGGGGGCCCTGCTGGTGATCGACGATGCCGGCTATGAGTATTACAACTTCTCCAGCGAACGGGCAGAGAACTATATCAAAGGCATCAACCGGGCGGCGGATCTGCTGGACGGCATCGCCAACGTGTACAGCATGATCGTCCCCAACAGCATGGACATCTGCGTACCGGAGAGCGTCCGCAGCGGCATCAACACCTCGGACCAGTCCCAGGCCATTGAATACTTCTACTCCAGCATGAACGATAATGTGACGACGATAAACGCCTTCCACACCCTGCTGGCCCATAACACGGCGGGAGAGTACCTCTATTTCCGGACGGACCACCACTGGACGGCTCTGGGCGCCTACTATGCCTACTGCGAGTTTGCCGCCGCCGCCGGCCGGACTGCGGCGGATTTGGAGACCGACTTTGAGGAGCACGTCTTTGAGGGCTTCCTGGGCGGCTTCTACCGGGAGACCAACAGCTCAGCCATGGAGGCGAACCCGGACACGGTTTACGCCTACGAGCCGGTGGACACCAACGATATCACGATTCACTGGCAGGATGGCACGGTGAGTGATTATAACATCATCACCGATGTGACGAGCTGGTCGGCCACCAGCAAGTATTCCTCCTCGTTCATCGGAGGCGATAACCCCTACAGCGTCATCGAGAACCCCAACATCACCGACGGCAGTTCCGTCCTGCTGATCAAAGAATCCTACGGCAACTGCTTTGCCCCCTATCTGGTGGAAACCTACCAATACGTCTATGTGGTGGACTTCCGCTATTACTGCGATACGGAGAGCGGTACCCTGGTGGATCTGGTGAAGGAGCAGGGGATTCAGGACGTGCTGTTCCTGAACACGATCTCCACCACCCGGTCGGAAAGCCTCATTACGCTGCTGCTACAATTCATCGGTTGACACCAAAAACAACCTCTGACATAGAATGACATGGAAGGGTCATTTTCCGACCTTTCACCGTTATGCTATGAAGGAGGTTGTTTTATGCCCGAGTTCGATTACCAGGAAATTCGTGAGGCCACCTGCGTCCATACGCAGAAGATCTACGATTCCTGCCAGGCGAAGGACTGCGTGGAGGGGATACGGTTTTATCCCACCCTGCCCAGCGTGCCGGTGCTGAACGCCGCATCCTCGCTGAAAAATGGGAGGGCGGAGCTGCTGTATGTCTATTTGACCGTGGAACCTGTGGGCCTGGGCCGCGGCTTTTACACCATCGATATGCGCTTCTTCTACAAAATCACGGTTGAAGCGGTGGTGAACTGCACCCAGACAATTCCTGTCTGCGGCCTGGCGTTCTTTGACAAGCGTTCCGTCCTGTTTGGCAGCGAAGGGGGCGCAAAGACCTTTACATCCGTGGGCTCCTGCGGGCAGCTGGAGGACGGCGCCCTGTCCGTCGGGGACAATTTGCCCACGGCAGTGATCGAGGCGGTTGACCCGATTTTGCTGGCGATGAAGCTGGTGGACGGGTACCGGCTGGCCCCCAGCCCCTGCGGATGCAGCGCTGACGCCTCCCTGAGCGAGGTCCCCGCCGCCATTCTGGCCGCGTTCGATGAGGATATCCTGCTGGACGACAATGTGGAGCGCCGCATCTACCTGACCCTGGGCCAGTTTACCATTCTGCGGCTGGAGCGGGACGCCCAGCTCCAGGTGCCGGTGTACGACTACTGTATGCCCACCAGGGAGTGTGTCTCCAACCAGGAGGAGGATGACCCCTGCGAGCTGTTCCAGCAGGTGGAGTTCCCGGCGGCGGACTTCTTCCCGCCCAGCTCCACCGGGGAGATCGACCCCATGAGCCGACTGAAACGGGGCTGCTCCTGCCATGCGGTGAACCCCTGACCCCCCAGGGCGGTACGCCGTGAACCGTCTGAACGCCTGAACCGCAAAAACCGGACGCAAATTCTCTGCGTCCGGTTTTGTTGTGTGAACTGGGGTTACAGCTCCACACCGGCCCCCGTCCGGAAGAACCACAGCACCCGCCTTGTCACGGGAACGCCGGTGATTTCCTCCAATGCGGCGGTGTAGACGTCCAGCTGGGTGCGGTACTCCTCGGCCCGCTGGGCTTCCCCGCCGGGACGCACCCGGTCGGTTTTGAAGTCGATGACGGTGTAGCCGCTGTGCGTGCGGAAGCAGCAGTCGATGACGCCCTGGAGCAGCACTTCCTCCCCCTCCGGTGCATCGGGGTAGCACCGCCTTGCGTCCGTCAGAATGGAGAACTTGAACTCCCGCTCCAGCGTCCCGGACTGGGCGGCCTCCCGGCCCAGGGGGGACGCCCAGAACCCGGCGACCTGTCCGGCGTCGATGGCGTCGCCTTGGGCAGGGGAGAGCCATCCCCCCTGCACCAGCCGCGTCACCTCCGCCTGCACACCGGGGACGGTGGCCGCCTTCGTCAGGTCAATAAGCTGCATCACCGCATGGGTGGCGGTGCCCTTCTCTGCGGGGGTCAGCCCCCGGGCGGCCTGCTCAAAGTCCGGCCTGCGGAACGCTATGGGGCGGGGCGGACGGGCCGTTTCCTCCGCCGCCTCCTCGTCCAGCATCCGGCCCTTGAGCTGGGTGGCGGTGGCCTTGCTGGGCAGGTTGGCGAGAGATTCCCAGGGATAGCGCCATTGCAGCGTCTCCAGAAAATGCTCCGGCAGGGAAGGGGGAGCCTTGGTTTCCGCCGCATCCTCCTGCGGGGTGACGGCGGGCCGCTCCAGCTCCTTTGCCATAGAAATCAGCCGGATGTCCCATTTGTCGTCGGCCAGAAGGTGGCTGTCCGGCTCGGCGGCGTAGCACAGCTCTTTGGCATCGTGCCGGGCCAGCACCGGCAGCAGCAGCCACTTCCCCATGCTGTCCAGCCGCAGCAGTGCCCGAGGGTCAGGGTGGGGGCCAGCGTCGGGCATGAGGGCGGCCAGCTCCCGCTCCGCCTGGTCAAAGGTCATCACCATGATCAGCTTTTCCCTGGCCCGGGTCATGGCCACATAGAGCAGCCGCAGCTCCTCGCTCTTGTTCTCCCGCTCCAGCTGGAGCTTCACCGCGGTTCGGGCGATGGTGGGATACTCCACCCGCCGTTTCCCGTCCAGCGCCTTGGGCCCAATGCCCAGGGTGGGGTGGAAGAGCATGGGCTTCGTCTGGTCGGACAGGTTGACCCGTTTTGCCAGGCCGGTCAGCAGCACCACCGGGTATTCCAGCCCCTTGGAGTGGTGGATGGTCATGAGCTGTACGCCGGTGGCGGCCCGTTTCAACCCCGCCGGGCGCTTCTCTCCACTGCCCAGCATCTGACGCACCCTGGTGACAAAGGGGAGCACCCCCCGGTGCCCGCCGGACTCAAAGCTCCGGGCATAATCATAGAAGGCCAGCAGGTTTTCCTGCCGCCGCTGCCCGCCGCTCATGGCGCCAAACACCCCGTAGAGGCCAATGCGGTCATAAATCTGCCACAGCAGCTCCCCGCAGTTCAGGTCGGGCATGGCGGTGCGCAGGCCGTTCAAATCCTCCAGAAACTGAATACAGTGGGGGTCCCCTCTGTCCCCGCCCGCCTGCACGCAGGTGAAGAAGTCGCCCTGGCGCTGCTCCGCCCGGAGCGTCGCCAGCTCGTCGGCGGTGAAGCCGTACACCGGGGAGCGGAGTACGGAGATCAGCGGCACGTCCTCGTGGGGGTTGTTCACCACCTCCAGATAGGAGAGGGCCACCGTCACCTCGGTGGTGGCAAAGATGTCCTCCTCCCCGGAGGACTGCCAGGGGATGTTCTCCTCGTCCAGGGCCAGGGTCAGATAGGGCTGCACCTGGTTCAGGGAGCGGTGCAGCACCGCGATGTCCTCCGGCCGCACCGGCCGCAGCGTATCCCCCTCTGTCACGAGATACGGCTCATCCAGCAGGCGGCGGATGCGCCTGGCCACAAATCGTGCCTCCAACAACTCCTTTGGCAGCCTGGCTTCGTGCTCGTCCTGCTCCAGGTCCGCCAGGTCCAGCACATCCAGCTCCGTCCGGTCGCCGTCATAGTCCGGGTAGGGGAGGGAGGGTACCAGCTTCTGATCCTCCCCATAGTCCACGTCGCCGAACTGCCGGGTCATGATCTGCTCAAAGACGAAGTTGACGGCGTGGAGGACGCTGGCCCGGGAGCGGAAGTTCCTGGTCAGCACCAGCCGCCGGGGCTGACCCTCCTTTGCCCCTCCGGCGGGGGGAAAGCTGCGGTACTTCCGCAGGAAGATCCGGGGGTCGGCCAGCCGGAACCGATAGATAGACTGCTTCACGTCCCCCACCTGGAAGAGATTCCTGCCGCCGTCGGTGATGGCGTCAAAGATGGCGTTCTGCACCTCGTTGGTGTCCTGGTACTCGTCCACCATGACCTCCACATAGCGGCGCTGCCACTCCTTTGCCAGGGGGGAGGGCTGGCCGTCCTTGTCCACCAGCACCCGGACGGCGAAATGCTCCAAATCGCTGAAATCCAGCAGCTTGCGCCTGCGCTTCTCCGCCTGGAAGGCGTCCATGAAGTCCAGCTCCAGCCGGAACAGCTGGGTGACAGCCAGGCGGGTGTCCTCCATCTCCGCCAGCAGCTCCCTGCTGGTGGAGGCGAACCGCTCTTTCAGAACGGACACCTCCTTTTTGCACTTCTCCCAGACGGCCTTGACCTTGTCCCGGATGACAGGGTTCGCCCCCTTCCGGGCGGAGCCGACCCTGGGGAAGTCGATGTCCGCCAGGGCGGCGGCGCTGTCCCATCCGTGGCCGGTGGCGGCGATGAAGTTGTCCAGGGCGTCCATGGTGGCGCGGATGGAGTCGCCGTAGTTCTTCTGGGTGACGGGGTCCTCCTCCATCCAGTCCAGGGTGGCGCTGAGCCGCCGGAGCCAATAGTCCGCCAGCTCGGCGGAGTCCTGGAGCAGCAGCTCCCCCCAGCGTGTACGGCCAATATCCTTTACACCTCTTAAATCGAAGGCGGCCTCCTGCTCCCGGAGCCAGCGCTCCGGATTCGGATGGCTCTGGACGCGGCCGTGGATGTCCAGCACGATGTCCTTCAGTCTGCTGTCATCCCGCCCGGCGGAAAAGGTGTCCACCAGGGTGCCGAAGCCGTTGTCCTGGATGTGGGCATACCGCTCCTCCAGCACCCGGTCCAGCACCGTGAGCCGCAGCAGGGCAACCTCCGTCTCGTCCGCCACCCGGAAGTCCGGGTCGATGTCCAACAGATGACCGCTCTCCCGTAGGAGCGTGGTGCAGAAGGAGTGAATGGTGGAGATCTGCGCCTGATAAATCAGGCTGGTCTGCCTGCGGAGGTGGGCGTTGGTGGGGTCGGCGGCCAGCTGCTCCTTCACAGCGTCCAGAATCTTCACCCGCAGCTCCGCGGCGGCGGCCTTCGTATAGGTGATGACGAGGAAATCGTCCAAGTTGCAGCCTTCCTCGTTGACCCGTTTCAGCAGCCGTTCCACCAGCACCCGGGTCTTGCCAGAGCCGGCGGCGGCGGAGACCAGCAGCTCCCCGCCCCGGTTCTCCACCACGGCGGACTGCTCCGGTGTCAGATGCACACTCATTGGGCCTTCTCCTTTCCCTGGGCTTCGGCGGCGGCCTGCCAGAACTTTTGCCCCCGCACATTATAGAGGTAGCGCTGACAGTCGCCCCCCTGACCGCTTTCAAAATGACAGGCGGCGGCGTAATCACACCAGTCGCAGGGGGTGCGCCCGGCGTGGAGGTAGGGATCGGCGTTGATGTTGCCGGCGGCCAGTTCCCCGGCGATTTGCCGCAGCACCTCCTGGATGTGGTTGTGGAGCAGCCCCCACTGGGCGGCGGAGGCCAGATTGTCCCCGGAGATGCCGCCGGTCTTTTTCGAGACCCGGATGGGCAGGAACCGGGGGGACTGCCCCAGGGGAACGTGCTCCATGGCGTCCAAAACATCGAGATCCTGGAGCAGCAGACCGCTGCGGCGGAGGGCCTTGTCCGTCTCCTTCTGCACGTCCTCCTCCGTCATGTGGTGGGAGCCGGAGATCAGCACCTCATGCACCTGGGCATACAGGATTCCGGCGGGGACAATTTCCTCACTCCCGAAGAAATCCTGTCCCTCCTCCTGGAGGGTAAACAGGTAAAGCAGCATCTGCATTTGCAGCCCATGCCAAACCTCTGTCAAGTCAAATACCTTGCGCCCGCTCTTGTAGTCCACCACCCGGAGGTAGAGCTTGCCGTCCTTCACCCAGCCGTCCACCCGGTCCACAAAGCCGGAGATCACCAGGGTCATGCCGTCCACGTTCAGCCGCACCGGCGGCAGGTCCTTGCCCTCCCCAAAGCCCAGCTCAAAGGCGATGGGCTGGAACTCCGACCGTTTCAGCTCGTCCGTCAGGTTGGCCACGATCAGGTCAATGCTCTCCAGCAGGCGGAGGAACAGGTATTGGAACCGGGGATTCTGTTCCTCCAGTCCACCCAGTTCCTGAGCGATGTACTGCGCTACGGCGGCCTCGGTCATTTTTTTGATTTGCGATTCCTCCAGCGCTTTGACCCCGCCCAGGGGCTTCGCCTGTTTCAGCAGGTATTCCAGCACATAGTGGATGAAGGTCCCCACCTGAGGGGCGTCGAAGCTGGCGGGCTTTCTGGCTTTGGCCCGGATGCCGTACTCCATAAAGTAGCCGAAGTGGCAGGAGCGGATATTGTCGATTTTGGAGGCGGAGATGCGCACCTCCTCCCCGTAAAGGCGATTCACAGCCTGACGGGACAGGCTGCCCCGGCTGGCAGACATGGCCGTGCGCAGATGGTCCACCCGGCCCCTCCAGTCCGGGAGGGATGCCAGGGCGTCCAGCATGGCGCCATTCCTGTGCCCCGCCCCGTAGTCCAGGGCGGGAAGGGGGGCGGTGCATTTCAGCCCTTCCTCCTGGCGGCGCACCTCCAGGTCGGGGAACAGGCGCTGCAAACTTTCCACAAAGCCTGCGCAGCGCACCGCCGCCTCCCCGCCGCCGCACCAGCTAACCACCAGTCGCTCCGTGGGGAGGCACACCGCATCGTAGGCCAGGGACAGCTCCCGGTCCATCCGCTGCTCCGGAGAGGGGGTCAGGGTGCAGCCGCAGGCGGCCAGCAGCGCCCGATCCTCCTGGGTCAGCAGACCGGCGGTCTGTCCCACCAGCGGGAAGTGGGCGTCGTCCGCCCCCAACAGAAAGACCACCCTGGCCTCCTTGTGGGCGGTGCGCAGAATGTCCCCCACAGAGACCCGGTCCAGCGACACCGGAATGGTGGCCACGCTGTACTGGCTCAGCACCAGCTGGATCAGCTCCGCGAACTGCCTGAGCCGGATGGGCTGCTCACTCATCAGCGCGGCGCACTGCTCCAACGCCCCCACCAGAATGTCCCACAGCTGGCGGTATTCCTCCGCCTGCCGCAGCTCCCCACGCTGGGTCAGCAGGGTCGCCCGCTCCTCCAGACGCTGAGGCAGGGCAATCTCCTCCAGGAAGCGGTAGAGGGACCGGGCCAGGGAGGCCCCGGAGGCATCCTTCGTTTTCCGCAGCGTTTCCAGCGGCGCGACGATCTCCCGGCGGAGCCTGTCCATCCCGGCCACCAGCGCCCGGTTTTCCTCCGTCCAGGGCTGGGCATAGCCCGCCGGGTTCCAGTCCCAGTCACCGGCCTGATGCCACTTGCCGCCCCGGATGTCCCATTGGAGGACGTAGTTTTCCAGCGTGTCTACGTCTTCCAGGGACACGCCGGTGAGGCCGGTTTTCAGGTAGCGGAACATATCGTCGTATTCGTAGCCGTCGATGGTGTCCAGGGCGGAGGTCAGCAGGGTCATGATGGGCTTCTCCAGAATGTTGACCTGTCTGCCCAGGAACACGGGGATATTGTACCGGGCAAAGACGGTCTCAATCAAATCATCGTAACCCTCCAGCGTCCGGGCCGTCACCGCGATGTCCCGGTAGCGGTAGCCCCGTTCCCTCACCAGGGCCAGAATCGCCCCGGCGGCCTGCTCCACCTCATCATAGGGCCGTTCCATATTGTAAAGCTGAACCGCCTTACAAGCTCCGTCATAGGGCTGCGGGGCAGCGTCGAACAGGTGCCGCTCCAGATAGGCCAGCTCCGCCGGGGCCTGATCGACACGGCCCTCCAGGGTGTTATAGGAAACGCCAATGTGCTGTTCCCGCGCCAGGGCGATCAGCTCCAGCGCCGTCCGCCGGGCCGGGGCGAAGATGGGGTTGCCGTCGGTGCCCAGCGTGTCGCAGGTCAGGGCCACGGTGACGCTGTGGCCGTCCCGCATCAGGGCGGAGAGGACGGCCTTTTCCTGGGGGGTGAAGTCGGTGAAGCAGTCGATGTAAAAATCCCTGCCCCGGGCGTAGCCGCTTTCCGTCAGCTTTTCCGCCAGCCGGGTCAGCCTGTCCCGGGGGTCTGTGGCCCGCTCCGCCACCAGCTTATCGTAGGCGGTGAGGATCAGCCCCAGGTCGTGGAGCCGTCCCCCGGCCTCGCCGTCCTGAGCCCCGCCCGCTTCAAACAGCCGGTCGGGGGGGACGCAGTAGCTTTTCAGCTCGTCGGCGGTGGCCAACAGGCTTTCCAGAAAGGCGGCCCGTTTGGAGTAGTTTCGGTAGACCTTCAGGCTCCCGGCGGACTGCTGCACCGCCTCGTGCATTAAGAGCAGCCGCCCGCCGCCGTCCAGCACAGGCTCCGCCAGCCCGCCGGTGACGGTCAGCACCCGGTTGTGGAGTCGTGTAAAAGATAACACTTCACAGTACTGGGCGGTTCTGTTTCCGCCCAGGCTGCACAGCCTGCGCTCCGTCTCGTGGGAGTACTGCTCCGGCACGATGAGGATTTGCCTGCGTCGGGGGCCGTTTTCGGTAATGGCCCGGAGCAGCGCAGTGGATTTTCCGGTTTTCGCCCGGCCTAACATCAGATTCAGCATGGCGGGACTCCCTTCCAAGGTGTTGGCATAATGGTTCACTTCCATTGTAGCGAATCCCCCCTTTTTTGTCAACTCAGCCAAAGCCCCGCCGACGAATCCACAGCCTGAGGAAAAGGGAGCTGCCCCGGGGGCGGGGGAAAATCCACAGGTTGAGGATAAGCAGTTTTGGGAAAGCGTGTTCCCGCAAATGGGGCACACTCCTCCAAATTCTTTGTAACGATTCTAATCCTGGCGGATCTTATTGACAGGAAAGGGAAAACACCGCGCCCTGCACAGATGGGCGCGTTCAGGAGAGTGAAAGAGGTGGCAGGTTTTTCCAAATTTTATGAGGAATATGAGCAGCCCCTCTATCGTTTCCTGCTGACGCTGAGCCGGGACAGCCATACGGCAGAGGAACTGACCCAGGAGACCTTCTATCAGGCGTTCCTCCACATCGACCGGTTCGAGGGGCGGTGCAGCGTCTTTGCCTGGCTGTGTCAGATCGGGAAGAATGCCTACTTTAAGGAGTGCCGCCGCAGGCGGCGTGAGGTCAGCGTCCAGGACGTGCCGGAGGGGGCAGCCCCGTCCGGTAACGACCCGGCGGAGGCCGTTGCGGAGCGGGAGCAGGCGGCGCGGCTGCGGTGGCATTTGGCCCATCTGCCGCCGCCCTACCGGGATGTGTTCACCCTGCGGGTTTACGGGGAGCTGAGCTTTCACGAGATCAGCCAGCTCTATGGCAAGACAGAGAGCTGGGCGCGGGTGACCTACTATCGGGCCAAGGAAAAGCTGTTGGACGCACTGGAACAGGAGGACGGACTATGAAACTGGAATGTGGAATTGCGCGGGATTTGTTGCCGCTGTATGTGGAGGGCCTTTGCTCCGAAGAGAGCCGGGCGGCGCTGGAACAGCACTTGCAGGAGTGCGAAGGATGCCGGGCATGCTGTCAGCGCATGGCGGCGGAGAACGCCGAGGTTGCGCCTTCGCCGCCGGCGGGGGAGGCGTCTGCCCGTTTCCGCCGGGGCATGCGGCGGGTGCGCCGGCGCTGGGCCCTCTCCCTGGTGGCGGTGCTGGTGGCTGTCCCGCTGATTGTGATGACGGTGGCCCAGGTCCGGGGGGACGGCCTTTGCTTCACCAACCTGGTACCCATTGTGAAGAGCTACCATTTCCTGTCCCTTTTGCAGGATGAGGAGTATGAGGACGCCTATGACCTGCTGGACACCGGGGAGATTTGGGAGAATTTGACCGTCTATGACAGCGACCGGCTGGATGAGCTGGAAAGCTATCAGGCCGTCACCATCGATGGCGAGGTGTGGATGCTGACGCCGGAGCTTGTGGAGAACTATTTCGCCGGAGACTCCGCCGCCCTGGAAGGGGAGGAGGCCCTGGCGTTCTGGGAGACCGTCTATCAGAACAGCCAGATGGGCGGAACGCTCTTTATGATTCCTGCGGCAGCCTATGAGACGCTGGAGGAGCAGGGCCGCCTGAACGCTTTGGCGGAAGATGAGGAAGTATGGGCTGGAGATGTCTCCTACTCTGACAGCATACTGGTGGAGGACAGCCAGGGCAGCGCCTACTATGTGGGCTATGCGGACAGCCTCATTGCCGTGCTGGGGGAGCTGGACGGTGACACTTATCTGCTCTATGACTACGACTGTGTGCCGGAGCTGATTTGGGAAACACTGAAAGAGAATCTGAAGGATGAGCAGGCGGCGTTTGAAGCCCAGGCGGAGCCGTACCTCGACATGGGCTACGATGCCTGGCGCACCGCCTCCAGAGAACAGTTCGCCTCCGTCATGGAGCAGTGGACGGAGGAAAACGGCAGCATCACCCGGTTCCGCTTCTCCAACGCCTATGCAGGAGACGGCTGGTGGCAGCTGGAGTTCGACCTGTGGTTCACAGGAGACGAGGTCAGTGGCGGGGGCATCACCCTGTTCTCCGACGGAGGGCTCACCTTCGGGGGCGGCTCTGTCAGGGCGCAGGGCAATAAGACGGATCTGTTCCTGGATGCATTTTCGGCGGCGCTCTATTTGGACGTATGCTCGGAGGCACTGTACTATGGGACGAGAGAAACAGAAGAAGCCGGTGATTAAGAAGCGGGCAGCCTATCTCTGCAACGTGAAGCTGTTCCTGCTGGTGTTGGTGGTGCTGGGGCACAGCATGGAACAGGCTGGCATGAAGGGAAATCTACTTTACAGATTTATTTACCTCTTTCATATGCCGCTGTTCGCTTTCGTGTCCGGCCTGCATCTGAAAACGGTGCAATCCTGTCTCCGGCAGGCAAAGTCGGCCCTGATGCTCTATCTGCCAATTCAGGGGGGCATTGCCCTGGTTGTCCGGGGGCAGACGCTGACCACCCCTTACTGGCACCTGTGGTACCTGCTGAGTCTGTGCTGGTGGTCTCTCCTCTGCGGAGGCTGCGCAGTGGCGCTGGAAAACAGAGGAAAGAAGTGGAAAGCAATTCTCCTTGTCATCAGTGTGGCAGCCTCCCTGGGATGTGGACTGCTGCCGATGGGGCGGTTCCTGTCCCTGTCCCGGACGGTGGTGTTCTTTCCTTATGTTTTACTGGGGATGCTGTGCCCGGTGGAATTGCAGGAGGGCTCGGGCGGGCAGACGCAGCGGCGTCTGCTGGGCCTCTCCCTGTTGGGGGTCCTGCCGGTGTGCCTTGTCCTCCGTGATGCGTCCTATTCGTTCCTTTATCAGGCGGATAGATACCGTCACTATGGGATGACGCCGTCGGAGGGAATCCGGCTTCGGCTGCTGTGCTTTGCCGCCGCCGTCGGTCTGGGGCTGTTTGTACTGGCGTTGATGCCTGCAAGGCGATTCCCTTTTACAAAGATAGGTGGGGACACGCTGCCGGCCTACCTGCTGCACGTGTGCTTTTTGCCGCTGGTGGACACGCTTTGGCTGGAGCCGGGGGTGGGTGTGCTGACACTGTTTTCCGTGGCGCTGGTCTGGTTGCTGTGGGAGCTGCTGCGCTGGGCGCGCCCGCCCTGCGCCATCGGGCAGGCGAAACACGTCACGTTCCCTTTGACAAAGGGAGGGTTTCCCTTTATAATGGAGGCATCGACCGGGCCGGTGGCCCGCAGGGAGGAAAAGGTTGAAACATTATAATCGAAGCGTAATACCCAAAAAGGGCGCACAAAACCAA
>JAJQCJ010000036.1 GCA_021202775.1 Clostridiales bacterium | reverse complement strand
CCGCCGTCAAGCGGCATTTCCGCTTCGCTCCCTACCCTTTCAGGGGCGCCAATGATGTAGCGGTTCCCACAGTTTTCTTGCCTCCCCCGAAGGGGGAGGGGGACCGGCAACAGCCGGTGGAGGGGTTCCTGTGCAAAACGAATTTCAAACCTGATTTCCATATGCCACCTTCCCCGGAGAATGGAGTGTCCGCCATGAAAACAGAACGTATTTTTGAAGCCGATGTATCCAGTCAGGAATTTACCGCCGCCGTCCTGTCCTGCGCCCCCAGGAAGAAAGGGGGCTATGAGGTGGTGCTGGACAGAACCGCCTTCTTCCCGGAGGGGGGCGGCCAGCCCGGGGACCGGGGCACCCTGGGGGGCGTGACCGTCACCGACACCCATGAGCGGGACGGGGTCATCCTCCACTACACCGACGGCCCGCTGGAGCCAGGGGCCGCCGTCACCGGCACGCTGGACTGGGCGTTCCGCTTTGACAATATGCAGAACCACTCCGGGGAGCATCTTCTCACCGGGGTCATCCACAGGAAAACGGGCTGTAACAACGTGGGCTTCCACATGGGGGCCGACACCATCACCGTGGACCTGGATGTGGAGATCACGCCGGAGGAGCTGGCGGAGTACGAGGTGGAGGCCAACCGGGTGGTGTGGCAGGACATCCCCTGCCGGGCCTGGTACCCGGAGGCGGCGGAGCTGACGGCGCTGGAGTACCGCTCCAAGAAGGCCCTGGAGGGGCCGGTGCGGCTGGTGTCCTTCCCCGGTGCGGACCTGTGCGCCTGCTGCGGCACCCATGTGACCTCCTCCGGCCAGGTGGGGCTCATCAAGCTCATCAGCGTACAGAAGTTCCGGGGCGGCAGCCGCATCGAAATGCTGTCCGGACGCCGGGCGCTGGCCTATGTTCACGCCATCGAGGCCCAGAACCACGCCGTTTCCGTGGCCCTCTCCGCCAAACCAATGGAGACCGCCAAAGCGGTGGAGCGGCTGAAGGCGGAGAACGCCCGGCTGACCTACCGCACCGTGGCCCTGGAGACGGAGTCCTTTGCCCGCATCGCGGCGTCCTGCGCCGGGGCGGGGAACGTGATCCGCTTTGAGGAGGGCCTCACCGCCGACGGCGTGCGGAAGCTGGCGGTGGCCATCATGGAGCAGTGCGGCGGGGTGGCCGCCGTGTTCTCCGGCGACGACAGCCAGGGCTACAAATACGCCCTGGGACAGACCGGCGGCGACCTCCGGGGGCTGGTGAAGGAGCTGAACCGCGCCCTCTCCGGCCGGGGCGGGGGAAAGCCTTTCTTCGTCCAGGGCAGCGTAGCCGCCCGGCGGGGGGAGATTGAGGAATTTTTCGCCGCCCGGCTGGGGATGTGAGCTGTTAGCTGTTAGTGGCCTCTCCGGCGCTTTGCGCCGGCGCCCCTGAAAGGCAATGTCATCAACTTAGCGTTTTTGCCCTTGCCAGGGCGGGGCCTTGACTGCCGCCTGCTGGCCGTATCCCCTCAAACCGACAGAAAAGAGCGCCGCAGCAAACTGCTGCGGCGCTCTGCGCGTTTTAGGAGGGATTCGGAACCCGTCCGCTTCCGCGGTGAGGGAACCTTACTGCTGTCCCTCTTCTGCCTTGCGGCGGGCCAGCTCGGCGGAGTTGGCGTCCACGGTCTTCTTGTCCAGGGGGTACCAGAAGGCCAGCACAATCACCAGCAGGGTGAAGCCGATGGCCGGAACCAGAACGGAGACGTTGTAAATGCCGTTGACCACTTCGGTGTCGAAGGCGGTGGCGGCGGTGTAGCCCACCATGCTCAGCAGGCCGCCGGTCAGGCCGGCAGAAGCCGCCTGGCCCAGCTTCCGGGCGAAGGAGTACAGGGAGTAGATGGTGCCGTCGGAACGGGTGCCCCGGCGCACCTCGTCCTCATCGATGACGTCGGTGATCATTGCCCAGATGACGGTGTTGAAGCAGGCGATGCCCACATAGCCCAGGGCCACGATGACGATATAGACAATGGGGTTGCTGGTGTGGATGATCAGGGCCGCGAACATGGAGACGGCGGCGATGAGGTTGCCCACAATGGCCAGTTCCTTCTTGCCGTACTTCTTGGAGGCTCTGGGGATGAAGGTCATGGCCAGCACCAGCATCACCACCACGCCGACCATGTTGGCCACGGACTGATAGACGGTGTTGTTGAAGTAGTTGGCCCAGACGTAGGTGGACATACCGGTCATGGTGAGCTGGGAGAGCAGCAACACGATGGCGGCCACGATGATGGAGATCAGGGCACGGCTGGAGAAGAGCTGCTTGAACAGGGCGGCCAGGCTGAACTTCTCGGTCTTGGTCTCGATGGCCACCCGCTCAGTGGACAGGGAGGTGCAGACCAGGTAGCACACCAGCGCGCCGATGGAGCAGACCAGGGCGGTGACGGTGAACTTGGTGCCGGAGATGATGCTGTTGCCGTCGGCGTCCTTGTAGTAGACCACCAGAGGCAGCACCACGCCGGTGACCAGGCTGGCCATGGTGGAGCCGATGTTGCGCCAGGTGGACAGCTCCACCCGGTCGCCGGGGTCGTCGGAGATGGCGGAGGCCATGGAGCCATAGGGGATGTTTACGCCGGTGTAGCAAATGCTGCCCCACAGCAGGTAGGTCACGGTCAGCCAGATCACCTTCACCACATAGGAGGCATCCGCCATCCAGCTGGCGTACATCAGGAAGGAGGCCAGAGCCACAGGGCCCATGAAGCGGCGCATCCAGGGGATGAACTTGCCGGCCTTGGTGGCCGGACTGCGGTCCACGATCTGTCCCATGGCGGTGTCGGTAAAGGCGTCCACGAAACGGGCCACCATCATAATGATGCCCACAACGCCGGTGCCGACCCCCATCACGTCGGAGTAGAACTTCATCAGCCAGCTGGAGGCCAGGAGGAAGGTGAAGTCGTTGCCGAAGTCGCCCATCATGTACGCGAACTTGTCGCGCACGCCGAAGGGACGGACGCCCTCTTGTGTGGTTGTTTTACTGTTTGCCATCATAAAACACTCCTTATGATTTTAATTCCGCAGCGTTCTCAGTACGGGGATGCTGCAGTAAGGAACAGGGGGAGAACCGGCTCCGCCGACGGGGAGCAGCGGGCAGTGGGCGCTTTTCCAGCCGTCCAAAGCGGAAAAAAAAGCGCCTCCGGCACAGCAAACAGAAGGGGAGCTGTTTTCACCGGGGAACGGCTTCGGTTCTATTTTCTTTCCGCCAAATCGCCAAAAAATATGGCCTTTCACAAAAGAATCATACAACACTTTTCCGGACAGTTCAACAGCTATTTTTTCGTTTTTTACCAAACAGGTGAATCTGGTAAAAAATATTAGTCGCGAAATAAATAAATTGTCCGGCTGTCAGCCGGCAGTGGTCAGTGGCTAGTGGCTGTTAGCTGTTAGTAGGGGCGGCCCCTGGCCGCCCGGGGTATCCGGAGTGCAGTGTTTTCTGTGATCCAGTAGGGGCGCACAGTGTGCGCCCGCCTGTTTGCGCCCTTGAAGTGATTTTCAATCGGAAAAATCGGCTGTTACCTTCAGTATATTTTGTATAGATATGTTTGATTATCGCTGTTTGTATTCTTATTGTTTCAAATCAAATGCGGATATGGAGGCAAACCTGGCCGGGCGCACACTGTGCGCCCCTACGGAAAGACGGGAACTGAAGTGTAAGGTCCTTAGGTCGATGGCATTGTCCTTTCAGGGGAGCCAAATGATGTGGTAATTCCCGCAACTCCCTTGCCTCCCCTGAAAGGGTAGGGAGGTGCGAAGCACCGGAAATGCCGCCTGACGGCGGAGGGGTTTGCAGCCGCGTGTGCAGGGGCCCCCAGCCATATCCAAAATTTTGCAGCACAGTGAATACTTTCCCCTCCGGCCGTCCATACTGCACTCAGGGACAGCACCTGTCCCGCCGCCGGGCCGGTTCCGGCGGTACTCTCAACGGAGGTCATAAGGATGAACAAAAAGACAGTTTGGCAGAAGGCAGCCGCGTTTTTCAGCGGCAGGGGCTTCTACATGGTGCTGGTGCTGTGCATAGCCGCCATTGGAGCCTCCGGCTGGTATCTCTGGAAAACGATGCGGCTGGCCACGGACAGCGTGGCGGAGGCCGTGGCCGGTTCGGCTACGGTGACGGTGGCCCAGGAGGACGAGGACGCGCCTCCGGAGCAGGCGGAGCCGGACGGGGAGGACAGCGCCGCCCGGGAGGAGGCCCTGTCCCCCGACGCCGCCGGGTCGGAGGAGGCCGTCACCTCCGCCGTCTCTGACAGCGCCGCCGCCCTGGACGAGGCGGAGACAGCCGCGGAACCCGCCGCAGCAGAGGAACCCGCGGCGGCGGCGGAAACGGCAGAAACGGACAGTTCTTCCGGGAATGAGGTTGTGGAAACCGCTGTGGAAACAGTGGATAACTTGCACCAAACAATGCAATATCCTGTTCCCGGCAGCGTGGTGGCCGCCTTCTCCGCGGACACCCTGACCTATAACGAGGCGCTGGAGGACTGGCGCACCCACAACGGGGTGGATCTCTCCGCCCAGGTGGGGGATGAAGTGGCGGCGGCCTGGAGCGGACAGGTGGTCAGCGTCCGGGAGGACGCGGTGCTGGGCACTGTCCTGACCGTGGACTGCGGCGACGGCTACACCACGGTGTACGGCAACCTGGCACAGGAGACCGCCGTCTCCGCCGGGGATCAGGTGTCCGCCGGGGACGTGATCGGCACGGTGGGGGAGACCGCCGGCGGGGAGACCCACGGCGGGGACGGTTTCCTGCACTTTGCGGTGCTGCTGGACGGGGAGTATCTGGACCCCATGGAGTTTCTGAACTGAACCATCCCCCGGAACCGCCATCGGCGGTTCCGGGGGGTATTGGCTGTTAGACACCCCTCCGCCGCCTCACGCCGGTTCCCCTCCGCCGTCAAGCGGCATTTCCGCTGCGCTCCTACCCTTTCAGGGGCGGCAAGGCGTTGTTGTAACCGCCATGTCACAGGTTTCACCGCAGCGTTTCCGTCACCCGTAGGGGCGAACAGCGTTCGCCCGCCCGTTTGCCCCTTCCATAAGCCTGTCATGGGGAACCGGTCTGTTGGATGATAACCGTCGTTTCTTCCCGCTTTGCCTGCCCACGGAAAAGGCGCTTCCTGCGGCGAACACAGCGATAAACGGAAGGTTTGCCGGGCGCACACTGTGCTCCCCTACGGAATCAGGGAAAGCACGGCAGCCCCAGCCACTAACAGCTAACAGTCACCTTTTCCCACATTTCCACCGTTTTTTTGCACAGCACAGGAAAACCTGCCGCCCGGTTTGGAGAAATTTTCCCCAAACCGAATTGTTTTCAGATTACTTTAAGATGCGTAGCATATACTGTACTCAGTTTCCGGGCTGGGAAGGTGCCCGCCGCCCCATTCAATCGGAAAGCTGAAAGAACGATTCAGAAAAAATAAAAAATTATTGCGTGATTCTTCATACTTTGGACATAATCTTCTAGTATCCTATCCACTGTAAAGAAGATTTCATTCCGAGACAGACTGAGCCAGAAAAGGAGTGTACTTATATGTATTACAACGACCCCAATCAGCAGGAAAACACCACCGGCGTCGGCGGTGAGACCCCCAATCAGGACAGCGGCATCAACCAGCAGGACGCCAGCCAGACCGGCGTCAACCAGACCGGCGTCAACCAGACCGGCGGCTTTGACCCGTCCTACGGCAGCTATAACGGAGCGGGCGCCGGTTCCCGGTATAACCCTCTGGGCAGCGAGGACGAGACCGCCCCGCTGAACGGCCAGCCTGGTAACGGCGGCCAGCAGGCGGGCTACACCGGCTACAACCAGTCCGGCAGCAGCCAGCAGGCGGGCTATACCGGCTACAACCAGTCCGGCAGCGGCCAGCAGACCGGCTATAACGGCTACAGCCAGCAGGCCGGTTACAACAGCTATCAACAGCAGGGCGGCAATCAGCAGGCCGGCAATCAGCAGGCCGGTTATAACGGCTACGGCCAGACCGGCGGCTACAACAGCGGCGCGTACAACGGCAGCGCCAACGCCACCTACTCCGCCGCCCCCGGCCCCAATCAGCAGCAGTCCTATCAGGCCCCCCCCTACACGGCCGCGCCGCCCCACCCCCCCACCCCGCCGAAGAAGAAAACGAAGGGGTTAACCGGCGGGACGGCCGGGGCCCTTGCCATTGGCGGTGGGCTGCGGGGCTGCGGAGCCG
>JAJQCJ010000017.1 GCA_021202775.1 Clostridiales bacterium | reverse complement strand
ATAGCATATCTGTGGCCGATGCGGTTAGGTGAGATTAAATCAGAGGTTCCCTAAGTATGAGAAAGAAACTATTATCCATTTCAATGAGAGGGATAAGGAAGCAACAGTTTACACATTTAATCCGGCACTGAAACGACGATTGGCGGAGTTCAGCAGAAAGTACCCCACACTGTGTTTTCTGAAACGAAGCACGGATGATGGGAGCGTGACATACACAGTAGAGAAATCACGGTTGTCAATCCGGCTGATTCCACCGTATAGTGAGGAACGCAGGGCTGCGGCAAGAGAGCTTGCGAAAGAGCATGGGTTTCAGGTAGTTCATTCACTAAAAAAGGCGTCATGACAAAGGATTTGGAATACTACCGAAAACATTAAAAATATGCGAAAAGTCTGATTGAGAATGGAATCCTATTGTGGTATCATTAAAAATTAAGGCGTAGCATTTACAAGTGAATCAGCTTGCGTTGCTGAGCTGATGAAGCTGAAAATCGAAAAAACCAGTTGAGTGCAATCCGGCGATTGTGCTCCGGTTTCTTTGAGCGGAAGTCCAGAGGAATGCAATTTCTTTGGTTAGTGTCCAGAGGTGAAACCTTGGTTGGGAGTGCAGAGGGGTGCTAAACGGTCCTGTGTGCCGGTGGCACACGTTTAGGACCGACCGGAGCGAAGCGTAGACCCGGTGGACGTTTGCTTAGCACCGACCGGAGCGGAGCGTAGAGACAGCCCTTTTACGCTGGGTGCAGGGGCGCAGCGTCCTGCGTAGGTCAAGGGCGACAGCCATTGCCGGGTCAAGGGTGGAACGCCTTGCCCAGCTAAGATTGATGCCCTGCGTCAATCTGTACTGGGTATTATCTGACGCAAAAAGGCGCAAAATTTTAAGGCTTGTTGTGCCAGAAAAAATTTTTCTAGAAGGAGTGGTATGAAAAAAAGACGAATTGGAATTCTTTATAATTGAAGATGAGACTGAGACTTCAAATGAAATTGATGAAGAATAAAGTCCCTAAAAAATATTTGTTTGACCGAGTGCGAAAATGTACCCGGTCTTTTTTTGCCCAAATTTATGAAAGGAAATTTTTATCTTATGAAAATGACAAGGCACAACGGGCGCTCCGGCAAAAACGGCACCTACAATCCGAAGCACAATGACCGACGTTTCAATCTGGAGAACAGCGAACACATTGACGCGGAGCGGGCAAAGCAAAATATCTACTGGGATATGTTCAATGGCTACCGCTCTTTCGCAGACATAGACAAGGAGACGGAGCTTGCAAACACGTTTGAGGATGTGGAGCAATTATATTACTCCCACTTCTACCGTGATTATGTGGAAGGGCAGAACGGACGGAATGAAAAGAACCGGCATCCGGAGCGCAACCGTTCCGCTGATGATATACGGAAAAATAAAAAGACCTGCCCGGAGGAATCGCTCTTCCAGCTTGGCACGATGGATGACCACGCCCCGCCGGAGGTGCTGTTACAGGTGGCGGTGGAATTTATGACCGCCTTTGATGAAAGGTTCGGCTCCCATATCCACATACTGGACTGGGCGCTCCATCTGGATGAGAGTACGCCGCATATTCATGAACGTCATGTATTCGACTGTGAGAATAGGTACGGAGAGCTTTGCCCGCAACAGGAGAAAGCTCTGGAAGCGCTGGGCTTCGATCTGCCGGAGCCGGATAAAAAGCCGGGGCGATACAACAACCGGAAGATGGTTTTCGATTCTGCCTGCCGTGCGCTGATGTTCGACATTGCAAAGAAGCACGGCCTGCATCTGGATGAAGAACCGGAATACGGCGGGCGCAAATATCTGCAGAAGCAGGATTTTATCATGGCGAAGCAGAAGGAAAAGATTGCCGCAGGCGAGCAGAAAATCGAGAAGCAGGGGGAGCATATCAAAGACCAGACATTTAAGATTATCCGGCAGAATACCGCGATCAACCAGAATGCACTTGTCATGGAGAAGCAGTACAAGGCGATTGACAAAAATGTCGCGGAGATACAGTCGCAGTTGGAAACGCTTGATGACCAGAATGAGATGATCGAGACGCAGAAGCACGTCATGATGAAGAATGAGGAAGCCATCGGGGAACAGGGCGAAATTTTAAATGACCTGATCCTGCGGACGGAGGATGTGGAAGCCCTGCTTCAGGAAGTCTCCGAAGCGGCTTATGATAAAGCTGTCGAGGTTGTTACGGATGCTGTCAGGGAGGAAACTCAGAAAGAGGATATCCGCATGATCTCTGAAACCCATGACTGGCTGTTAAAGCCGGAACGCAAAGACCCGGAACCGAAGCGCATTTATGCGGCCGGGATGCTGGATCAGGTCATAAATAAACTCCGCAGGTCAGCGCAGAAAGCGCTCAACAAAGTAAAGGCAACCATGCAGTCGCCGGATAAAGGGAGCGAGGGCGTGGAACAGGTCAGGAAGAAAGCGAGGACATCCGTGCTGGCGAAGCTGAACAAAAATAAAGAGGAAGCCGCCCGTAGGGAACAGGAACGGCGCGAACAGCAGCGGGGAACGCCGCAGCAGAAACAAAAAAAGCATATGGAATTATAAAGGGCGTCTGCCATTTTCGTATTGAGAATGCAGGCGCCTTTTTCCGCGGAGCAACGAGCCAAGTAGCCGTGCTTGCACGGATATTTGGCGACTGCCGCGAGAGTCACAGACACCGATGCTTGCGTCGAAGTCTGTGACCTTCAGGAAAGGGGATCGTATGAATGTATTTGAAGCTGTGAAGCAGGCTGTAACCACCCGGCAGGCTGCGGAACGGTATGGAATCAAGGTAAACCGGAACGGGATGGCCTGCTGTCCTTTCCATAATGACAGGCATCCGAGCATGAAGGTGGACAGGCGTTTCCATTGCTTCGGGTGTCAGGCAGACGGGAGTGTGATTGATTTTACCGCTGCCCTTTTCGGGTTGACCGTGAAAGACGCTGCCGAGAAGCTGGCTGCGGATTTTAACGTCAGTTATGACAGGCGAGGGCAGTCGCCCAGGGCAAGGCCGACAGAGCCGGTCCGATCTGTCAGGAGGAAGCTGTCCGAGAAAGAACGTTTTCAGCAGGCAGAGCGGAAATGCTTCCGTGTTTATTCCGATTACCTTCATTTATTAAGGCAGTGGAGATCGGAATATGTGCCGAAGCCGGATGATGAGGAATGGCATCCGCTTTTTATAGAAGCACTGGAACAGCAGACGTATGTGGAATATCTGCTTGATACGCTCCTGTCCGGTTCAATAGAAGAACGTGCTGCGCTGATTATCGAAAAGGCAAAGGATGTCAATGCATTGGAACAGAGGATTGCAGGCTATAACGCCAGAGAGCCAACCCGCTCAGAAATGAGCAGGTTCAGGCATGGCAAGGGAAAGGAAGTGAACGAAATATGAGCGATGAATTGAAAGACCTGCCGCTGGAGATGAAAGAAGCAGTGCTGCATTCTGCGGATACGATGTCGGATGCGCAGAGCGTGGAACAGGTAAAAGCATTGCTGGCGGTATCGGAGAAAGGGCAGGTGTTAAACACGCTGGGGAATTATAAGACGGTGTTTTTGTCAGACCCGTTACTCAAAGGAGCGTTCTGTTACAACCTGCTGACGAACCGGATTGACATTGTAAAACCGCTTGGATGGAAACGCGACAGTGAGCAGCTGACGGATGTTGACACGCAGTACCTTATGCTGTATCTGGATGAGCATTACCACTTATCTTCGGAAAAGAAAATTGAGGGAGCGATTAAGATAGCAGCGAATGAGTACCGCTATCATCCGATCAGGGATTATCTGGATTTCCTGCAATGGGACGGACAGGAACGGGTGCGGTTCGCCCTGCATCATTTCCTCGGCGCAGATACCAGCGATTATATTTATGAAGCCCTGCGGCTGTTCATGCTGGGCGCGGTCACACGGATATATAAACCGGGGACAAAGTTTGAAGTTATGCTGTGCCTTGTCGGAGGGCAGGGAGCCGGGAAGTCAACTTTCTTCCGATTCCTATCCGTCAAAGATGAATGGTTCAGCGACGATCTCCGCAGGCTGGAAGATGAAAATATATACCGGAAGCTGCAGGGCCACTGGATTATCGAAATGCCGGAGATGATCGCCACAGCGAATGCGAAAAGCATTGAGGACATCAAGTCATTCCTCAGCAGACAGAAAGATACCTACAAAGTGCCGTATGCGATTCATCCGAAAGATTACAAACGGCAGTGTGTGTTTGCCGGGACTTCCAACACTCTGGATTTCCTGCCGCTTGACCGGACGGGCAACCGCCGTTTCCTGCCGGTCATGGTGCAGCCGGAACAGTCAGAGGTTCACATACTGGAAAATGAAGCCACTTCGAGGGCATACATTGACCAGATGTGGGCGGAAATCATGGTAATTTACCGTCAAGGTAATTTTAAGCTGAAACTCAGCCGGGAAACGGAGAAGTACCTGCAAGACCACCAGAAGGAATTCATGCCGGAGGACACACAGGCGATGCAGATTCTGAATTATCTGGATAACTTCAAAGGAAAGATCGTCTGCTCCCTGCAGCTTTATTATGAAGCGCTGGGGCATCCGACTTATGAAGAGCCGAAGCAGTACGAGATCAGGGACATCAACTCTATCATGAACAACTACGCTGTCGGGTGGAAAGCGTTTGACAATCCGCGGCATTTCCCTGCGCCGTATAACCGGCAGAAAGGGTGGGAACGGATTCAGAGTGCTGACAACGGGGACGCTGAAAGTGACGGTTTTCAGAAAGTGACCGATGAGGAAGCCCGTCAAATGGGGATGCCTGATGAGTGGCTGAAGCCGAAAATTGAGTAGCGCGTTGTCGGTTTTGTTGTCAGCCCGTTGTCGGGCGCGTTGTCAGGAAATCTGCCCGGAAAGCCCTATTTTACTTACTTTTTTCTTTCTGACAACGAAAGCAACAGAAAAAAAGAAAAAAACTTATCACATCAAAACAGGGGAATCGAGCATGGTTTGAAAAGTCTTTTGGAGCGCGTTGTCAGACTTCGTTGTCAGGCTTTTTCATGCCGGGTTCCCCTTAACCTATCGCTCATTTTTGAGCCATAGGTGCCATATGGAGATTGGAAAGGAGGTGGTCATCCCGTGAAGAAATATTACGATAACATAGAAGATAATGTTGCTTTTGAACGCTGTATTGATGTTATGGCCCAGCTTATATTAAAGTATGGGCCTCAGGTTCTCGAAAAAAAGAAAAATCCGTCTTCAGCAGTTGTTTCATTTGATGCTAACAGAAAATCAAAAGAGATTGCTGAAAGCGGCAGTAGTTGTGATGAGATTTCAATGGAAAAGGCAGCATAAAATCGAATTTCCTATTGCAAGAGTATTTCCTGTATGTTATAATGCATACACAATGTGTATGCAGCTATGGAGGGTAAGAAATGGATTGCATGGAAAAGGTAAGGGAGCTTCGTGAAAGTACAGGGATGAATCGGAAGGAATTCTGTGAATTTTTCCAGATTCCTTACCGGACGGTCACAGAGTGGGAACGCGGGAACCGTCATGCTCCGGAATATGTGATTCGTCTGTTGGAGTATTATATCAGGATGGAGCAGCTGGATATTAAGCATGATGAAAAGAAGGTGACGGATAAGACTATTGAAAACGACTAAAGGAGGAGGGAACTGGTATGGCAGGGAAAACAGTAAAGGAAACGATCCATGCAAAGGGATTTGATATCAGTATTTATACGAAAGATTTTGAAAATGAATATATTTCATTGACCGACATTGCGAGATACAAGAGCGAAGCTCCACATGATGTAGTTAAGAACTGGCTCCGCAACCGTGAGACAATCGAATTCCTGGGCATATGGGAGAGCCTTCATAATCCGGATTTTAAACAGGTCGAATTCGACCTGTTTAGAGGACAGGCAGGTCTTAATGCTTTCACGATGTCACCGACTAAATGGATTGAGGGAGTGAATGCAATCGGTATCGTAACAAAGTCTGGCCGTTATGGAGGAACATTTGCTCATTCGGATATTGCATTTGAGTTTGCCTCATGGATATCTGCGGAATTTAAGCTGTATATTATCATGGATTACAAGAGGCTGAAATCTGATGAAAACAGCAGATTGTCATTAGGATGGAACCTGAATCGTGAGATCGCAAAAATCAATTACCGGATTCACACCGATGCCATTAAGGGAAATCTTATTCCGCCGGAACTGACACCGGAGCAGATTTGCTGAATGTTGCACTGTTTGGACAGACTGCGAAGCAATGGAGAGATAAGAACCCTGGCAAAAAGGGAAATATGCGGGACGATGCGAACCTGAATCAGCTGCTGGTGCTGGCAAATATGGAGAGCTATAATGCAGTATTGATTGAGCAGGAAAAATCACAGTCAGAACGACTGGTGCTGCTGCGGGAACTTGCAGTGAAGCAGATGCAGACATTATCTTCTTTGGACACTACGCAGATTGCAGCCCTGCCGGGAGGGAAAAAGCAGTGAAAAAGAAAACCAAATGCTATATTTACACAAGGGTATCCACCTCCATTCAGGTGGATGGGTATAGTCTGGACGCTCAGCGGGACAAGCTGCGGAAATACGCAGAATACGAGGATATGACGATTGCCGGGGAGTATTCCGACGAAGGTTTTTCGGGGAAAAATATCCAGGGAAGATTGGAATTCCAAAGAATGCTGAATGACATTCAGGAAGGAAAAGACGGTGTTTCTTTTGTGCTGGTGTTTAAACTATCCCGATTCGGACGAAATGCCGCCGATGTGCTGAATTCTTTACAGCTGATGCAGGATTTTGGTGTGAACCTGATCTGTGTGGAGGATGGCATTGACAGCTCCAAGGATTCCGGCAAGCTGATGATATCCGTATTGTCAGCGGTAGCAGAGATCGAACGTGAAAACATCCGCACACAGACAATGGCAGGGCGGGAACAGAAAGCCAAAGAAGGAAAATGGAACGGCGGATTTGCTCCTTACGGCTATCGGCTGGATAATGGACAGCTCCTGATTGCAGAAGATGAAGCGGAAGTGATACGCCTGATCTTTGACCGCTATATTCACACAAACGATGGAATTAACGGCGTGGCCAGTTATTTGAACAGTCATGGGTATACCAAGAAGCTTCGGCAGAACGGTACGATACCCGGCTTTTCATCCAGCTTCGTGAAGGGCATTTTGGATAATCCTGTTTATGCAGGGAAAATAGCTTATGGCAGGAGAAAGACAGAAAAGAAAATCGGAACAAGGAATGAAATGCATATCGTAGAACAGTCAGAATTTTCGGTTTATGAGGGACAGCATGAGGCAATCATCTCTGAAGAAGATTGGAATCTGGCACAGGAAAAACGCAAGGCAAATGCGTTTAAACGGGAGAAAATCAATAACCCGGAACACGCACATATCTTGTCCGGCATTCTGAAATGCCCCTGCTGTGGAAAAGGAATGTACGGAAATATCGCAAAGGCGCACAGTAAGGACAAGAAGACGCGCTACTATTATTACTGCAAGAACACTTTAGGCGCAACCGGTCACAAATGTACTTTCCGCACAAATATTGAGCAGACAGAGATGAACCGCATGGTAGCAGCGATTATTTCTGCGATGGTCAATCAGCCGCAGTTTGTGGAGGCAATTAAAGAAAAGATTGGTTCTACTGTTGATGCAACCGATATGGAGAAACAGATTGAGGTACTGCAGGCGCAATTACGGCAGGCATTGGGAACAAAAGCACGCTTAGAGCGCCAGATGGACGGCCTTGATATTACAGATAAGTATTATGACCGAAAGATACTGGATTTACAGCGCCGGTATGATGAACAATATGGCAAAATTGAAGAAATCGAAATTCAGATAGATAATATCCAGAGCCAGATTCGGAGCATCCGGCAGGAGAAAATTTCCGGCGATAATATCTATCAGATTCTCTTAGCATTTGATGAGGTTTATGGAGACACGTCTGAGGTGGAGCGGAAAGAATTCATGCGAGCCTTTATCGAGCGGATAGAGCTTTATCCGGAGAAACGTGAAGATGGATGCTGGATAAAGAATATTGTTTTTAACTTCCCTGTTCCTGTGAATGGGGAAGATGTGAAAGAATTGCCCTTGGAATCTCAACCAACAGTCGAGACCATCATCTCTTTAAGCATGGAATAGTGTATCGCAGCAACGGCGGCGGGAACCAGGATTCCTGCCGCCGTTGTCACGTTGTTCCTGTTTCAGCTTCGCTTGCAACCGGGAACCTTTCGGTCATGCAGGTCGATTTGTAATCATTTTGATCAGCGCAGCAGCTGCCATAAAGGTTGCAGATTCAACGCATAGCCGATGAATGTTTCTGTCACTTTTCGCGTTTTGTAACTGAAAAAGGCGATTGCGGAAGGGAAACCCGATGCCACGTGACCGAGAGATATAACTTGACAGCAGAGATGGTTTAGTGTATAATGTCACTAATAAAGCGGACTTTTACAAACAGCGGCTCTGTTTTTTGCAAAAAGTCCGCTGGGCAGCAAAACAGCAGGAGAGGGAAGAGCAGCGATGCTCCAATATTGATTCTAAATTAAGGAGGTAATTTATGAAAAAGTCATTAGCTATCATGCTTGCAGTCGCCCTTGGGCTGCTCTGTGGGTGCTCCGGGTCCAACGTGACGGACAGCGAAGCTTCGAATTCCAGCGCAACCGTCAGCGAAGCCTCATCTTCGGTTGAAGCTGAATCTGAAGCGGAAGGAGAAGATGAAGCGGAGGAATCCTCCAGCGAGCGCGAGGAGCTGAACGCCGAGGTGAAGGATGCAACGGATATCACCATCGCCGCGAATGCGGAGGTTTATGAACTTCTGGATTTTTCAGATGAGACGGAGCGGGAGTTTGCGGAAAGAGGACTGATCGACGCCCCGGAGAGCCTTGTGATCACGTCGGAGGATGGCACGGTGCTCTGGTCGCAGGACGTCTATGATTTTATCGACGAGGAGGCCGCCGACACGGTCAACCCCAGCCTGTGGCGCAACACCCAGCTGAACAGCCTGTATGGCCTGTTTGAGGTGGTGGACGGCATTTACCAGGTCCGCGGCTATGACATTTCGAATATCACCTTTATCCGCAGCGACAGCGGCTGGATCATTTTTGACTGCGGGACAACTGTGGAAACCGCATCTGCCGCGCTGGAGCTTTTTGAGAAGAATTTTGGTGAGGCGCATATTGCCGCCATCGTGATCAGCCATGCCCACACCGATCATTACAATGGAATAGCCGGTTTAATTTCGGAGGAAGATGTTGCGGATGCATCCCTCTCCCTTGAGGATCAAATCGCGTCGGGTAAGACGGCCATCATTGTTCCCGACGGGTTTGAAGAAGCGGTCATGGAGGAAAATGTATTTGCGGGCAGCGCCATGCGGCGCAGAGCCATTTACCAGTATGGTTCTCTGCTGGAGACCAGCGTTCAGGGCAAGCTGTCTGTGGGAATCGGGATTGGTCTCCCGTCCGGAACCGGCTCCTATTATTCGCCTACCTTTGTGGTAACGGAGGAGATCTTTGAGACGACGATTGACGGCGTCGCCATGACCTTCCAGCTGACGCCCGGAACGGAATGCCCCGCAGAGATGAATACCTGGCTGCCGGATTACAAGGCGCTCTGGATGGCTGAAAACTGTACGGGAACCATGCACAACCTCTATACGCTGCGGGGCGCGGAGGTTCGTGACGCAAATGACTGGGCGCAGTATATTATGGAGGCCCGGGAGCTGTTCGGCGCTGAGGCGGAGGTCGTGTTCCAGTCCCACAACTGGCCCCACTGGGGGAATGACGTTGTCAACGAATATATGCTGAATACGGCGGCGGTCTATAAGTACATTTTCTCACAGACGCTGATGTATATCAACGAGGGCTACACCTCCACGGAAATTGCGAATATGATCGAGCTGCCGGACGATCTGGCAAAGGTCTGGTACACCCGTCAATATTACGGAACCCTTTCTCACAACGTGAAGGCGGTATACCAGAAATATATGGGCTGGTATGACGCGAACCCGGTGAATCTGGACGAGCTGGCGCCAACGGAATACGCCCTAAAGCTGGTGGAATACCTGGGCGACACGGACGCGGTGCTTGAGATGGCGAGAGATGATTTTGAGAAGGGCGAGTATCAGTGGGTCGCCCAGATCACGAATATCCTCGTCTATGCGGACCCGGATAATATGGAGGCCCGATACCTCTGCGCGGACGCGCTGGAGCAGCTGGGGTATCAGGCGGAGTCCGGCGCATGGCGCAATGCGTACCTGACCGGCGCCTATGAGCTGCGCTATGGCACGGATGCCTATTCCGACGTAACGGCCACTGCCGGTTCCGCGTCAACGGGCATGAGCACGGAAATCATGTTTGACTATCTTGCCATCTGTCTGGATGCAAAGGCGATGGAGGATGAAAACCTGGTGATCAATGTTGCGGTGACGGACGAGGACGCCTACTATGTTCTGCGCGTCAACAGCGGTGTCCTGCTGTACTCCCAGGAGGACTGGGTGGACGACGCCGATGCGACGATTTATCTCAAGCGCCTGGGCATTCTCGGGATTGCCCGCAACAATCAGCAGTTGATGGATGCTTATATCGAATCCGTCGAGGGCGACAGTGATATCATTGAGCTGTTGACGGGGTACATTGCGGAGTTCCCTGCCTACTTTAACATTGTTGAACCCTGATGGTGAACTTCTTTTAAAGATTCCTGTCGATAAAGATTGTACACAAGTCTTATCATGGGATATTGAATTACCTTGCGCTCCATTCCAAATGGAACGCAGGGTAATTCCATGCATGGGGCCGGCGATCAAACCTAAACCTGCCTGATTTGGGCGCATATCCGTTTCTCCCGGAGCGCCGTCCTTTTGTGGACAATGCCGCAAAGAATCAAAAAATGCATAAATCCGGCCCTCAACCCGCTTACAGGAAAACACATCCTTCTGTAAACGGAAATTTGCCAGAATTTACTGCAAATTTGTCTTAAAAATTTGTAGGATTGCTATTCCAATTTGTGTGAATCTGTGGTAATATACTAAATATTTGAAAAGGAGTGGATCTGCAGAAAAAATCGATCCCGGCAAACAGCGATCATGGACTGACCAGCACTGTCCCTGATTCATTGTTGAAAGACCAGAAAGGCGACTATGATCTAGGAGGAAAGGAACCACGTTTTATGAGTGAAACAAAACCGACATCAATACAACAAAGTGCGCCGTCAGATGACGTTTATATAGTAGACCTGATGGCGTTGCTCCGCGCCCTGTGGACCCGGGCATGGCTCATCGTGGCGGTTGCGCTGATTTTCGGCAGCGCCGGGTATGGGGTGACCAAGTTGGCGGTCACGCCGACCTATCGGACCTATTTCAGCATCTACATCAACAACTCTACATTAACCGGGTTAACCGACGTCTCGTCCAGTGATATTACCGCATCCAAATATCTGGCGGAAACCGGCGCGGATATTATCGGCAGCACCAGCATTAAAAAGCAGGTTGCAGAAGAGACGGGCATAGCGGCAGAAGAGATCGAAATTTCCACAAGCGTCAATTCCGACAGCGGCGTCCTGACCGTTTACATTGTCACAACGGACCCAGAGACCACATATGACTGCGGCGCTGCGTTATTGGAAGTATCCTCTGTGGAAATTGCGCGGATTATCGAGGGAAGCTCGGTGCAGGTCATTGATACGCCGGAACTGCCGTCCACCTATTACAGGCCCAATTACATCAGAAATGCCCTGATCGCCATGGCGGTGGGTGTGGTCCTGGTTTGCGTCATCATCATTGTACGTGAACTGCTGGATGACAAGGTGAAGAGCAGAGATGACTTTGAGGAGCGGTTCCCGTTGGTGAACCTGGGTTCGATTCCCGATATAACAGAAGCTGAACGGAGGAAGAGTGGATATGCTGCTGGATATGGCTACGGTGCAGGAGGAAACAAGAAGCAGGGATAAGGGCGGTAAGCATCAGGCGACCGATTATATCCTGGACGAAAACACGCCTTTTTCGGTGAATGAGGCATACAAGGCGCTGCGCACGAATTTGATTTTTTCGATCCCCGAGGAGGGGGCGAAGGTGATCGGAGTTACCAGCTCGGCGAAAGGCGAGGGAAAATCCACGGCTGCGCTGAATTTGGCGGTCTCCTTCGGCCAGATTGGGAAAAAGGTGCTGCTGGTCGACTGCGACCTTCGGCTGCCGACGGTTGCGGAAAAGCTGGGAATCAAGGGCATGCCCGGCCTGAGCGATATGCTGGTGGGAAACGAATGTCCCATCCGGTACGTCAAGGAGCTGGAGCTGTATGTCCTTCCCTCCGGTACGCTGCCTCCGGATGCGACCGCCCTGTTGGCCTCCGCCAGAATGGATGAAGTGATCACAGAGGCGCGGGAAAAGTTTGACTATATTTTTCTCGATTTGCCGCCGGTCACTACGGTTGCTGATTCTGCAATCCTGTCCAAACATATTGACGGCTTTTTACTGGTCGTCAGACGGAACTATTCGAGATACAGCACGATTTCCGATGCGATCAATCAGCTGGAGCTGATCGACGCCAAGGTTCTGGGCTATGTCTACACGAATGCAGAGGTAAGCGGAGGCCATTACAAATATTACGGCGGCAGTTACGGATATGGCTATGGATATGGACATGGACATGGAAAGGGCTAAGGCTTTGCTGTGAACTGTCCGCAGCCGGGCGTTTCGCAGGGACGCAAACTGTTTCACCTGGATGATTTTTCCCCCAACGTAGAGAGGTGCTGAGAATGACTGCTGCTGTTGCCCGGGATGTGGGCCCCTATTACGATTTGCACAGCCACGTCCTGCCGGGAATGGATGACGGCTATCGCAGCTGTGAAAGCGCGGCGGAAGCCCTGCGGCGGAGTGCGGAGCAGGGCGTGGCCGGCATGATGGCGACGTCCCACTATTATCCGAAAGAGACGGTGGGGCGTTTCCTGGAACGCAGGGAGCATGCGTTTCAGGAGTTGGAGGCCTTTCTTACAAAGGAGGACATCCCTGCGCCGGAGCTGTGTCTGGGGGCAGAGGTGGCTTACCACTCCGGCCTGGTTTATGAGGAGCGGCTGGAGGAGCTGTGCCTGGGGGCCTCCCGGTATCTGCTTCTGGAGATGCCCTTTACCAGGTGGACCCCCGATGTTCTGCGGGATGTGCAGGCGATGCGCAGCGTTCGGGGCATCGTTCCGATCATTGCCCATGTGGAACGGTACTGGCAGATGCAGGATAAGCGCATCATGGCCGACCTGCTGGACATGGACGTATTGATTCAAATGAATGCAGAGGCGTTTCTGACGCGCCAAACCCGCAGAATGGCCCGGAAACTGCTGAAAGAGGGCACCGTTCAGGTGATGGGGTCTGACACCCACAGTCTGGACAGGCGTCCGCCCAACTTGGGGATTGCGCTGCGGGAGCTGGAGTCCGGAAAGCTGGCGGAGCGCTGCGCAGAGGTGAACCGCCAGAGCAGAAGGATCTTCCTGGCAGCGCAAGGCACAGGAAAAGAAAACGGATAAGAAAAACGCCGCCTGATGCATGAAAAACATTCGAAAAAAAGGAGCGAATTTTTGTGGAGTCACCTGTGTTGGAAAAGGAAACCGAAGAGAATTCCCATCTTGTCACGCTGAACCGCAAAAAATGAATTACACCGTCACCGAAGGTATTGGGTTCTGCGGAGGGGACAGGATATCCTGTTCTCCGCCCTGGCGCTGATCATACTCAGCCCATTGCTGGCGCTGATTGCCCTGGTGATCTACATAGACGACCCGAAGGGCAGCCCGATTTTCGCGCAGACCCGGTGCGGACGGGACGGGAAACCATTTCGCCTCTATAAGTTTAGAACGATGTGCGTTGGCGCAGAGGACATGCTGAAAGACCTGCTGGAACAGAACGAGATGGACGGGCCGGTGTTCAAGATCAAGGATGACCCCCGGATTACCCGTGTCGGGCATTTCCTGAGAAAGACAAGCCTGGATGAGCTGCCCCAGCTGTGGAACATTTTAAAGGGCGAAATGAGCATTGTGGGTCCAAGACCGGCCCTGCCCCGTGAATTGGAGCTTTATGACGATTACCAGCGGCAGAGAATGTACGTAACGCCCGGGTTGACCTGCTATTGGCAGATTCAGCCTGAACGGAATGAGATTTCCTTTGACGACTGGATGGAACTGGACATCAAGTACATTCGGGAGCGGAGCTTTTGGGTGGACTGGAAAATCATTTTCCAAACGGTGAAGGTCGTCCTGCAGGGACGGGGAGAGTAAAAGGCGGCGGACAATGCGTTTCCGCCAATATCCGTGTTTTTTGTCCGGTAGCCGGGGCAATTTGCCCCGGCTGCCGGGCTTTTCTGTTTTCAGGAGGCCAAGCCTGCCGCGCGATTTCGGCACGATGATACGGGAAGCTGCACATTGTAACGGCGCTTTGAAAATTACTCTTGAAAACATGCGTTATAAATGGTATGATTGACAGGTATGTGAGCCCTCCAAGCTGGAGGGAAGGGAAAACCGGCGGGGATTTCTCCGCCCGGTTTTCTGCACAGGAAACTTTGCGAGAGGATTTGTCAGATTTATGGGAGAGAGAATTACAGGACATACGGAGCTCCTGACCTTAATGGCGTATCCGATACGGCATTCGAGCTCGCCGGCCATGCATAACGAGGCGCTGTCCTACCTGGGGCTGGATTATGCGTACCTCTGTTTTGAGGTGGACCAGAGCAATCTGCGCGAGGCCATCGGGGCGATGCGGACGCTGAAGGTCAGGGGCGGAAATGTTTCCATGCCGAACAAAATTGCGGTGATGCAGTATCTGGACAAGCTGACACCGGAGGCAAAGCTCTGCGGAGCGGTGAATACGATTATCAATGACGACGGGGTGCTGACCGGGCACATCACCGATGGAATCGGATACATACGCGGCCTCGCGGACCGCGGCTTTGACATCAAAGGGAAGAAAATGACAATCGTTGGCGCCGGGGGAGCGGCGAAGGCGATTCAGGTGCAGGCGGCGCTGAGCGGTGCCCGGGAGATATCCATTTTCAATGTGCACGATAAATACTGGGATCGGGCAAGGGAGACGACCCGCCTTTTGAATGAGGAGCTGGGCTGCCGGACGACGCTCTATGGGCTGGAGAATCTGGAGCTGTTGAAGGAACAAATCTACGACAGCGACCTCCTGGCCAACGCCACGGAGGTCGGCATGACGCCCCAGGAGGAATGGACCTACATTCCTGACGTCAGCTTTTTCAAGCCGGGGATGCTGGTGACGGAGGTGATCTACGCGCCGCCCAAAACAAAATTCCTGAAACTGGCGGAGGAAGCCGGGTGCGACACGATGAACGGGTTCCCGATGATGCTGTTTCAGGGCGCGGAGGCCTTTCGATTGTGGACCGGTCAGGATATGCCGATTGCCCATATGAAGGAGTATCTTCATATCTGAGGTGTCTGCGCTTTGCATGATTGTCCAGAAATGATAATTTCTATTACAGGAGGGAAGGGAAAAATGAAGGTATTAAAATGGCTGGATGACAGCCTTGAGGAAGTGATCCTCATTCTCCTGCTGATCTGCATGGTGTGTATCATGGGGATACAGGTGGTGGCAAGGTATTGTTTTAACCGGTCTTTGAGCTGGTCGGAGGAGCTGACCCAGTATCTGTTCGTGTGGGCGACCTTTATCAGCGTCAGTTATTGCGTGAAGAAGCGAATCTCCATCAAAATTGAACAGCTGCTGAATATCCTGCCGGAACCGGGGCAGACGGCCCTTCGGCTGTTTCGCCACACGATTGTGTTTATTTTCTGCATCATCATGCTGCCTTACTGCCAGAGCTATCTACAGCAGTCCATCGAGCTGGAGGCGACCAGCGCGGCGCTGGGTATCCCGATGTATTATATTCAGTCGGCCCCCCTTGTGGGGTTCCTGCTGCTGACCGTCCGTGTGGCGCAGGCCTGGTGGCGTGAGGCCAAAAAGATGAAAGGAGTGCTGAAAAAATCATGACAACGATTATTATGGTTATTTTTGTGCTCCTGCTGATTCTGGCGGTTCCGGTTGGGCTGACGGTGGCGATCACGAGTATGCTGCCCAGCCTGCTCTCCGAGTCGTTTACGGTGAGCGGCGTATACGTCCTGCGGGCGATGCTGGGCGGGGTCAATTCCTACCCGCTGCTGGCGATTCCGATGTTTGTCCTCTCCGGCATCATTATGTCCAAGGGCGGCGTTTCCAAAAAGATTTTTGAGGTATTCACCTATTTTGTCGGGAAAAAGACGGCGGGCGTGCCCTGCGCGGTGGCGATCACCTGCCTGTTCTTCGGCGCGATTTCCGGCTCCGCCCCGGCGACGGTGGCCGCGGTGGGCAGCATGACGATTCCTCTGATGCTGGAGATGGGCTACGACAAAAAGTTCTGTGTGGCCCTGGTTGCCACCGCCGGAGGACTGGGCGTGATTATCCCGCCGAGCATTCCCTTCATCCTCTATGCCCAGGCGACGGGCACCTCGGTCAGCGATATGTTCCTGGCGGGCATCATTCCGGGGATTCTGATTGGCTTGATTTTGATGTGCTACGCGGTTTACTACTGCAAAAAGCATGGCGAGGATAAGACCAAAATCAATGCGATGGTGGACGAACTGCACGCCCAGGGCTTCCGGAAGGTCTTTTTCTCCAGCCTGTTCGCCCTGCTGACCCCGGTGATCATCCTTGGGTGCATTTACACAGGTGTGACCTCCCCGACAGAGGCGGCCGTGATTTCCGTCTTCTACTCCCTCATCATCAGCCTGGTGGTGTATCGGACGCTGAAAATCCGGGACCTCTGGAACATCTTCCGGGAGGCAGTGCGGACCTTCTGCCCGATTCTGTTTATCCTGGCGGCTTCGGTGGCGTTTTCGCGGATTCTAACGCTGATGCACGTGCCGCAGACCGTTTCGGCCTGGATGACCGGTTCCTTCTCCAATAAAATCGTTCTGCTCCTGGTGATCAACCTGGTGCTGCTGGTGGTGGGCATGGTGATGGATACCAGCCCCGCAATCCTGATTCTTGCGCCGATCCTGCTCCCCATTGTGGAGGCGTATGGCGTTGACCCGGTACACTTTGGCATCATTATGGTCGTGAACCTGGCCATTGGCTTCGTGACGCCGCCCATCGGGGTCAATCTGTTTGTGGCCAGCTCCCTTTCGGATGTGCCGGTGATGGACATTGCGAAAAAGGCGATGCCAATGATTGTTCTGTTTTTCGTCGCGCTGCTGCTGGTCACGTATATTCCGCAGATCAGCCTGCTGCTGGTATAGCTGTCGTTCAGGAAAGAGGGTCAAGCATGAAACGGAATTTGAAAAAATATTGTGCGGCGGCGCTTTTCGCAGTGCTCCTGCTGTTCTGCAGCGGCTGTGCACAGTCGGAAACCCAGGACTACGCCTGGGTGCTGGCCACGGCCAGCCCGGAGGACACCGTCACCCAGATTTACGCGGAAAAATTCGCGGAAGAGGTGGAGCGGCTCTCCAATGGCGAGATGAAAATTGAGGTCTACGCCAACAGCGCCCTTGGCAGCGATACGGAGCTGATCGAGTGTTGCATGACCGGAGACATCCCCTTCGTGGTGCAGAACACCGCGCCCCAGGTGAGCTACCTCCCCAGGCTCTGCCTGTTTGATCTGCCCTGCGTGTTCGACTCGATTGACGAGCTGCACGAGGTGCTGGATGATGAGAGCTTTATGGAAAAAATCAATGAAATCTATGCGGAGAAGGGGCTGGAGCTGCTGGGCATGAGCGACCAGGATTTCCGCGTGATGACGTCCAATGTCAAGGTGGAGACGCTGGCGGACTTTTCCGGGATTAAGATTCGCACCATGGAGAATTCCTATCATATGGCGTTCTGGAAGGCAATCGGCGCGAATCCCACCCCCATGTCCTTCTCCGAGGTCTATATCGGACTGCAGCAGAACACGATTGACGCCCAGGAAAACCCTTATGAGGTCATTGTTTCCAACAACTTCTATGAGCAGCAGGATTACATTATTCAGACGAACCATCTGCCCCACCTGCTGAGCCTGATCGTCAGCGAGAGCTTCATGGAGTCACTGGAGGAGGACCAACAGGAGATCATCCGTGAGGCCGCCGCCACAGCCTGCGCTTACGCGAGGGAACAGGCCCAGGAGCGTGTCGCGGACCGTATCGCAATCTGCGAGGCGGGCGGAGCGGAGATCGTTGCGGTCTCCGATGAGCTGCGCGCCCAGATGCGTGAGGCCTCCGCAGACCTGTACGAGGAGATTCGGACGGTTGTAGCCGACGACGACCTGTACTACACGTATATCGGAGAATAAGGCAACCGCTCCGACGGATGCAGGCTGGATACAGCAATTTACGTTACATCGTATAGACGGGAGGGTGGACAGTTGATTTACTTTACAGCGGATACTCATTTTGGACACGCGAATATCATCAAGACGTGCAGCCGTCCCTTTCAGACTGTGGATGAAATGAATGAAGCCCTGATCGCGGCCTGGAACAGCCGTGTCTGCGACGGCGACACGGTGTATATTGTGGGCGATCTGTTCTTTCTGTGCAAGGATGTGGAGGGCATTTTGAACCGGCTCAACGGGGAGAAATGGCTCATCACAGGCAACCACGACGCCCAGTGGATGGGGAAGGTGGACTGCAGCCGGTATTTTGTGCGCATCGAGCAGTATTTGGAAATGACGGATGGGGCCCACAGGATGACGCTGTGCCACTACCCCCTCCTGACCTGGAACCGTGCGAAGGGGTCCTATATGGTACACGGTCACATCCATTCGAATACGGACGCCGATTTTTGGCCGCTGCTCAAATGCCGGGAAAATGTGCTGAATGCGGGTGTGGATGTCAATCACTATCAGCCCGTCACCTTTGAAGAGCTTGTTATAAATAATACGCAGTTTAAGGCAGCGCATTGACGCGGCCCACCATTTGTCAGGGGCCGTCTATGGCCCTTGCCGCGCTGTACCGCAGTAAAATGAAAAAATTGACGCTGTACCCCTTTCATGGTGCAGCAGCAGGAGGGAAGCCCCATGTTCCGTCAAAAGAAAAAGGACCGGCAAAAGCATGAATTCCAGCCCCGTTCCCATGTGTTCATCTATCTTCTGGCCATCGTGTACCTGGCCTGGCTGCTGGTGCAGATGCTCCAGTCCGCCTGGCAGGGCGGCGCGGACGCCCCCACCAACCTGGAGCTGGCAGGCGGCATCGTCGTGCTGGGTGGCGGCATTGTGCTGCTGGCGGTTCTGGCGTGGAAGATGAGCCATCTCCCGCCGAAATCCTCCGGCGAGGCGTCGGAGGAGGAAGAAGCCAGCCAGCCCCCGGCGGATTCCGCCGCCGTGCCGGAGGCGGAGGACGCCCCGGCGCTGACTGAGGCCGACGATGCCGATTCCTGAGCCGCCGTCAGGCGTTCAGTTTCCCCGTTTTCCAAAGGCTCCGACCGATGCAGGCCGGAGCCTTTTGCCGCCTTCCGCCCCGCATCAACGGCTGCCAGATTCTGCCATGGCAAAATGCGCAAAAACACCCGCCGCTTTTTCCAATGAAAATGTGAAAATTGTTAAAAATGAATTGACTTTTTTGTTAGGGGGTGTTACAATAGCTCTTACAGGGAAGATGGGGACTTCCCGATATTACGTGGGGCAGCTAAAATGTCCCGAAAAATGAAAGTGAGGTACTACATAATGAAAAAGATTCTTGCCCTGATTCTGGCCCTGGCCATGGTCTTTTGCCTGGCGGCCTGCGGCGGCTCCTCCGATGACGGCGGGTCCTCCAGCTCCGGCACATCCTCCGGCACCAGCTCTTCGGAAGAGGAAAGCTCCACCGGCAGCGAGTCCGAAGGCGAAGACGAGGGCGGCGATGCCAGCGAAGCCACCGAAGGCGGCGACGTGGATTATTCCAACCTGAACGTCGGCATCTTCTGGTACTCCTTCTCCGATACCTTCCTCTCCACCGTCCGGGCCTCCCTGAATGACCTGCTGGATGAGGCGGGCATCACCTACACCGACTATGACGGCAACGGCAGCCAGACCACCCAGAACGAGTCCATCACCACCGCACTGACCAACGGCTGCAACCTGCTGCTGGTGAACCTGGTGGAGTCCGGCTCTGAGGACGCCGCTCAGTCCATCATCGAAGAGGCGGCCAGCTATGGCGTCAACGTCATCTTCTACAACCGTACCATCGAGGCCGACGGCAACGAGGGTGCCCTGCTGAACGCCTATGACAACGTGGGCTTCCTGGGCACCGACGCCCCCGAGGCCGGCCACATCCAGGGCCAGATGATCGGCGAGTACCTGGTGGCCAACTATGACTCCCTCGACCTGAACGGCGACGGCGTCATCTCCTACGCCATGATGAAGGGCCAGGAGGGCAACGCCGAGGCCATCTATCGTACCCAGTACGGTGTCGAGGACGCCAACGCAGTGCTGGTCGAGGCCGGCTACCCTGAGCTGGAGTACTTCGATTCCTCCAACACCGCCCTCTATCAGGTGGACGCCAACGGCGCGTGGTCCTCTTCCGCCGCCACTGAGTTCATGCAGACCAACCTGTCCCAGTACAGCGAGGCCAACGGCAACATGATCGAGCTGGTCATCTGCAACAACGACGATATGGCCGCCGGTGTTGTCACCGCTCTCCAGGCCGCTGGCTACAACAACGGTGAAGGCACCACCACCATCCCCGTCTTTGGCGTGGACGCCACCGACACCGCTAAGGAGCTGATCGCCAACGGCTACATGACCGGCACCGTCTCCCAGTCCAACACCGGCTATGCCTATGGCCTGAAGTTCATGATCGACCAGCTGGCCAGCGGCGCCACCCCCACCGAGGCCGCTGCTGCCCTGGCAGAGGACACCTCTGACTACACCTTCACCCTGGCTGAGGACATCGCCTGCAAGGTCTACATGGCTTACTCCTCCTACACCGGCGAGTAATTCCGGCTGACATCTGCACGGATGTTTCCCACTGAAATTTTGTAACGCACCAACCAACTCCAGAGGGCTGCCGTTCTGGGCGGCAGCCCTCTTTTCTTGCAGACACGGTAAAACACCGCAGGCCAGGACCTGCGGACAAAGGATAAGGAAAGGGGGTATGTCGGATGGCTGAATCAGATATTTTGCTGGAAATGAGGGACATCTCCAAGAGCTTCCCCGGCGTAAAGGCGCTGGACCATGCACAGCTGACCGTCCACAGGGGCACGGTACACGCCCTGATGGGCGAGAACGGCGCGGGCAAGTCCACCCTGATGAAGTGCCTGTTCGGCATTTACTACAAAGACGAAGGCTCCGTCCTCCTGGAGGGGAAGGAAGTCAACTTTAAATCCAGTAAAGAGGCCATGGAAAACGGCGTGGCCATGGTGCATCAGGAGCTGAATCAGGCGCTGAAACGCTCCGTGATGGATAACCTCTGGCTGGGGCGCTACCCGCTGACCGGCGGCATCATGGTCAACGAAAAGAAAATGCTGGAGGACACCAACGCGATCTTCGAGGAGCTGAAGATCGATGTGGACCCGCATCAGAAGATGAGCGAGCTGCCTGTGTCCAAGCGGCAGATGGTGGAGATCGCCAAGGCCGTCTCCTACAACTCCAAAATCATCGTCTTTGACGAGCCGACCTCCTCCCTGACGGAGCAGGAGGTGGAGCATCTGTTCTGGATCATCGATATGCTCCGGGACCGCGGATGCGGCATCATTTACATCTCCCACAAGATGGCGGAGATTCTGCGCATCTCCGACGAGGTCACCGTCATGCGGGACGGGCAGTGGATCGCCACAAGGCCCGCCGCCGAGCTGGACAACAACGCCCTCATCAAGCTCATGGTGGGGCGTGAGCTGAGCAACCAGTTTCCCCCCAAGACCAACAAGCCCGGCGAGGTGCTGCTGGAGGTGGAGGGGCTCACCGGCCAGTACAACCAGCTGAAAGACGTATCCTTCACCGCCCGGAAGGGCGAGATCGTGGGTCTGGCCGGGCTGGACGGCAGCGGCCGCACCGAGACGCTGGAGTCCATCTTCGGCATCGCCACCCGGCACTCCGGCACCATCAAGCTGGAGGGCAAAGAGGTCAGCAATAAGAACTCCCGTCAGTCCCTGAAGGCGGGCTTCGCCCTGCTGACGGAGGAGCGGCGGGCCACCGGCATCTTCGGCATCCGGGACATCAAAGACAATACGGTGATTTCCAGCCTGAAACGGCACCTGAAGCACGGTGTGTGGCTCAGCGAATCCTCCATGCGGAAGGACACCCAGTGGGGCATTGACACCCTGAAAACAAAAACACCCTCCCAGGAAACCAAAATCCGCGCACTCTCCGGCGGCAACCAGCAGAAGGTCATCTTCGCCCGGTGGCTGCTGACCGACCCCAAGGTCCTGCTGCTGGACGAACCCACCCGGGGCATCGACGTGGGCGCGAAATACGAGATTTATCAGCTGATCATTGACCAGGCCAACGCCGGCACCACCGTGGTGATGGTGTCCTCCGAAATGGCGGAGCTGCTGGGCGTGTGCGACCGCATCATCGTCATGAGCGGCGGCCGTGTGGCCGGGGAAGTGAACGCCAGCACCACGACCCAGGAGGAGATCCTGACGCTGGCCGCAAAATATGTATAAGAGGGAGGCTGCTGCACTATGAATAACCCTGTCAAATCGTTGAGGCAGACCAGTGAACGCTACAAGGCCATGGACGGGAAGGATCGCCGCGCCTTTATTGTGGACACCCTGCTGAACAATGCCATTTACATCATCCTGATCGTGTTTGTGATCTTCACCTACACGCGGAACCCCAACATCATCTCCAAGAGCTCCATCATCAACATCATCAGCCTGACTGCATCCAGCCTGCCTATGGCGCTGGGCATCGGCGGATGTATCGTCCTCACCGGTACCGACCTGTCCGCAGGCCGCACGGTGGGCCTGACCGCCGCCATCTCCGCCACGCTGCTCCAGTCCCTGACCACCACCAACAAGTTTTTCACCAACCTGGGTGAGGTGCCGCTGCTGCTGGTGCTGCTGATTGCCCTGCTGGTGGGCGGCCTGGTGGGCCTGACCAACGGCTTCTTCGTGGCCCGGTTCCAGCTCCATCCCTTCATCGTCACCCTGGCCACCCAGCTGATCGTCTACGGCATTTGCCTGCTGTACTACATGTCCCATGACAACAACGGTCAGTCCATCTCCGGCCTGTCTGACACCTACAAGAACGCCATCACCGGCAGCGTCATCAGCAAGCTCACAGGAGGGGCGTTGGTCATCCCGAACTATGTGATATACGCCGTGATTGTGCTGCTGATCATGTGGTTCATTTGGAACAAGACCACCTTCGGCAAGAACATGTTTGCCGTGGGCTCCAACGCAGAGGCGGCCAACGTTTCCGGCGTCAACGTGTTCTTCACCACCATGATGGTGCACACCCTGGCGGGCATCACCTATGGCTACACCGGCTTCATTGAGGCGGCCCGTATCGGCTCCAACACCGCTAACACCGGCCTGAACTACGAGTGCGACGCCATCGCGGCCTGCGTCATCGGCGGCGTGTCCTTCGTCGGCGGCACCGGTACCATCGGCGGCGTGGTGCTGGGCGTGTTCCTGCTCCGCATCATCTTCGTGGGGCTGAACTTCCTGTCCGTCTCCGGCAATATGCAGTATATCATCAAGGGCGCCATCATCCTGCTGGCCTGCTCCATTGATATGCGGAAGTACCTGACCCGGAAGTAACCATGAGCGAGCAAATCCCCCGGGACGAGGAGCGGGAATCCTCACCCTCCCAGCGGCGGTACGGCCTGTTCGGCGTGTCCGCCTATCCGAAAAAGAGCGGCATGGACGAGGCCCAGCAAAAGAGCATGGGCCGCTGGAGCAGCGCCCTTGTGGCGGTGCTGGCGGCGGCGGTGGTGCTTCTGATCATCATCGGCAGCAGAGGCTCCGGCGGCCTGACCGTCACCTTTGACAGCCAGGGCGGCAGCGTTGCGGCATCCCAGTCGGTGGCCTACGGCGGCACCGTGGAGGAGCCGGAGAACGTGGTGCGGCCGGGGTACACGCTGATATGCTGGTCCCTGTATCCGGACGGCAGCGAGGCGTGGGATTTCTCCTCCGACATCGTGGAGGAGGGCATCACCCTGTACGCCGTCTGGGAGGAAGAATAGCTGCAAAGTAAATTCACTTAACCCCATGTTGCAGACGAGACAAAAGACCGATTGCCGTGAAAGGCAGTCGGTCTTTTTGCGGTGCGATGGAAGCGCCGTCCGGGAAGTGCGGGTAAAATACAACTTGATCCGCCTTGCCGCGGGGAGCCGGAAGAGGTATAATAACCCTGTACCTGTGAATGTGAAAGGGGAGGCGCTGCTTTATGAACCGGGAAATCCGCGTCACTGTACTGATCGAAAACACATCAAACGGTTCTCTCGCCTGTGAACACGGGCTCAGCCTTTTGATTGCATACGCCGGGCGGCGGATTCTGCTGGACGCGGGAAGTACGGACGCCTTCTGTGCCAACGCGGACGCCCTGGGGATTTCTCTGACGCATCTGGACGCCTGCGTCCTGTCCCACGGCCACTATGACCACTCCGGTGGCTTCCACGAGCTGTTTCTCCGGGACCCGACGGCGAAGGTCTACGCCAAAAGTGGGGCGCTGGACGCCTGTTTCTCCGGCAGCGGCAGGATGCATGAAATCAGCGTGCCCCAGAGGGTGGCGTCCCAGCGGAGTAGATTCATTTTGATCGACGGCGTCTGTGAACTTTTTCCGGGGGTCGTCCTGGTGCCCCACAGTACGCCGGGGCTTGACCGGATTGGGGCAAAGAGCGGACTGTACCAAACGAGACATGGCCAGCCTGTCCCCGACGATTTTGCCCATGAGCAGAGCCTGGTGTTGGACACGGCCAACGGTCTGGTCATTTTCAACAGCTGCTCCCATGCGGGGGCGGCCAACATCATCCGGGAGGCGAAGGCGGCCTGCGGCCAGAAGCGGGTCTGCGCATATGTCGGCGGGCTGCACATGAAGGGAAAACGGGATGGCCGGGAAATCTGCACCTTTTCCGATCATGAGCTGGATACGCTCTGTGACTTTTTTGTGCAGGAAGGCGTTGCGCAGATTTATACCGGCCACTGTACCGGCGCGCCGGGGTTTGCGGAGCTGCGCCGCCGGTTGGGAGACCGCGTCAAAAGGCTTACCACAGGGATGGCGTTTACACTGGAAGGCGGGCCTTCGCCTTCGGCGCTCTGTCGGGAGGCAAACGGCTGTCTCTGAGACGAGCAGCTAGGCGGCCAACGGCTGTCTCTGAGACGAGCAGCTAGGCGGCCAACGGTTCGATTATGACCAGTATCATCAGCAGCGCACAAACAATCAGGATGTCGTATACCACGATGCCAATGACCCGTATGAAAGGGTTCCTGCTGCGGGTCAGCGGCAGATGCGCCTGCACCCCGCAATAATCTGCGGAGAAAAAGATCACGCCAAGCCCCATCAGCAGCACGGTGATTTGATTCAGGGCCAGTGCCAGCGGTGTTGCAGCCTCGATTTCCATGCTCAGCGCAACCGCGAACAAAAGGGCATACCCCATGGCCGCGCATAGCATCCGCGGTGCGGACCCGCTGCGGAATCCCGGCGGGAGATAACGCCGCCATGCCGGGGAAAGAGAGGTGTCCTCCCCTTCGGGGCCGCCCGCCTGAGCGTACCGCAGCGCATGCATCATCTCATCTACGCTGGCATAGCGGTTGGCCGGGTCAAGCTCTGTGCATTTTTGGATAATGCGTCCCAGTTTGCCCCCGGCTGTTACCTCGGCGGGCATGTGTCCTGTCACCAGCACATTGAGTAACACGCCGATGGCGAACAGGCCGCTCTGCACCCCGGACGGCGCAAACCCGTATTGCTCCGGCGCGGCGAAGCCCGCCGTCCCCAACAGTGTGGTATCCCGTGGCCGGTTTGGCGTCTCATACTTTGCCGCGTTCATATCCAGCAGCTTTACCACGCCGTCCGGAGACACGATGACGTTGGACGGCTTGATGTCCCGATGGATGATGGGCGGCGTTCTGTGATGCAGCTGGGAAACGATTTGGCACAGCTGGAGCGTATAGTCCACCGCCAGTTCCTCCGGCAGGGCGCCGTTTTGGTCGATCAGCTCCGCCAGCGTATCGCCGTGGATGTATTCCTCAATGACGGTCAGATTGCCGGGCCCGTCCTCCACGAGCAGCTCAATGCGGGGGATGTTGCGCACCGGAACCGCCTGCAGGGATTGGTAAACGTCCAGATGGTAGATGGAAAGCTGCTTTTTTACGAAGAATTTGTTTGTCGCCGTGTGCTGAACCAGCTGAACGGAATGGCCGGCATTGATATCCGCAACGGTTCTGTAATAGGACAGCGCCAACTCGTCCGAGATTGTCATAGACAGCGTCCCTCCCCAATGCCTGTTTTTCGTATTATACCATAATGATTCCAAAGAGAAAAGAGGAAACCTGATTGGAACACAGAGAAGAAACATCCACAACCGCCCTGGACGGTGTATTGAAGCAGTTGGAGCCTGACGGAATTGACGCCTATCTGGACACCTATACCAGCGACCTTGTCCATGATGCGCATCCGTTTTCCGACTATATGCGCGGGCTGATCAGGGAGAAGAACCTGACCCAGCGGGAGGTCTTTGAGCGTGCGGATCTGCCGGACCGATATGGCTACCGGCTTCTGACCCAGGAAAAGAACACGAAGCAAAGGGATTACATTCTGCGCCTCTGCTTTGGGGCAAGCCTCAGCCTGGAGGAAACACAGCGGGCGTTAAAGCTGTACGGGATGTCGGAGCTGTATGCGAGGATTCCAAGAGACGCCGTGCTGATGATTGCCCTGAATCGGGAGATGTATGAAATTGAAACGGTCAATGACCTGCTGACCGCCCACGGCATGGAGCCCCTCAGAAGCGTTTCCTACGTGGGATAGACGTTTTTCCACCGTTTTGGGGGGTTGCTATCGCAAATGCTGAATGCTACAATTTTTTCATAACAGTTCGCCCCGCAACAGAAGGCAGGGCGCAAGGAGGAGAAAACTGTGGCAAAGCAGAAACCGGAAACAAAGCTGTGCAAGCATTGCAAAACAGAAATCCCGTATGATGCAAAGGTGTGTCCCAACTGCAGGAAGAGGGTCAAGGGCGGCGCGGCAAAGTGGGTCATCATTGTGGTCGTTGTCCTCGTCCTTTTGATGGCGATTCTTTCTTCCGGCAGCGATGAGGACGATAATTCGGTTACAAAGGTGGGAACGGTGGGCGACGCCTCCTCCTCCGTTTCGTCAGAAAGCGGCGATGGGGAGGACGCCGACGGCAGCGTGGCTTCCACCTCTGAGGGAGATGCCGGGGCAGAATCCCAGGGCGCCGCTGAGGCGCAAAGCGACGGCACCGCTGAGGTGCAGACGGAATACCGCGTGGGCGACATTCTGATGGACGGCGATATGAAGATCGTCTATATGTCCAGCGGCGTATACACGGAGGACAACGCCTATTTGCAGCCGGAAGAAGGTTATCAGTACATATATCTCCGGTTTGCCTTTGAGAACCAGTCCGATACGGATGACGCGTCCGTCAGTTTTTACAGCTTCGACTGCTATGCCGACGGCTACAGTATGGAGATGTACTACGGCGGCGATGAGGATTTGTCCGCAACCCTCTCCGCAGGCCGCGCTACCTCCGGCTATGTCTATTTCACCGTGCCGGAGGATGCCGTGGAGATTGAGGTAGAGTACACCACCAACTATTTCACAGAGGACAAGATCACCTTCCTCTACGAGGGCGAGCAGGACTCCGGCTACGTCCTGGAGGGGACCGCCGAGGCCACGGCGGACGCCTTTACCGTGGGCGACATCATTGAAGCGGGAGGACTGACCATCACCTACCTCTCCTGTGAAGAAGATACCAGCTACAGTGACTACAACCAGCCGGAAAGCGGATACCATTACGTCACCTGCACCTTTGAATTTGAGAACACAGGGGACAGCGATGAGTATGTCAGCTTCTACGACTTTGACTGCTATGCCGACGGCCTGAATTGCAATCAGGCGTATTTCCGGGACGACGCACTGAGCGCGACCATTTCCTCCGGACACAAGGCCCAGGGAACGGTCACCTTCCAGGTGCCCGATGACGCCTCCGTTGTGGAGGTCGAATACCTGACAAACTATTGGACGTCGAACCGGGTCGTGTTCAGCTGCAACGAGTAATCTCACACTTCCCGACAAAGGGCCAGCCTCCTGCGAGGCTGGCCCTTGCTTCTTTTGAAATGGTCTGTTATAATACAGGCAGGAATACCGGACTTGCCGAAACGAAATCACAGTGAAAGGAACTGAGATACATGGATACAATCAAACAGGAACCGTTTGCCTGCGTGCGGGATAACATGACCATCCGGGGGCTTTCCTTCCGTCCACAGGGAAGGAATCTCCCCATCGCAATCGTCAGCCACGGCTTTATGGCAAACTACCAGACCACAAAGGGATACGCAAGGTGGTTTGCGAAGCGGGGTTATGCTGCGTTCTGCTTTGACTTTAACGGCGGCGGACTGATGAGCAAAAGCGACGGGGCCACCACGGACATGACGATTTTTACAGAGGAAAAAGACCTGAAGGCCGTCGTCGCCTACGCCCAGTCCCTGCCGGAAACGAACGCCTCCTCTGTGACGCTGATGGGATGCAGTCAGGGCGGCGTGGTCTCCGGCCTCGTGGCGGCGGATATGCAGGAGGCGCTGGAGCGGCTGATTCTGTTTTATCCCGCCCTCTGTATTCCGGACGACGCCAGGGCAGGGAAGATGATGTTTGCCAAATTCGACCCGGCCAACATTCCGGAGACCTTCCGCTGCGGCCCCATGAAGCTGGGGCGGGATTATGCGGCCTCGGTTCTGGAGGTTGATCTGATTGCGGAGCTTGCCAGATACACCGGGAAGGTGCTGATTGTCCACGGCACGGACGATCAGATCGTCGATTATCACTACTCTGAACGGGCCCAGGCGGCCTGTCAAAATGCCACGCTGAAGCTGATTCCCCAGGGGCAGCATGGCTTCTCCAAAGCCCACGACCGCATCGCCCTGGGCTACGTGGAGGAGTTTCTCGCGCAGTAGCAGCCTCCCGCCTCCTCCGGCGCGGACCCATTGGGCCATGCCGGAGGAGGTGAGGGGGGGAAGGGAAGTGCGGAACCGGCCCCGCGGTCAGTGTCCGGGAAGAAGCGCCTTATTCCTTGCCGTGGCCGCTGCAGACGGCATCAGGCCGGTGGTCTTCCGGCGTCCAGGAGGAGATGCCGGTGGCGCGATACGGTTTCCGGACGCCCTGGGCCGGGTAGTCCGGCAAAATGCGGAGCTTTCGGACGGTGATGCCCTTCGCGTCAATGAGCAGCTTCATCTCGACCCAGTTTCCGGGCAGCTCCATGTCCTTCGCGTGGGTGACGCACACCAGGCGCCGGGGCCGGCTGCTGTTCCTGCCGGAGCTCAGCCGAATGGCGTAGCTCTCCCGGACGAGCTTCGCCAGCAGCCTGTTGTTCCGCTTCAGGTAGCGGCGCACTGCGTACTGGACCGTGCAGCGATCCAGACCGCCCGGAACGCCCTTTGCGTCCCAGGTGAAGTCTCCGGCGAAGGACAGCTCGTACCCGATGGAGCAGATTTTGTTGTTTTCATAGATGTCCATGTGCATACCTCCAAAAAGAACGGGTGGATGGATGGCAGGCGCAGATGCAAAAGAAAAGCGCCATGCCCTGACGGTTCGTCAACAGAGCATAGCGCTGCGTCAAAAAAGAAACACTATCCCCGTTGGCTGAACCAATCCTGATAGCGTTTCGCTTGAGTCCTTTTTAGAACTATTCTTATCTTATCACAGAGACGGCGGTTTGTCAACCGGTTTTGTGGAATTTCATGGGTGAATTTGCCGCGAAGCGCCGCCATATGGAAAATCGTATCTATGGGTGCCGAGAGGCCGGCCCCGGTCAGGACCGGCCTCTCGATTTTCCGGGCAGGGTGCAATTTATGCCAAATTTTCAACCAATTTTGCTAAAACGCTTGTCAAAGTCGTTTCGCTTTGGTAGAATGAGACTAGCCACCCTACACACAACAGAGGAGGATTATGATGCGATACCAGATCAACAAGACCAATTACTGCACCTTCGAGACCTTCGAGGTGAACAAGCTGCCAGGCCGCAGCTACTTTATCCCTTATCCTGACCGCAAGAGCGCCGACGCCGTCGCCCCCAGGGAGAAGCGCTACGCCTCCCCCAAGGTGCAGTGTCTGAACGGGACGTGGGACTTCAAGTTCTACCCCCTCCCCAAGGAGCTGCCGGAAACTCTGGACACCGACAAGGTGCCCTTTGACACCATGGACGTCCCCGCCTGCTGGCAGTTCCGGGGATATGACCGCCCGTTCTACGTCAACATCCGCTATCAGTTCCCCTACAAGCCGCCGGAGATCCCCACCACGGAGAAGGCGGGGAAGGTGTTCTCCTGGACGGGCTGCGACCAGGGGATCAGCCTCCGCTACAAGGACCCGGGGGAGGAGTACAACTTCGTGGGCGTTTACCGCCGCAAGCTCACGGTGGAGGACCCGAACAAGAACTATGTCATCTCCTTCCTGGGGGTGGCCTCCTGTCTGGACCTCTATCTGAACGGGGCGTTCGTGGGCTACTCCGAGGGGGCCCACAACATTGCGGAGTTCGACCTGACGGGAAAGCTGACGGCAGGGGAGAACGAGCTGGTGGCCGTGGTGCACCGCTGGTGCAACGGCACCTATCTGGAAGGCCAGGATATGTTCCGCAACAACGGCATCTTCCGGGACGTGCTGCTCCGCATCAGCGATCCCGCCGACCTGTGGGACATTGACGCCCGGACGGAGAAGAAGGGGAAGGGCTACACCCTGACCCTGAGTGCGGAGACCCTGTCGGACACCGATGTGACCTTCACCCTGGAGGGGCCGGGGGTCAGCCGGACGGCCACCGTCCGGGCCAAGGGGAAAAAGGCAGCCGTGACCTTCGAGGACTTGCAGGTCACCGAGTGGAACGCCGAGGACCCTGTGCTGTACAACCTGTACTATGAGACCGCCTCCGGCTGCGTGAAGGAGCGCATCGGCTTCAAGACGGTGGACATTCAGAAGGACGTGTTCCTGGTCAACGGGCGGAAAATCAAGTTCCACGGGGTGAACCACCATGACACCAGCCCCACCAACGGCTACACCATGACCCCGGAGGAGATTGAAAAGGACATTCTGACCTGTAAAGTATTTAACATTGACACCATCCGCACCTCCCACTATCCCCCCGACCCCCTGCTGCTGGAGCTGGCGGACGAGCAGGGCATCTACATCGTGGACGAGAACGACCTGGAGACCCACGGCACCTTCGCCCATCAGCTGCCGCCCACCTATAATTCCATCAGCCACAACCCCAAGTGGCAGGCCCACTACCTGGACCGCATCACCCGCCTCTATCAGCGGGACAAGGTGCACAGCAACACCGCCATCGTCATGTGGAGCCTGGGCAACGAGGCAGGCGGCTACGCCAACACCGACGCCATGTATGACTACCTGAAGGCCCACTCTACCCTTCCTGTCCACTATGAGAGCGCCGTCCACTGTAAGCGCATCGCCTACGATGTGGGCAGCGAGATGTACCCTTCTGTGAAGATGGTGCACGACGTGGGGGAGAAGCAGCGGAGGCAGAAGCCCCTGAACGACCGGCCCTACTTCCTGTGTGAGTATGCCCACGCCATGGGCGTCGGCCCCGGCAACATGGAGGCCTACTGGCAGGAGATTTATCATTATGACAGCCTGATGGGCGGCTGCGTATGGGAGATGGTGGACCACGCCATCCTCCACGAGGACGGCAGCTACACCTACGGCGGCGACCATGGGGAGTGGGAGCATGACAAGAACTTCTGCGTGGACGGCATCTTCTACCCAGACCGCCGGCCCTCCACGGGGGCCCACATCACCCGGTTCATCTATCGGCCCATCCGGGTGACCTACGTTTCCGCCAACACCTATGAGCTGTTCAACACCACGGCATTCTCCCAGGGGAATCGCTACAGGCTGGAGTTCCGCTGGAATGACGGCAGCCGTCAGACCGTGATCCCCGATGTGGGCCCCCTGAGTAAGGCCACCGTCCAGGTCAAGCCGGGGAAGCTCACCGACGGCGAGGTGCGGGCCACGGTTGTGACCACCGACACGAAAACAGGCCGCCAGGTGGCGGAGGAGGAGATTGTCGTGGCCCGGCAGCTCCCCATGGCTCCGGAGAAGCGGAGCAAGCTGCCCGCAGGGGCCAAAGTTTCCGGCGGCGGCCTGAGCCTGACCCTTCCCGCCGGCGGGACGTTGACGGCGGCAGACCCGTCCACCATCCTGTTCCGGGTGGGGACGGACAACGACACCGACCCCCTCTATCGCAACACCATGGCCCCCTACTGCGCCCAGACCGAGGAGCAGGTCTCTGTGGAGGAGACGGCAACCGGCGTCCAGGTGGTCACCAGGGTCAGCAACAAGAAGAACAAGTTCACCGTCACCGACACCTATGAGGGGACGGCAGAGGGCATCCTGGTGACCAGTAAGCTCCACTGCACCTCCGGCGGGGGCATCGTTCCCCGGTTCGGCAAGAGCTTCCGCCTTGACGGCAGCTTTGACCAGGTGGACTATGTGGGCCGCACGGGTGAGTCCTACGCCGACATGAAGGAGCAGTTCCCCATCGCCCCTGTCTCCTGCAAGGTGTCCGATATGACCGAACCGAATATCCGGCCCCAAGAGAGCGGCAACCGGTGCGACTGCACCCTGGCCTCCGTCTCCGACGGGAAGAGCTGTGTCACCTTCCAGGCCCTGGAGCAGCCCTTTGAGCTGGGCATCAAGCCTTACAGCGACCGGGAGCTGATGACCATGCGCCACCAGAAGGACGAGCGGCCCACCGGCACCTATGTCACCATCCAGGCCTTCCAGCAGGGCATCGGCACCGGCAGCTGCGGCCCCGCCGTGGCCCCGGAGTTCCAGTATCCCGCCAAGCAGGACTATGAGCTGAAGTTCCTGATTCGGGTGGAGTAAACAGTTTCCCCCGCAAAGCCCGAAGGTTCGCCTTCGGGCTTTGTTTCAGCGGTTACCCGACCCGGCGGATTTTGCGAACAGAAAGGCAGCACATCCCGTTCGGTATCATTGCCGAATGGGATGTGCTGTTTGGCGTCTGCTTAATCCAGAACCGTGACAGAGGTGATGACCGGCTGATCTTCTTCGGCGATGGTGCCGTTATCGTCGGTGGGCTCCGCGTCCGCACAGATCTGGTCCACAATGTCCATGCCGTCGGTGACATAGCCGAACACGGCATATTGCCCGTCCAGAGAGGTGGAGTCCTCCTGAACGATGAAGAACTGGGAGCTGGCGCTGTCATAATCGCTGGAGCGGGCCATGGAGATGGCCCCTCTGGTGTGGGACAGGGGGTTGTCATACCCGTTGTCCGAGAACTCACCCACAATCGTTTCCTCACTGCCGCCGCTGCCGTCGCCGTTGGGGTCGCCGCCCTGCATCATGAAGCCCTCGATGATGCGGTGGAAGGTCAGGCCGTCATAGAAGCCGCTCTCCGCCAGGGAGAGGAAGTTTGCCACCGTGATGGGGGCGGCGCTGGCGTCCAGCTCCACGGTGATGGTGCCGTAGTCCTCGATCTCGATCTCCACATGGTGCAGCTCCGAGGTGACGCTGCTGGAATCGCCGTCCCCGGTGGCGGTCATCAGGAAGAAGGCGCCAACCCCCAGCAGCACCGCCAGAAGCACGATGGTCAGGATGAGGCCAACCCGCTTCTTGTCCTTTTTCTCCGGATGGGCCAGGGCGGTGATGGTTTCCATGGCGGCGCTGTCCAGGGCCGCCGGGACGGGCTCCTCATCGGCGGCCTGTAAAATCAGCGTCAGCAGGGCGGTCATATCCGTGGCCTGTGCCTCGCCTTCCTCCTGAAGAGCCTCCAGGCGGGCGGTCACGGCGTCCTCCGTCTCCTGCCAGGCGTCCTCCGCCCGGTCCGGGGCGATTTGCAGCACCCGGGCCGACTGGGCCGGCGTCAGCGCCGTCAGGGCGTGCAGGAGGAACTGCCACTTCTGCCGGAGGGTCAGGGTGGAGAGGACCTGCTCCACGGGGGAATCCGCTGCCCTCGCCGCGCCTCCGGCGGCTGCAGCCCCCTCCAGAGCGTGGGGGTTCTGCTCCAGCAGCCGGTCCCGGCAAAGGCGGGCGGTGCTCAATATCAAATACTGCTCCAGCTCCGGCTGGGTCAGATTCTGGTCCCGGAACAGCTTTTTCCACAGGGCGTGAAAACTCTCCGCCGCAACAGATTCCGCCGCCTCCTCCGGCAGCATCTGGCGGCAGAGGAAACAGACCTTGTGCTTCTGCGCCTCATACAGGGCGGTCATGGCGGCCTTCTCCCGCTGGGCGGCCCGCTGAATGGTGGTAAGGGTCTTGGACATCTGGCATCCTTCCTCTGTAATGAAAATAGGGCGAATGAAAGGCCGCAGCAGGGCGGGTACATTCGGATTTTGAACAGTTTACCACCAAAACCTGAATCCTGGCTGAAAATCCACACCCCGTCCCAGAGGAAAAGCGGCGGGCACAGAGCGGTTTGGCCCTGTGCCCGGTGGAATCGGTTTTTACTTTGCCCCCAGCTTCCGCTGACAGCGCTGCATGAACTTTTCGTTCTGGACGAGGAACCGTTCGTGGGTGCCCCGCCCGATGACCCCCGCCGCGTCGGAAACGGTGAAGGCAAAGACGAAGCGCCGTCCGTCCACCTCTGTCACTTCGGTCTCCGCGGTGACGGTCATGCCGACGGGGGTGGGGGTGCTGTGGGTGGTCTCAAACCGGGTGCCCACGCTGCCTTCGCCCTCGCCCAGACAGGGCTGGATGGAGGTCCATGCGGCCTCCTCCACCAGCGCGGCCAGCATGGGGGTGGCAAAAACCTCCAGCGCCCCGGAACCCACCGCCTTTGCTGTCTTGTCCGGTGTGACCACGCAGGACGCGCGGCCCTTGATGCCTGTTGTAACTGCCATAATCAATCGCTCCTTCTTTCTGAAAATGGTGTCAGCCTTACGAGGCGGCTACCTCGTTTTCTGCGTCTGTGTCAGATGCGGTTTCCCCTTCTGTAGGGAACTCGGACGCCTCCGTGTCCTCCGCCGGGTCGGTGCCCGGCAGCTCCGCCCACTGGGCTGTGTAGTCCGCCCATGCCTCGCTGCCGTTTAAGGACAACAGCTCCGTACCCGCTGTGACGCTCTCGTCCGGGTAGGCCAGCGGGTTGTTCCGCCAGGAGCTGTCCATCTTTTCCAGCGCCTCGTCCGAGGTGACGGAGTATTTGCAGTAGATGGCGTTTTTCGCCAGATTCTCCACCTGGCACATGTAGTTGATGAAGGTCAGGGCCTCCTCGGAGTAGCTTGTGCCGTCCACCACGCAGTACCCGTAGGAAATGCGCCAGGTGCCCTCTGTGGGAACGGCGAAGGACAGGGCAGTGTTATCGCTCATCATATTCAGCGCATCGCCGGAGTAGGCGGGGGTCAGCCAGGCGGTGCCCTCCGTCATTTTGGAGAAGCCCTCCGACGCCGTGTAATCCTGCACCAGGGGGGCCTGCCGGTTCAGCAGGGCCCAGGCGGCGGCCAGCTCGTCACTGTCCTCGGTGTTGACGGAATATCCCAGGCGGGTCAGGGCCACCGCCATGGCGTCCCGCAGATTGGAGGGCATCAGAATCTGTCCGGCGTAGTCCTCCGACCAGAGGATGTCCCAGCTGGTGACCTGGGTGTCGATGGCGTCCGCGTTCCAGAGCAGCCCCATCATCTGCCACAGGGTTGTGACGGAATAGACCGCGCCGGGGTCGTAGTCGCAGTTTTGATAGTCCTCATTGATGGCGCCGGCGTTGGAAAGCTGGCTGTAGTCCAGTTCCGCCACCAGGCCCCCTGCGATGAGCCGTTCGATCATGTCCCCGCTGGTGAACACCACGTCATAGACCGGCTCCTCCATCGTGACAGACTCCGTATCCCCGCCCTCGGCCTCCGCCTGGGCCAGGGCCTCCTCATAGTCGATGTACCGTTGCTGTAACCTGTCATAGAGGTCCAGCGCCTCCCAGGCGGCGTCCTCCTCCAGGGCGGCCAGCTCCGCCTCTGTCAGCTCCGGAGACGCGCCGGAGGAGGCGGCGCTGTCCGCTGTGGCGTCCGCATCCTCCGTCAGGTTCATCCCGTTTTCCAGGGTGCTGTCGCCGGTGGTGTACTCCACCAAAATGCCCGTCTCCTTGGAAAACTCATCCATCAGGGAGGAGCGGATCAGGTCCCCCTCACAGTAGACCCGAAGGGTGACGGTCTCCTGGCTGCTGCATCCGGAGAGCAGCCCGGCACAGGCCGGCAGGAACGCCGCCGCCAGGAGCAGGGAAAGGGTGCGTTTCATTCGTGTACCGCCTTTCGTGTGGTATCGTGGGTGGAAAACTCCTCCGGCACCTGAGACAGGGAGAACTCCGGGAAGTATTCCTCCACAAAGTCCACCCGGGGAACCTGCCAGTGCATCCCGTTCAGGTAGTTCAGCTCGCCAGCGTCGGTGGAGAAGCGGAAGGTCAGCGACCAGCTCCAAAGGGCCTGCTGCCTGCGCCCATAGCGGCGGTTCACCTTTTCCGAGCCGTACTTCCCGTCCCCCAGCAAGGGGGCGCCGGCGTCCGCCAGCTGCGCCCGGATCTGATGGGTGCGGCCCGTCACCAGCTCGCACTCCACCAGGGAGAGGCTGCCCCGCACCGCCAGGGTGCGGTATTCCGTCACCGCCGTCCGCCCGCCGGGCACCGGTTTGTGGGAGACATAGACCTGCTTCTTCTCCTCGTCCTTGCGGAGGTAGCTGTGGAGGGTGCCGGAGGGCGGCTTCAGCCGCCCCGCCGTCACACAAAGGTAGCGCTTGGACAGTTCCCGATTCCGGATCTTCTGGCTCATCACCCGCAGGGCCTCCGCCGTTTTCGCGGCAATGACGATGCCGCCGGTGTTCCGGTCGATGCGGTTGCACAGGGCGGGGGTGAAGGCCCCCTCCTGATAGGGGCTCCACTCCTTTTTCTGGTAGAGATATGCCTGAATGTGGTTGATGAGGGTGTTCACCTTTTCCGTCTCGTCCCTGTGGACCACCATGCCCGCCGGTTTGTTCAGCACCATGATGTGTTCGTCCTCATATAAAATGTCCAGCCGGGGTTTGAACAGCTGCAAAAAGGCGTTTTCCGGCGTGGGGGTTGCGAAGAACTCATCGTTGATATATAATTGCAGATGATCCCCCACCTCCAGCCGGGTATCCCGCTGGGCCCGTTTCCCGTTCAGCTTCACCCGCTTCAGGCGGATGTACTTCTGGGCCAGCGGGGCAGGGAGGAGGGGGAGGTTTTTGGACAGCCAGCGGTCCAGCCGCTGTCCGGCGTCGTTTTTCCCGATTTCAAACTCTTTCATCGTTTGCTCCCTGTTTTCAAACTGACTGTGCCACAAGTATAGCACGTCTGACGGGAAAAAACAATACGGTGCGTTGGCGCAAAATCTGTTCCGGAGGCGAAAAAAGGGTTGACAAGGAAAAGAACTTGCGGTAGAATACATCTTGTATCGTTATGTGAGGTGCAGTATGCGTCTGGAATTAAGCAATATCATTCATACGCCGGGTTCGGTTTTGCCATTCGCCTTTGATTTGGATTTATCCGAATTGGATTTTTACGGCGAACACAGGCTGCCGGAGCCGGTTCATATCGAAGGCTCGGTTTACAACCGGGCGGAGATGCTGGTGTTTCAGGCGACGGCTACCACGAATCTGCATTTGCACTGTGACAGCTGCGGCAAGGCGTTTCAGCGCCCCGCCACAGTGCAGGTGGAGCATTTGTTGGTCACTGAGCTGGAAAACGAAGATGACGCAGACGATATGGATCTGATCGTCCTGGACGGCACAACGCTGGACGTGGACGAGCTGATGCATGACGAAGTCATCCTCGCAATGGATACGAAAAACCTGTGCCGGGAGGATTGCAAGGGCCGGTGTCCCAGATGCGGTAAGGATCTGAACGACGGGCCCTGTGACTGCAAACCGGAGCTGGACCCCAGGTTTGCCGTCCTTGCCAAACTGCTGGAGCAGGACGAGTGAGTGAATAGCCCGGAAAGGGCGGAAATGAGGAGGTGTCGTAAATGGCAGTCCCGAAGAGTAAGGTGTCCAAGGCAAGACGCGACAAGCGCCGCGCAAACTGGAAGCTGACCGCTCCCCAGCTGGTCAAGTGCCCGTCGTGCGGTGCGTACCGTATGCCCCATCGTATTTGCCCGTCCTGTGGCATGTATGATGGCCGTTCCTATGCGAAGGTTGAGGCAAACGCTGACGTTGAGTGAGCAGTTTCGTCGCATACTTGCAAAGACCCGCATCGGCTCAGGATGCCGCCGCATCCTGCCGGTGCGGGTTTTTCATGTGCAAACGCAGGGTGCGCCCGCACACACGGACAATCGAAAGGGAGGCTGGCCAGTTTTGGCCAGCCTCCCTTTGAGGGTTCGGGGGATGAGAATCCGGTGCCGTCCTCACCGCACCCGGACCACGCAGCTTGCGCTGCTGCCGCCGGAGGTCACGGTGATGGTGCAGGTGCCGCTGCCCTGGGCGTAGACGCTGCCCCCCGTCGTGACCGTGGCCACGGCGGTGTTGCTGCTGGACCAGGTATAGGTGCCGTTGCCGCCGGTCACCGTCAGGGTGATGCCGTCGCCCACGCTGTTCAGGGTGATGTCGGTATTGTCCAGCGTCAGGGAGGAGGAGCTGCCGGTGCCGGTGCCGCTGCTGCCGGTGTCCCCGCCGGAGCTGCCGGTATCGCCGCCGGAACTGCCGGTGTCGCTGCCGGAGCTGCCGGTGTCCGTCGTGCGGCAGTGGACTCTGCAGCTGGCGGTGAGGTCCCCGGCCCTGGCGGTGATGGTGCAGGTGCCGCCGGAGACATAGAGGACGTAGCCGGTGCTGTCCACGGTGGCGACGCTCTCATCGCTGGAGGACCAGGACACGGTGCCTTCCCAGCCGGAGGGGGTGACGGTGGCCACCAGGGAGGCGGCATCGCCCAGGCTGTTCAGGGTGATGTCCGTATAGTTCAGGCTGATGCCCGTGGCCACGGAGGTGTCCACCGGTTCCGCACAGGTCACGGTGCAGGTGGCCGTCTGATCGTCCGCGGCGGCGGTGATGGTGCAGGTGCCGCTGGCAACATAGGTCACGGTACCGCTGCTGTCCACGGTGGCAACGCCCGCGTTGCTGGAGGACCAGGTCACGGTTCCGCTCCAGTCCTCCGGGGACACAGTGGCCTCCAGCCGGGCGGACCCGCCTTCCTCCAGGCTGACCTGGGTTTTGCTCAGGGTCAGGCCGGTGGCGGCAACCACTTCCGGCTCCGCCTCGGAGGATACCTCAGGCTCCGGGTCGCTCTCTCCGGACGCCGTCTGGGATTCGTCCGGTTCCGTCAGGGATTCGTCCGGCTCCGCCGCCAGGTCGCCGCCGGACTGGCTTTCCGATGCGGTGGAGGAGAGGGAGGAATCGGTGTCCTGCCGCTGGGCGGCGATTTCCCCGGCCACATTCACGCCGTAGATCACCAAAGCCACCGCCAAAATCAGCAGCAGCGCGGCCAACAGCACCGTCACCAGCCGGGAGAATCCACCGCCTGACTGGTACCCGCCGCCGTACTTCGTCATCTCCAGCGGGCCCTCGCCGGCGGCGTCCAAGTTGGAGCTGGTTTCCTCGCCGCAGTGGGGACAGGTGCTCTCTGAGGCGTCATAGACGCCGCCGCAGTTTTTACACTTAATCTGGTTCTGTTCCTCTTTCTTCGTCTTCATAATACAGATCCTTCCTCTGCAGCACGTTTTATCCTAATTAGTATCATACCGCGTTTTCCGGCAATCGTCAACTAAATTTGCGCCCCGGACGCCCCATTCTCCGGTTTTCGCCTTGACCGTGGGGCGGTTTCTCATTATAATAAAAGGGAAACCGCGTCAGGCCCTTCGCCTGGCGAAAGGGGAGTGGATCGCATGGGCAAACAGAAGATCACCGCCGACTTGATCGGCAAAAAATACAGCGCGGCAATCGCCGCCTACGCCCGGCAGCTGGGGGACCCCAACCTGCGGCTGGACTTCACCCAGGAGGCGGACGCCTATTTCCGCCGCTGCGCCCTGGGGGTGTGGGCCAGCTCCGGCGGCGAGGTGGAGGAGACCCATGTGGCGGCTTACAACGCCATCTGCTCCGGCAAGCACGAACCCACCAAGGCCCTCTACTTTGAGGTGGCCACCGGCGTGGCCACCGCCCCGCCCTTTGCGCCGCCGGGCTTCTTCCCGGCGCTGGTGGCGTCGGACCGGGTCAGCCATCAGGACCGGGCCAGCCAGTTTGCCGACCTGTGCAACCTGCTGCTCCTGCTGTTCGCCTCGGTGGACGACAAGGTGACGGCGGAGGAGGCGGAGTACGTCACCACCTGCGTGGACACGCTCAAGCAGGCCATGCAGGGCAGCGGGGCCGCCCCCCGTCCCGCCCCGCCGAAGG
>JAJQCJ010000150.1 GCA_021202775.1 Clostridiales bacterium | reverse complement strand
CTTGATGTTGGGCAGGCCCCGGCGGGCAGCCTCCTCCACCCAGGCTTCGGAGTAGCCGTCGCCGTTGAAGATGATGCGCTGATGGTCGGTCATGGTCTTCTTGATGTAAGCCTTGCAGGCCTCCTCGAAGTCCTCCGCCCCCTCCAGGGCGTCGGCGGCGTCGGCAAAGGCCTCGGCCATGACGGCGTTCAGGGCGGTGTTGGGGCCGGCGATGTTGTCCCGGGAGCCCACCATACGGAACTCAAACCGGCTGCTGGTGAAGGCGAAGGGGGAGGTACGGTTCCGGTCGGTGGCGTCCTTCTTCAGCACGGGGACGGTGGAGACGCCGGTATCCAGCTCGCCGCCCTCGTCGGTGGACAGCTCACCGTCGCCGCCGATGATCTGATTCACCAGGCTCTCCAGCTGGTCGCCCAGGAAGATGGAGATGATGGCGGGAGGGGCCTCCTGTGCGCCCAGACGGTGGTCGTTGCCCACGTCGGAGGCGGACTCCCGGAGGAGGTCGGCGTGCTTATCCACAGCCCGCATGACGCAGGCCAGCACCAGCTGGAACTGGAGGTTCTCCTCCGGCTTGTCGCCCGGCTCGAAGAGGTTCTCGCCGTCATCGGTGCCCAGGGACCAGTTGTTGTGCTTGCCGGAGCCGTTGACGCCGGCGTAGGGCTTCTCGTGGAGCAGGCAGACCAGGTTGTGCCGCTCGGCCACCCGCTTCATGGTCTCCATGGTCAGGTTGTTCTGGTCCACGGCCACGTTGGCGGTGGCGAAGATGGGGGCCAGCTCATGCTGGGCCGGGGCCACCTCGTTGTGCTGGGTGGTGGCGGTGATGCCGTACTTCCACAGCTCCACATTCAGGTCGGCCATGAAGGCACCCACCCGCTCCCGGATGGCGCCGAAGTAATGGTCGTCCAGCTCCTGGCCCTTGGGGGCGGGGGCGCCGAAGAGGGTGCGGTTGGCGTAGATCAGGTCACGGCGCTGCAAATACTTGCTCCGGTCCACCAGGAAGTACTCCTGCTCCGGGCCGACGTAGGCGGCCACCTTTTTGGCGGTGGTGTTGCCGAAGAGGCGCACCAGCCGGATGGCCTCTTTGGAGACGGCCTGCATGGAGCGCAGCAGGGGGGTCTTGGCGTCCAGGGCCTCGCCGGTGTAGGACACAAAGACGGTGGGGATGCACAGGATGGTGCCGCAGCTCTGCTCCTTCACGAAGGCGGGGGAGGTGAGGTCCCAGGCGGTGTAGCCCCGGGCATAGGAGGTGCCCCGCAGGCCGCCGGAGGGGAAGGAGGAGGCGTCCGGCTCGCCCATAATCAGCTTCTTGCCGCTGAGCTGGAGCAGGGTGAAGCCCATCTCGTTGGGGACGGTGAGGAAGGAGTCATGCTTCTCGGCGGTGGCGCCGGTCAGGGGCTGGAACCAGTGGGTGTAGTGGGTAGCGCCCTTCTCCACGGCCCAGTTCTTCATGGCCTCTGCGATGGTGTCGGCTGTGGCGGAGGACAGCATGCCGCCGTTCTCCTGGACATAGACGAACTCCTTGTACACGTTCTTGGGGAGACGCTCCTTCATAACAGCCAAGCTGAATACGTTGGAGCCAAAAATTTCGGGAATACCCATTCTACATTCAACCCTTTCACAATAATGGTTGGACAGCGCTGATAAAATCCTACCCATGAAAAAAGACAATGGCACCAATAACAGGGTTATCCGGGACGCCATTGTCACGTTTCATGAGGTTTTATCGGTCTGTACCAGGTCTGCTGCTGGATGTTTTGCACGTGAGTTTGAATCACTATGCATACTATAGCGCAACTTCCGGAATTATGCAAGGGCTTTGCAGGAGATTTTTTGGATTCATTCAAATTCACCCGAAATGCCGCCGAAACCGGGGCCTGTTTTTAGAAAATGTGACGGAACGTGGAAAACGGCGGTCAAAAAGCTGGGAAAAAACTTGACAGAAACCGCATTTGGTGTATACTGAGTAAGGATGGCGCTCCGGCTGAATTTGCAAGTTCTGGGCGCGCAACATTCATTTTGTTTCGCCTTACAGGATCCCTGCCCCGCTGCCGGGCCGACAGGCCGGCCGCAGGCAGGAGAACAGGAGAGAGCAATGCACTATACAAAGGAAGAGATCCTGCGAATCGTGGAGGATGAGGACGTCAGCTTTGTCCGCCTGCAATTCGTGGATGTATTTGGAAAGCTGAAAAATGTGGCCGTCACCGCCGCCGAGCTGCCCAGGGCGCTGGCGGGGGAGGTGATGATCGACGGAAGCTCCATCGACGGCTTTGCCTCCGCCAATGACTCCGACCGGTACCTGATTCCCGACCTGGACACCTTTGCGGTGTACCCCTGGCGGCCCTCACGGGGGAAGGTGGCCCGGCTGATGTGCGATGTCCGCGGGGGAGGCGACGCGCCCTTCGGCGGCGATTCCCGGCAGGTTTTGCAGCGGGTCTGCGACCGGGCGGCGGCCCGGGGCATCACCATGCAGGTGGGGCCGGAATGTGAGTTCTTCCTGTTCCACACCGATGAGGAAGGCCGCCCCACCATGAACACCACCGACCAGGCCGGGTACTTCGACATCTACCCCCTGGACCAGGGGGAGAACGTCCGCCGGGAGGTGGTGCTGGCATTGGAGGAGCTGGGCTTCCAGGTGGAGTGCTCCCACCACGAGAACGCCCCCGGCCAGCATGAGATCGACTTTAAGTACACCCCGGCCATGGAGGCGGCGGACAATATTCTGACCTTCCGGCTGGCGGTCAAGACCCTGGCCCAGCGCAACGGCCTCCACGCCACCTTTATGCCCAAGCCCATTGCAGGCCGGGCAGGCTCCGGGATGCACCTGAACTTCACCCTCCACCGGGACGGGAAGAACCTGTTCTATGACGAGGCGGCGGAGCAGGGCCTTTCCAGAGAGGCCCGCGGGTTCATCGCCGGGGTGATGGCCCACATCGGCGGCATTACGGCGGTAACCAACCCCCTGGTGAACTCCTACAAGCGGCTGCTGCCGGGGTATGAAGCCCCCTGTTACACCAGCTGGTCCTTCGGCAACCGCACCGCCCTGATGCGGATTCCGACGGCGAAGCCCGGTCAGATTCGGGTGGAGCTGCGGAGCCCCGACTGCTGCTGCAACCCCTACCTGGCCCTGGCGGTGTGCCTGGCCGCCGGGTTGGACGGCATGGAGCGGGGTCTGGAGGCCCCGCCGGAGCTGAAGGCCGACCCCGCCAGCCTGTCCCCGGAGGAGCGGGCGGCCATAGGCGTGAAGCCCCTGCCGGGGAACTTGCAGGAGGCCCTCTCCGCCCTGGAGCAGGACGCGCTGCTGCTGGACGTGCTGGGCGAGCATATCGCCGGGGCCTACCTCTCCGGCAAGCGGCGGGAATGGGAGGAATATCGCGGTCAGGTTTCTGAATGGGAGCGCCGGCGCTACATGGTCGCTTACTGACCCTGAGCGTCAGCGACAGGAACCGGGAGCGTGATGAGAGTGGAAAAAATTATCGTTGCGTTTGAAAGCGAGACCACCTGCCGGAAAATGGCGGAGCTGATTCAGGCGGGGTGCGCCGTGAGCTGCGTCACCATGCGCAGCTGCGGCGAGGTCAAACGCATGGTTCATAAATCGCGCTTAAACATCGTAGTCTGCGGGTATAAGCTGACAGACGGTACCTGTGAGGATTTGTTTGAGGATCTGCCGCCGGACTGCTCCATGCTGATGGTGGCCACCCAGGGCCAGCTGGACCTGGTGAACGAGGACATCTTCCGGCTGCCCGCCCCGGTGTCCCGGAGCAGCCTGTGCGCCTCGGTGGAGATGCTGATGCAGGCCAACCGGCAGCTCAGTAAGTACATCCGCCCCCGCCGCAGCGAGGAGGAACGGGCGGTGGTGGAGGCAGCGAAGCGCCTTCTGATGGAGCGCAACGGCATGACGGAGGAGCAGGCCCATCGCTACATCCAGAAGCAGAGCATGGACGCCGGCGCACGGATGGTGCAGACCGCCAGGCTGATTTTAGGCGACGAGTTTTGACGAACACACCGAAAAACGGAGGATTTGCCGCCTTTTTGGGCGCAAGGAAAGGATATGGAGGTATCACATGGCAACCATTAACAGCAACTATCAAAAGCTGCCCGGCAGCTACCTGTTCAGCGAAGTGGCCCGGCGGATTTCGGTCTACGCCCAGGCTCACCCGGAGCGGAAGATTATTAAGCTCTCCATCGGCGACGTGACCCGGCCCCTGGTGCCGGCGGTCACCGACGCCCTCCACGCGGCGGTGGACGAAATGGGCAGGGCGGAGACCTTCCGGGGCTACGGCCCGGAGCAGGGCTACGCCTTCCTCCGGGAGGCTATCGTCGCCCATGACTTCCAGCGCCGGGGGGTGGACATTCAGCCCGACGAGGTGTTCATCTCCGACGGGGCCAAGAGCGACTGCGGCAACATCGGGGACATCTTTGGCGTGGACAACAAGGTGGCCGTCTGCGACCCGGTGTATCCCGTGTATGTGGACACCAACGCCATGGCCGGCCGGGCCGGGGACTATGACCCTCAGGCGGAGAAGTGGACGAACCTCTACTATATGCCCACTGTGGCGGAGAACGGCTTCGTCCCCGCCCTCCCCACGGAGCCGGTGGACCTCATCTATATCTGCTCCCCCAATAACCCCACCGGCACGGTGCTGACGAAGGACCAGCTGAAGACCTGGGTGGACTACGCCAACATGAGCGGTGCGGTCATCCTCTTTGACGCGGCCTATGAAGCCTTCATCGAGGAGGACAATGTCCCCCACTCCATCTTCGAGGTGGAGGGGGCAAAAACCTGCGCCATCGAGTTCCGCTCCTTCTCCAAGACGGCGGGCTTCACCGGCACCCGATGCGGCTACACCGTGGTGCCCAAGGCACTGGTGCGGGACGGCGTCAGCCTGAACGGCATGTGGAACCGCCGCCAGAGCACCAAGTTCAATGGCACCTCCTATATCATTCAGCGGGGCGCCGCGGCGGTGTACACCGAGGAAGGCCAGCGGCAGATCATGGAGAACATCGCCTTCTATAAGCGGAACGCCAGGGTGATCTACGACGGGCTGCAAAAGGCCGGGCTGGAGGTCTACGGCGGCAAGAACTCCCCCTATGTCTGGGCCAGGACCCCGGACGGCATGCCTTCCTGGGATTTCTTTGACAAGCTGCTGGAGGAAGCCAACGTGGCCACCACCCCCGGCGCAGGCTTCGGCCCCAGCGGAGAGGGCTACATCCGCTTCACCGCCTTCGGCGAGGCGGACGCCACGGTGGAGGCCGTGGAACGGATTGTGGCCCTGCTGAACAGGTAAGACCAGCCGAACACAATCGGATACGACGAAAGAAAGGTGTCTCAATGGGGAGGCAGCGTTCCATTGCTGCGCCCTCTGGGGCACCTTTCCACGCAAACGCGCAGAACGTTTCTCCCACATCACCGAAAAAGGAGTCAGGAACTATGGAAATGAACAGAACGGAGTGCACCATGCCCGCCCAGGGGCTTTACGACCCCCGGTTTGAGCATGACGCCTGCGGCATCGGCGCCGTGGTGGACATCAAAGGCCGCAAGAGCCACGCCAACGTGGACAACGCCCTGAAAATCGTGGAAAAGCTGGAGCACCGGGCCGGCAAGGACGCCGAGGGCAAGACCGGCGACGGCGTGGGCATTATGCTGCAAATCTCCCACAAGTTTTTCAGCAAGGCCGCTGCCCTGTGCGGCATCACCCTGGGGGATGAACGGGACTACGGCATCGGAATGTTCTTCTTCCCTCAGGACACGCTGAAACGCTCCCAGGCCAAGAAGATGTTCGAGGTCATTGTGGAAAAGGAGGGGATGCGCTTCCTGGGGTGGCGCACCGTCCCCATTAACTCCGCCATCCTGGGCCACAAGGCCCTGGACTGTATGCCCTACATCGAGCAGGGCTTTGTGGAGCGGCCCGCCCGCTGCGAAAAGGGGCTGGCCTTTGACCGAAAGCTGTACATCGCCCGCCGGGTCTTTGAGCAGTCCAACGACAACACCTATGTGGTGTCCTGCTCCAGCCGCACCATCGTCTATAAGGGGATGTTCCTGGTGGGGCAGCTCAGGAACTTCTACTGCGATTTGCAGGATGAGGATTATGAGTCCGCCATCGCCTCCGTTCACTCCCGGTTCTCCACCAACACCAACCCCTCCTGGGAGCGGGCCCACCCCAACCGTTTCATCCTCCACAACGGCGAGATCAACACCATCCGGGGCAACGCCGACCGTATGCTGGCCCGTGAGGAGACCATGGCCTCCAACGTCATGAGCGAGGAGGATTTGGATAAGGTTTACCCCGTGGTGAACCCCAACGGCTCCGACTCTGCCCGGCTGGACAACACCCTGGAATTCCTGGTGATGAACGGCATCGAGCTGCCCATGGCGGTGATGATGTGCATCCC
>JAJQCJ010000137.1 GCA_021202775.1 Clostridiales bacterium | reverse complement strand
TCCCGGATGAGGAATTGTACCGCTATCCCCCTGTGACCTTGTTGCATGAGGCCAGCGGCGCCAGCCGGGGCACCGCCCCGGAGGAACTGAACCAGACCCAGCTCCGCCTGTCGGACACCCTCCACTCCTTCGGCATCAGCGGCGAAATCGTGGGCCGCACCTGCGGCCCCTCCGTCACCCGCTTTGACCTGCTGCTGGATCAAGGGGTCAAGCTCAGCAAGGTCACCAATCTGGCGGGGGACCTGGCCCTGAGCCTGGGGGCGGTGAACGTGCGCATTGCCCCTGTCCCCGGGAAAAGCTCCGTGGTGGGCATTGAGGTGCCCAACCAGCGAGTGTCCCCCGTCCCCGTCCGGGAGGTGCTGGACAGCGAGGAATTTCGCAATCACCCCTCCCATGTGGCCTTCGCCGTGGGCCGGGACATCGCCAACCGCAACATCGTGGGAGACATCGCCCGCCTGCCCCACCTGCTGATCGCCGGTACCACCGGCTCTGGCAAGAGCGTCTGCACCAATGCGCTGATCGTCTCCCTGCTGTACAAGTCCTCCCCCAGGGACGTCCGGCTGATTATGGTGGACCCGAAGATGGTGGAGCTGGGGGTGTACAACGGCATCCCCCACCTGCTGATCCCCGTGGTCACCGACCCCAAGAAGGCCGCCGGCGCCCTGCAATGGGCGGTGTATGAGATGACGCGGCGGTATAAGGACTTCTCCGAGCAGCACGTCCGGGATTTGGAATCCTACAACAAGCTGGCGGAGCACGCGGACAAAATCGAAGGGGCCGAAGGGGTGGAGCATAAGCCCCAAATCGTCATCGTCATTGACGAGCTGGCCGATTTGATGCTGGCGGCGGCCAAGGAGGTGGAGGAATCCATCTGCCGGGTGGCCCAGATGGGCCGCGCCGCCGGCATCCACCTGATCATCGCCACCCAGCGGCCTTCCACCGACGTCATCACCGGCCTGATGAAGGCCAACATTCCCAGCCGCATCGCCTTCGCGGTGGCCTCCTCGCTGGAGTCCCGCATCATCCTGGACCAGGTGGGAGCGGAAAAGCTGGTGGGCAAGGGCGATATGCTCTTCGCCCCCCTGGGCATCGGCAAGCCCATGCGGGTGCAGGGCTGCCTTGTCACGGAGGAGGAGGTCTCCGACGTGATCAAATTCATCAAGGAGAACTCCACCGCCAACTACGACGCGGACATTCTGGCCGAGGTGGAGCTGAACGCCAAGAACACCGGCAAGGGCAGCAAGGGCGCCTCCGCCATGAACGTGTCCTTCCCCGACCTGACCGACGAAGATACCGCCGCCGGGCAGCCCGACGGGGAGCAGGGGGACGAGCTGCTGCCCCAGGCCGTAGATGTGGTGATGGAGACGGGGATGGCCTCTGTGTCCATGCTCCAGCGGCGGCTGAAACTGGGCTACTCCCGTGCCGCCCGTCTGGTGGACCAGATGGAGGAGCGGGGGATTGTTGGCCCCTTTGAAGGCTCCAAGCCCCGGAAGGTGTTGATTACCAAGGAGCAGTGGCAGGAGCGGAAGCTCCAGGGCGGCCAGTTCACCGTTGACGACTATGCCGCAGCCAGAGCCATGAGCGAGGCCGCCGATGCGGAGAGCGGCCTGCCCCGACCCGGCCAGGAGAAACCCATTGACGAATAGAGGAGGCATCTCTGTGAAAATCGCCCTTGTTCAAATGCCCGTCAGCGCCGACAAAACAAAGAACCTCTCCGTGGCGGCGGAGGCCATCGCCGCAGCAGCAGGTCAGGGGGCAGAGCTGGTTATGCTGCCGGAGATGTTCTGCTGCCCCTACGACACCGGCTGCTTCCCCCTCTACGGGGAACCGGCAGGCGGCCCGGTCTGGCAGGCCCTCCGCCGGATGGCGGCGGAGAACCGGGTGTGGCTGGTGGGCGGCTCCATGCCGGAGCTGGAGGGCGGAAGGGTGTACAACACCTCCTTCGTCTTTTCCCCGGCGGGGGAGCAGATCGCCCGCCACCGCAAGGTACACCTCTTTGACATCGACGTGACGGGGGGACAGCGGTTCATGGAGTCCGACACCCTGTCCCCCGGCGGGGGCTGCACCGTGTTTGACACCCCCTTTGGCCGGTTCGGCCTGTGCATCTGCTTCGACATCCGTTTCCCGGCCCTGGCCAGGGAGATGACGGAGGCCGAGGCCAGGGCCATCCTCGTCCCCGCCGCCTTCAACATGACCACCGGCCCCCTGCACTGGGAACTGCTGCTCCGGGCCAGGGCGGTGGACAACCAGCTGTTCGTTGCCGCCTGCGCCCCCGCCCGGGACACCGGGGCAGGGTACGTCTCCTACGGCCACAGCCTGGTGGCCGACCCCTGGGGGAAGGTGCTGGCCGACGGCGGGACGGAGGCCGGTATCTTCACTGTGGAGCTGGACTTCGGGGCGGTGAACGCCGCCCGGCGGCAGATTCCCGTCCTGCCTCCACAGCTGCGGGAGCTTTGATTGACGCCGGACAGCGCCCCCTGCCGAACCCGCGGGGTTTGGCAGGGGGCGCATCATTTGACGGTGGAACACCGCCGCCAATCTAAAACTGAAATTTCTCTGGCATATTGCAGCGGGCTGTGCTACAATAGAGCGAGCCACCGCTCCACACACGATGGACGGTTCCGCATTGGCGATTTCATAAAAAGGAGGGCTGCTCAAAAATGGAACGCACCGTTTTCCGAATGCCGGGCCTTTGCCTGCCCCGGACTGAACTTCAACTGCAATCCACCCATTCTTTCACCATTTTCATAAGGAGTCCTTACTATGCCGATTCGTATTCCTGATTCGCTGCCGGCCCGCGCCACTCTGGAGGGGGAAAATATTTTCGTCATGACGGAGTATCGCGCCATGCACCAGGATATTCGCCCCCTGAACCTGCTGCTGCTGAATCTGATGCCCACCAAAATCACCACGGAAACCCAGCTGCTGCGGAAGTTTGCCAACACCCCGCTGCAAATCGAGGTGGAGCTGCTGCAAACGGCCAGCTATGTCCCCCAGCACGTGGACCAGGACCATCTGGCCACCTTCTACCGCACCTTTGACGAGGTGAAAGATCACTACTTTGACGGCATGATCATCACCGGCGCACCGGTGGAGAACCTGGACTTCACCGATGTGGATTACTGGGACGAGCTCTGCAAAATCATGGAGTGGACCAAAACCCACGTCCACGCCACCCTCCACATCTGCTGGGGGGCCCAGGCCGGGCTGTACTACCATTTCGGGATTCAAAAATACTCCTATGACCGGAAAATGTTCGGCATTTTCCCCCACCGGGTCCTTCGCCCCCAGTCCCCCTGGTTCCGGGGGTTCGACGACGTGTTTTACGCCCCTCACTCCCGCTACACCTATGTCAAAAAGGAGGACGTGCTGGCCGTTCCGGAGCTGGAGCTGCTGGCGGAATCCGACCAGGCGGGCATCTTTGCCCTGAAAAGCGCGGACAACCGCCTGTTCTTCGTCATGGGCCACCCGGAATACGACCGGGACACCCTGCGGCTGGAGTACGAGCGGGACCTGGCCAAGGGGAAGGACATTCAGGTGCCCGCCAACTACTTTCCCCAGGACGACCCCACCCAAACCCCCGTGGTCAACTGGCGCAGCTCTGGTCAGCTGCTCTACACCAACTGGCTCAACTACTACGTTTACCAGACCACGCCCTACGACCTGAAGGAGATCAGCCGGAAGGGCGGGAAATAACCCCCAAACAGAACACGGCCGGCAGCGCACGCTGCCGGCCGTGTTGTGTTATATCCTTCTGATCAGCGCCCAGGCCCCCATCATCACCTCGCTGGGCACAAACTTCGCCGCAACCCGGTGAACGGAGCAGACCAGCCCCGGCGTGGAGACCGCCAGATGCAGCTTCCCGTCCCGCAGGGCCCGCCGCACCACGGCCTCCTCCCTGGAGGCCAGGGGGAAGTGGCGAATATAGGAGCTGTTCCGGGTCTGCTTCGCTTTGGCGATGAACTCTGTGTCCTTCACCCAGTAGGGACACACCGCCGTCACGCTGATTCCCTTCCCCATGAGCTCCACCCGGAGGGCCCGGCTGTAGCGGTAGAGAAACGCCTTGGAGGCGGCGTACACCCCCAGATAGGGGAATGGCTGGAACCCGGCGGTGGAGCAGATCTCCAGCACCATGCTCCCCCTGCCCATGTAGGGCAGGACCAGCTGGGTCATATCCACGGCGGCCCGGCAGTTCAGGTCGATCATATCGTCGCAGTCCCGGAGGGTGATGTCGCTCCAGGCCCCGATCTTCCCGAACCCCGCCGCATTAATCAGGACCCGCACCTCCGGTCCCTCCGCCTGCAGCAGCTCCTCCAGCGTCCGGAAGGACGCCTGTTCCGTCAGGTCCAGCGGGATGCAGCGCAGCGGCGTCTCCACCTGGGATTCCAGTTCCTTCAGCCGTTCCTCCCGGCGGGCGATGACCCAAATCTCATCCAGCGGCTCTCCCGCGCTGAGCTGGCGGACGAACTCCCGCCCCAGGCCGCTGGACGCTCCGGTGACAATTCCGATTTTCATGGTATAGCCTCCTGCTTTGGAATCGTTATCCCCTATAGGATACCCCAAAATCGGAGGCTGCGCAAGGAAAAGCAGTTGTTTTTGCCCTGACGGTCGGCAAACTGCTGTATGAGAGGCTTCTGTTTGCGGCAGGTTTTCCATCTGTCGGCAAAGCTCATCCGATCAATGCCTCTTTCAGGGACAGGGTCTGCAGATGATTGACAAAGAATGGAATTGAGTGCCGGCCCTCCCTTGACTGCTTTTCATTCGCTTGATATAATATAACATAACAAACCGATGCAGACCACAAACGGTGCGCATCGGGGTGCGTACCCGGCAAAAATTTATCTACAGGAGGGAAAACGTATGAAACACACCTGGAAACGGCTGACAGCCATGCTGTTTGCGCTGGCTCTGTGCATGAGCCTGCTGCCCACGGCGCTTTTGGCAACGGAGGCCGCCGCCGCTGATGACGGCACGACGACGGTTGCAATGACCGTCACCTATGAGCAAACGAAAGCCAGGACCATGCTGACCATGATCAACGAGTTCCGCACCGGCGACGACGCCTGGTACTGGAATGACGATGACACGACAAAAACTACCTGCACTGACCTGAGCGAACTGACCTATGACTACACCCTGGAGGCCGTCGCCATGCAGCGGGCGGCGGAGATTGCCCTCTCCTACGGCCATACCAGACCCAACGGCGAGAGCTGTGGAACGGCCCTCTATGTGTACTATACATGGGGCGAGGACTTGTATGCCCGTGGCGAAAACATCGCCGCCGGTTATAATACTTTTGCAGAGGCGGCGGATGTTTTTGAAGCCTGGCAGGAAACGGACGAAACCTACTCCGGCCAGGGGCACCGCCGGAATATGCTGAGCACAAGCTACACCGCCGTGGGCATTGCCGGTGTAACCTACGGCAGCTATCATTTTTGGGTGCAGGTGTTCGGCAAGCCCGAAACGCTGAACACCACCGCCACCGCCGCCAATGACAGTGAAACCACCGTCACCATCGAGGTGGAGGACGCTTCTGTCACCAGCGCAACTGTGTCCACAGACACCGCCTCCTATGACCTGTCCTGCGGGGACAGCGCGGCGCTGCCGACGGTCACAGCGGAGCTGACCATGGAAAACACCTGGCTCAGCAGCTCATCGAGAACCGTCACCGTTGTGTCCCCCACCTGGAGCAGCAGCGACACGTCGGTTGCCACGGTTGATAACGATAGCGGCGTGGTTCATGCGGTCACCAAAGGCTCGGCCGGCCTGACCGCCACCGCGCTGGGTGAGACAGTCACCGCATCGGTCACTGTGAATCACGGCGCCACAGAGATTCAGAACGCCAGGGACGCCACCTGCACGGAGGACGGCTACACCGGCGACAAGGTCTGCTCCGTCTGCGGTGAAACCGTGTCCGCCGGTGAGACGATTCCCGCCACCGGCCACACCACCGAGGTTCAGAACGCCAGGGACGCCACCTGCACGGAGGACGGCTACACCGGCGACGAGGTCTGCACCGTCTGCGGCGTGACCGTGACCACCGGTAAGACGATTTCCGCCACCGGCCACAGCTACGAGGCGTCCTGGGCATGGGGCAGCGATTACACCACCGCCACACTCACCCTCACCTGCTCCCGCTGCAGCGACACGGTGACAGTGACCGACACCACCGTTGTTGATAACGGGGATGACTCCTTTACCGCCACCGCCACCTATGACGGCGTGACCTACACCAAGACCACCACCACTTACGGCACCGGCCTGCATGCCATGAGCGACGGCACCACCCGCTACTATGTGGACGGCGAGTTCCAGAGCGACTTTGTGGGTTTCGTGAAAGAGGACGGCAAGTGGTACCGCGTGGAGAACGGCATCGTGAATCTGGAGTTCAACGGCCTGGGCTACCAGTCCACTGACGGAAACTACTACTATGCCGTGGACGGCGTGGTGGACTTCTCCTTCACTGGCTTTGTGAAGATGGACGGCGACTGGTGCTACATCAAGAAGGGTATGTCCCGCC
>JAJQCJ010000048.1 GCA_021202775.1 Clostridiales bacterium | reverse complement strand
CAAAGATTTACGCGTCCCTGATTGAGAAGGGGAAGAAAACGCTGGAGGACGTGCCCGAAGCGCTCCGTGAGGAAGTTGAAAGCCTGCTGGCGGAATAACTAAGAGGAGGATATGCCGATGGACAATCCCATTACACGGGCGGAGCATGAGGAGTTCCGACGCACGGTCAATGCAGAGTTTGAGACGCTGACCGCCGAAAACGCCCGGCAGAATCACCGGCTGGAAAAACTGGAATCCGTGACAGACCAAATCAACAAGCTGGCCATGTCTGTGCAGGAGCTGGCTCAGAGCGTCAAAGCCATGTCCGAGACGCAGGCCAAGGAGGATGACCGCCTGAAAGCGCTGGAGGACAGGGACGGCCAGAAGTGGCGGGACGCCCTGAAAATCGTCGGCACCGCCGTGGCCGGGGCCCTTGTGGGGGCGCTGTGCGCATGGCTGGGGCTGGCATAGAAAGGATTGATAAGAATGACCATCATCGAGAGGATTAAAAGCAGCGCATGGCTGAAAGCCGCAGGCGTCCGGGCCGTTAAGACTATGGCCCAGACCGCTGTGGCGGCAATCGGTACCAGCTACGTGCTGGATGACGTAAGCTGGGTGGGCGTTGCAAGCGCTGCCGTACTGGCGGGTGTGCTGTCGCTGCTGACCAGCGTGGCCGGTCTGCCGGAAGTATCTGAGGGTTGAAGGAGGACTAAAAATGAGTAAAACAAACAGCGGCCTGCTGGCCTACGCCAAGGCCCAGGTGGGTCTGCCCTACTGGTACGGCACCTTCGGGCAGACCGCAACCGCCGCCCTGTACAAGAGCAAAAAGGCACAGTATCCCGAGAACTACACTGCGGACGATTTTGCGTCCCAGTACGGCAAACGGGTGCATGACTGCGTTGGCCTTATCAAGGGCTATCTATGGTCGGACAGTACCACCTCCACCCCTACCTACAACGCCGCACAGGACAAGTCTGCCTCCGGGATGTACTCCGCCGCGTCCGCCAAGGGCAAAATCAGCACCTTCCCCAAGACGGCGGGTCTACTGGTCTTTAAGGGCAGCAGCACCAGCAAAATCACCCATGTGGGCGTCTACGATGGGGCGGGGTATGTCTACGAGGCCAAGGGACACGCTTACGGCGTGGTTAAGACCAAGTATTCGGCATCCGACTGGCAGTATTGGGCGCAGTGCCCGTACTGTACTGACGATACTACCACGGCCACGACCTCCAGCAGCTCCAGCACCACGACCACCAGCACGACCTCCACCGACGCCGCCAAGAGCTTTGACAAGTCCGTTGCCGGGACGTACAAGACCACCGCCAACCTCAACATGCGCACCGGCGCCGGGACTGGTAAGGACATCATTGTGACCCTGCCGAAGGGGCAGACTGTGACCTGCTACGGGTACTACACCACCTACAGCGGTACGGATTGGTACTATGTGGTCAGCACTTACGGCGGGGTGGAGTATACGGGGTTCTGTTCGTCCAAATATTTGAGCAAATAAGGCAAGGGCCGCATCGGGGTAAAATCCGGTGTGGCTCTTTTTATTTTGTCTCAAAGCCTTTATCATTGGAATATATTTCGATGATGGAGGGATATCCCATGGATAAAAGCCGGATGAAACTACTTGCAGATCAGCTACGATACAGACTGCCAATGATGGTGACGGACACAGCCTGTTACATGGATCACAACAGGATGGAGGAATACTGCATCTGCCCCAGGTGCGGCACGGTCCTGGAGTGGGAATACCAGGCATATTGCAACGGGTGCGGGCAGAGGTTGGATTGGAGGCGGGTGGAAACGGATGATGGCTAAAAAGTTACCGCGCTTTCCCCCGTTTTTTGACAGCAACGTGACAGCAACGCAAAGTGATTCACATTTGCAAGAATTGACATATAATGCCTTAAAAGTTATATGCAAAAATGTAAAATGCAAAAATATGAAACAATTTGGCATATGTTGAAGTTCTGGAAACATCGAAATTTAACAGATTCTTAACAAAGAAAGATTTACACTGTTAGCGAACTATGATAAAATACATCTGCGAAGAAAGATTCCGAACCTACAGGAAATGAGGTCTGTTCAATCATGGTGAAGCAATGTGTGAAAAAGCCGTTTACCGTGCTGGTTGCCGTCATCATTGCGCTGGTGCTGGGGGTCGTGTGCATGATGCGGATGACCACCGACCTGCTGCCGGAGATGAGCCTGCCCTACATGGTGGTCATCACCACCTATCCGGGGGCAAGCCCGGAAAAGGTGGAGGCCAACGTGACGGAGCCGCTGGAGAGCGCTTTGGGCACCGTCAGCGGCGTGGAGAACGTCACCAGCAGCAGCGCGGAGAATTACTCCATGATCATGCTGGAATTCGAGGATGACACGGATATGGACTCCGCCATGGTCAAAGTGGATTCCGCCCTGCAGGATGTGGAGAGCTCTCTGCCCGACCTGTGCGGCACCCCCAACGTCATGGAGATCAGCATGGACATGGTGGCCACCATGTATGTCAGCGTGGACTACGAGGGGAAGGACATCTATGCGCTGTCCGACTTCGTGGAGGACATCGTAACGCCCTACTTTGAGCGGCAGGACGGCGTGGCCAGCGTTTCCACCGTGGGCCTGGTGGAGCAGACCGTGGAGGTGCGGCTGAACCAGGACAAGATTGATGCGATCAACAACAAGCTCCTGGCCTCCGTGCTGGACACCCTGGAGGAGACGAAGCAGGAGATTGACGATGCTCAGGCGGAGCTGGCCGACGCCCAGGCAGAGCTGGACGACGGCACTACGGAGCTGGAGGACCAGCAGGAGGAGACCTCAGAGGAGCTGGCGGAGGCCAGCCTGGCCCTGAATCAGGCCATCGCCACCCAGAGCGCCTATGAGGCCCAGCTGGCCAGCCAGCAGGCCAATCAGACGGCCCTGGAAACGGAGCTGGAGGCCTATGAGACGGCGGGAATTCAGGAGAGCTATGAGGAGCTGGAGGCCCTGTTCCAGACCCTCCAGGACACCGCCGCCAGCGAGGAGACCTACAACGCCATCTATGACGCGGCCTACAGTCAGGTCCTGATTTCCGCCACCCAGTCGGTGGTGGACAGCATGGCGGCCAGCGGCCTGATGGAGTCCGTCACGGTGACGGAGGACAATGTGGACACCATCCTGGATATGTTGGACAGCGCCTCTGCCGCTGCCTACGGCGCTTCCGCCTCTGACACCACGGCTTCCGACGCCGGCACCTCCAGCGCCTACGAGACCCTGTCCGCCCTGCCGGAGGAGCAGCTGCTGGCCTACCTCTCCACCCTGTCGGAGGATGAGATCGGCGCCCTGCTGGCAGGCATGACGGAGGAGGAGCTGGCCGCCCTGCTGCCCAGCCTGTCCGCTGACGAGCGGGCCGCCCTGCTGGCCCTGGCGGGCACGGCGGAGGAAACGGACACGGAGAACACCGGGAACACAGGCGACGACTCCGGCAGCGCTTCTTCCACCGGCGTCAGGGCGAGCCTGATTGCCACGGCGGAGGAGGCAGCCGCGTCCGTGGCGGAGAGCCAGGTGGCCGAGATGACCGCCAGCCTGCCCACCAGCGTGGAGGACGCCATCGCCAACCCGGAGAAGCTGGATTACGCGGTGTCGCTGCTGGAGACCCAGGGAATGGGGGAGGCGGCCTCCGCCCTGACGGTGGAGAATCTCACCACCATCTCTGACATCGTCAACACCCGCATCCCCCAGATCGAGACGGAGCTTGCCAATCTGGAGATTAAAATCGCCGTGGCCACCGCCACGGTGGAGGCGGTGAACTCCGCCGTGGAGGAGGCCGTCAACAGCTACACCACGGTGGAGGCCGGGAAGATTCTGGCGGCGGCAGGCTTCGGCTCCGCCAGCGCCCAGCTGGCGGCGGCGCAGACCGCCCTGGAGGACGGGCAGAGCCAGCTGGACTCCGCCCTGGAGGCCTACGAGAGCGCCCGGGAGACCGCCATTGCAAGCGCCAACCTGGACACCCTGCTGGACATCGACACCCTGGCCACCCTGATTTACGCCCAGAACTTCTCCATGCCCGCCGGGTATGTGGACGATGCGGACGACAACCAGTGGCTGCTGAAGGTGGGCGAGGAGTACAGCAACCTGGAGGACCTGGAGAATATGGTGCTGTGTAACCTGGACAGCGTGGGAGACGTGACCCTGGGGGATGTGGCCAACCTGACGGTGATTGACAACGCCGCGGACAGCTACACCCGGGTCAACGGCGAGGCCGGCGTGGTGCTGTCCATCTTCAAGGGCAGCACCGCCGGCACCAGCGACGTTTCCTCCGCCTGCAACGACGCCATTGCGGAGCTGGAGGAGAAGTATGACGGCCTGCAAATTCAGCCGCTGATGGACCAGGGCGAGTATATTTCGCTGATTATCTCCAACATTCTGGAGAGTATGATTCTGGGGGCGCTGCTGGCCATTGTGATTCTGGCCCTGTTCCTGAAGGACCTCCGGCCCACGCTGGTGGTGGGATTCTCCATCCCCTTCAGTGTCCTGATTGCCCTCCTGCTGATGTACTTCACGGACATTTCGCTGAACATCATGTCCCTGGGCGGCCTGTCCCTGGGCATTGGCATGCTGGTGGATAACTCCATCGTCGCCATAGAAAATATCTACCGGCTGCGGGGCCGGGGCCTGCCCGCCCCCAGGGCGGCGGTGCAGGGCGTGAAACAGGTGTCGGGGGCGCTGATTTCCTCCACCCTGACCACCATCTGCGTGTTCCTGCCCATGATTTTCACCACGGGCTACACCAGGGAGCTGATGTATCCCATGGCGCTGACCATCGGCTACGCCCTGATTGCCTCCCTGGTGGTGGCAATGACGGTGGTGCCCACGGTGGCCTCCACCCTGCTGAAAAACGTCCAGCCTAAGTCCCACCGCTGGTTTGACAAGGTGGTGGACGGCTACGGGAAGGTGCTGGACTTCTGCCTGCGGGTGAAGGTGGTGCCCCTGGGTCTGGCCATCGGCCTCTTTGGGGTGGCAGTGTTCGGCGTGGCACGGATGGGCATGGTGATGATTCCCGATATGTCCAGCAACCAGATTTCCATCACCGTGACCATGCCGGAGGACTATGACCAGGACACCGCCTACGCCGCCGCCGACGAGGTGACGGAGCGCATTCTGGCGGTGGACGGGGTGGACTATGTGGGGGCCATGACCAATGCCTCCAGTATGCTCACCACCAGCGCCACCACTTCCAATGACTTTTTGAACTATGTGTTCTATGTGGTGCCCAGCGACGATGTGAACACGGAGCAGGGCATTGAGGACATCTGTAACCAGATTGCGGCCAACACCGCCGACCTGGAGTTTACGGTGGATGCCGCCTCGTCCTCCTCCAGCGAGATGAGCAGTATGCTGGGCAGCGGCCTGGAGATTGACATCTACGGCTCCGACCTGGACACCCTGGTGGAGATTTCGGAGGACTTCATGGAGATCATCTCCGAGATCGAGGGCTTCGACACCCCCACCAACGGCCAGGATGAGGCCGACCAGGAGCTGGTGCTGGTGGTGGATAAGGACGCCGCCATGCGGCTGGGGCTGACGGTGGCCCAGATTTACAGCGAGATCTCTGCCCGCCTGACCACGGAGAGCACCTCCACCACCGTCACCATCGACGGCACGGAGATGGAAGTGGTCATCGTGGACGAAACGAACCTGCTGACAAGGGAGAACCTGATGGACATCACCTTTGACGTGGACACCACCGACGAGGACGGCGCGTCCGTCACAGAGACCCACACCCTGGACGAGTTCGCCACGGTGGAGACGGATACCAGCGTGTCCACCATCTCCCGTGAGAATCAGCAGCGCTACATCTCCGTCACGGCGGACACCCTGGACGGTTACAACTCCACCCGGCTCTCCATGGCCCTCAGCGAGGTGCTGGAGGACTACGAGATGCCCGACGGCTACACCTGGGAGATGGCCGGCGAGTATGAAACGGTGATTTCCATGATGACCCAGATGATTGAAATGCTGGCGCTGGGCCTGCTCTTCGTCTACCTGGTGATGGTGGCCCAGTTCCAGAGCCTGCTGAGCCCCTTCATCATCCTGTTCACCGTCCCCCTGGCCTTCACCGGCGGTATGTTCGGCCTGATGGCCTTTGGGGAGCAGCTGTCCCTGCTGAGCATGATTGGCTTCCTGGTGCTGATGGGTACGGTGGTGAACAACGGCATTGTGTTTGTGGACTACACCAACCAGCTCCGCTTGGGCGGTATGGAGAAGCGGGCGGCCCTGATCGCCACCGGCAAGACCAGGATGCGGCCCATCCTGATGACCGCCCTGACCACCATCCTGGCCATGGGCAGCATGATGTTCTCCACCGGCATCAGCGCCTCCCTGACCAGAGGCATGGCCATCGTGGTGGCCTGCGGACTGGCCTACGCCACCCTGATGACCCTGTTTGTGGTGCCGGTGATGTACGACGTGCTGTACCGCAGGCAGCCCAGGGAAATCGACGTGGGGGACGACACCATCGACGACGTGCCGGACGACGCGGCGGAGTTCCTCCAGCAGGCCAGGGCCGAGGAAGCGGCCAGGGCCGGGAAGTAAAACAGCATAACGGATACGGAAAGAGCCGTGGGGCGCGTCCCTGTACCTGTGACAGGGCCGCGGAGCCCACGGCTCTGTTCGGACAGAAAACGACTCCCCCCGTGCTGTCACGGAGGGAGCCGTTTAAATTCTTGTGCCGGGCAGCTTAGCCGCGGGTGTGGACGTGCCAGATGTTATTGGCATAGTCATGAATGGAGCGGTCGGCGGCAAACTTGCCGGACTTGGCGATGTTGACCAGCGCCATCTGGTTCCAGCGGCGGCTGTCGCTGTAGGCGTTGACAATGCGGTTCTGCATATAGCGATAGCTCTCGAAGTCCGCCAGCAGCAGATAGTTGTCCGCCGTGTAGCCCTGACCGAAGAGCAGGCTGTTGGTGATGTCCTGATAGCTCTTGCCGTCGGAGAAGCCGGTGTTCAGCTTGTTCAGCACCCGCTGAATGATGGGGCTGGCGTTGTAATACTCATAGGAGTTGTAGCCGGCGGCCTTCTTGTCGGCCACCTCCTCGGCGGTGAGGCCGAAGATGAAGATGTTGTCGTCGCCCAGGAGCTGGTGCATCTCCACGTTGGCGCCGTCCTCGGTGCCGATGGTCAGGGCGCCGTTCATCATGAACTTCATGTTGCCGGTGCCAGAGGCCTCCTTGCCGGCGGTGGAGATCTGCTCGGAGATCTCGGCGGCGGGCATCAGCTTCTCCGCAATGGACACCCGGTAATTCTCGATGAAGAACACCTGGAGCTTGCCCTTGCAGCGGGGGTCGTTGTTGACCTCATAGGCCACGGAGTTGATCAGCTCAATGATGCGCTTTGCCATATAGTAGGCGGAAGCGGCCTTGGCGGCGAACAAGAAGGTGTGGGGCACGATGTCCTTCCCGTCCTGAATCTGCTGATACAGGTAGATGATGTTCATCACGTTCAGCAGCTGGCGCTTATACTCATGGAGGCGCTTGGACTGGACATCGAAAATGGCGTCGGTGTTCAGGTTATAGCCGTATTCCCGCTTGCAGTAGGCGGCAAAGGATTCCTTGTTGGCCTTCTTGATCTGACCCAGCCGCTCCAGCACGGCGGCGTCGTCCTTGGCCCGCAGGAAGTCCTCCAGCTTATTGGGCTGGAGCAGATAGTCGTCGCTGCCGTTGACCTCGCAGATCAGGTTGTGCAGCTCAGGGTTGATCTCGGCCAGCCAGCGGCGGTGATCCACGCCGTTGGTGACGTTGGTGAACTTCTCCGGGGTGCGGAGATAGGCGGTGTGGAAGACATCGTCCTTCAGAATCTGGCTGTGCAGCTCCGCCACGCCGTTGACAGCGAAGCAGGTGGCCACGCACAGGTTGGCCATGCGCACGTCCCCGTCCCAGACGATGGCCAGCTCGCGGGCCTTGGATTCGTCGTTGTGGAAGAAGGCCCGGACCTCTTTCAGGTAGCGCTCATTGATCTCGCAGATGATCTGCCAGCAGCGGGGCAGCAGGGCGATGATCAGATCCTGGGGCCAATGCTCCAGGGCCTCGGCCAGCACGGTGTGGTTGGTGTAGGCCACGGTGCGGGTGACAATGCTCCAGGCCTCGTCCCAGCCGAAGCCGTTCTCATCCATCAGGATACGCATCAGCTCGGGGATGACCAGGGTGGGATGGGTGTCGTTGATCTGGATGACGTGCTTCTCCGCGAAGTTGCGCAGGGTGCCGTACTGGGCCTTGTGCTTGCGGACGATGGACTGGACGGTGGCGGAGACGAAGAAGTACTGCTGCTTCAGCCGGAGCATCTTGCCCTCGTAGTGGTCGTCGGCGGGGTACAGCACCTTGGCGATGACCTCGGCGTTGGCCCGCTCCTCAATGGCCTTCAGGTACTCGCCGGAGGAATAATACTGCATATCCTCGCGGACAGGGCTCTTTGCGTCCCACAGCCGCAGGGTGTTGACGTGGTCGGTCTTGTAGCCGGCGATGTTCATGTCCATGGGGACGGCCAGCACGGTGGTGCCGCCCACATAGTCCACGGTGAACTTGCCGTCCTCGTTCAGATAGGTCTTGACCTCGCCGCCGAAGCGAACGGTCTCCGTCTCGTCCCGCTTGGGCACCAGCCAGGCGTCGCCCAGCTCCAGCCAGTCGTCGGACAGCTCCTCCTGGCGGCCGTCAATGATCTTCTGACGGAACATACCCAGCTGATAGCAGATGGAGTAGCCGGTGGCGGGGATCTCCTCCGTGGTCATGGAGTCCATATAGCAGGCGGCCAGGCGGCCCAGACCGCCGTTGCCCAGGGAGGCGTCCGGCTCCAGCTCAAAGATTTCGGCGGGGTCGAAGCCCATCTCGTTGATGGCGTCCTTCAGTTCGGGCAGGATGCCCAGGTTGTAGGCGTTCTTCATCAGGGAGCGGCCCACCAGGAACTCCATGGAGAGGTAATGCACCTCGCGGGCGTTGATGGAGCGGTTGTAGTTGACGGTTTCGATATGGTTGCTGCTCATAATGTCCCGCAGCACCATGGCGCAGGATTTAAACATCTGCACCTTGGAAGCCACCTGAGGGGTACGGCCAAAGTTGCGGCGCAGTTTGCCCTCGATCAGGGCGGAGAGTTCATATTTTGAATATTCGCGCATAAATTCCAGTCCTCCAATTTGCGTCTTGTGATGCGAAGGTTCTACCGGGCCGCCTGTGAAAGGCGGGGACGGCGGGGGCGCAGCACGGCCCCCCGGGCTTCGCATCGGGGGAAAATCAATTCACTTTGCGGTACGCAGTAGATTAACTGCTTTGGCAATTTTATCATAAATGGAGTAAAATGTCAATCTTTCCCTGTTGAACAACCGGTTGAGGATGGATAAATTTCCAACAAAACAGCCGCTTTCTATGTGGAAAATGACAAAAAACTGCGCTTTTGAAAAATAATCGGGGCGGCGCAGACCTGCGCCGCCCCGTTGGCGGAAGGCGTCAGCCCAGCACAGAGCTGACGCTTTCTGCGGTAAACTGATGGGTGTAGAGCCGGTAATAGGCCCCTCTGGCCGCCATCAGCGCCTGATGGGTGCCCCGCTCGATGATCTCCCCGTCCTTCACCATCAAAATCACATCCGCGTCCCGGATGGTGGACAGGCGGTGGGCGATGATGAAGCTGGTGCGGCCTTTGGTCATCTCCGCAATGGCGGACTGAATCAGCTGCTCCGTCAGGGTGTCGATGGAGGAGGTGGCTTCGTCCAGCACCAGAATACGGGGGTCGGACAAGATGGCCCGGGCGAAGCTGAGGAGCTGCTTCTCCCCGGTGGAGAGGAGGTCGCCCCCTTCGCCCACCTGGCTGTCATAGCCCTGCTCCATGCGGTCAATGACCTGGTCGGCGCAGACCAGCCTGCAGGCCCGCTGAATCTCCTCCAGCGAGGCGTCCGGGTTGCCGTAGCGCAGGTTCTCCAGCACGGTGCCGCTGAACAGGTGGGGCTGCTGGAGGACGTAGCCGATGTTGCTGTGAAGCCAGAGCTGGCTCCGCTCCCTGGCGTCCCGCCCGTCGATGAGGACGGCCCCCTCCGTGGGCTCGAAGAACCGGCAGACCAGGTTCACCAGGGTGCTTTTCCCCGCGCCGGTCTCCCCCACGATGGCCACCCGGGTGCCCTGGGGAACGGTCAGGTTGAAGTGGGAGAGGATGGTCTCCTCTCCGTCCGGGTAGCGGAAGGCCACGTCCCGGAACTCCACGTCGCCGTGGAGGGGCTCCCAGTTCTCCCGCTTGGGGTGGATGGAGTCCCCATATTTGGCGATGACCTCCGGCGTATCCGCCACGTCGGGCTGGGTGTTCAGCAGGCGCTCCACCCGCTCGATGTTCACCTGGGCGCTGACCAGACTTTGCAGCGACTCCACAATGCCCTGCACCACGTCCCCTATGTTGAGGGCGTAGGTGGTGAAGGCGGACAGGGTGCCAAATGCCAGAAGCCCATCCATATTCAGCACGCCGCCCCGCCACAGCATCAGGGCCAGCCCCACGTTTCCGGCGAAGATGACGATGGCCTGGAGGGCGCCCCGGTAATGGTTCGTCTTTACGCTGGCATGGTACATATCGGCGGTGTTCGCCTGAAATGCGTCCTCCATCTTCTGCTCCGCCACCAGGGTCTTGATGGTCTTGGCCCCGGTGATGCCCTCGTTGTAATCCGCGGTGATGCGGCTGTTGATCTCCCGCACACGGCGGTTCATGGTGGTCAGGTGCCGCTGGAAGTAGGCGCAGGCCACCACCTCAACGGGAACCAGCGCCAGCATGACCAGCCCCAGCTGCCAGCTCAGCCGCAGCATCACGATCAGCATAAACACCAGATAGCTGCCGTCCCAGAGGACCAGGTCCATCAGGCTCCAGGTGGCCACCGCGCCGATGCGCCCCGTGTCGGAGATCAGCCGGGAGTGGATATAGCCCACGCCGTTCTGGTTATAGTAGCTGATGGACAGGTTTTGCAGGTGGTCAAAGAGCTTTTTACGGAGGCTGTAGTCCAGCACCACCTCGATTTTGGCGGCGCCATAGGAGCAGTAGTAGTTGATTCCCATCCGCACCAGCAGCACCAGCAGATAGACCAGCAGGAAGGCCGCCAGGGTGTCCAGGGTGCCCTCCCCGATGAAATGGTCGATGGCGTAGGTCTGGAACAGGGGGATGGCCGCCTCCAGCACGCTGCCCACCAGGCCGGTGAGGACGATCAGCACCATCAGCGTCTTTTGCTCCTTCCAGAAGGGGAGCAGGAAGCCCAGACCGAAGAAGGGCCGCTTCTTCACCGGCGTATTCGTCTTGTCAGCCACAGGGCTCCGCCTCCTCCCACTGGGATTGCAGGGTGTAAATCTGCTTGTACAGCCCGTCCTGGGCCAGCAGCGTCTCGTGGGTGCCCCGCTCCACGGTGCGGCCCCGGTCCAGCACGATGATCTGGTCCGCCGCCATCAGGGTGGAGATGCGGTGGGAGATCAGGATGCAGGTGGACTCCGCCATGCTCTCCTGCAGGGCGGCCCGGATTTTGGCGTCCGTCTCCGCATCCACGGCGGAGAGGGAGTCGTCAAAGACCATGATGGGGGCCTTTTGCAGCAGCATCCGGGCGATGGCCGCCCGCTGCTTCTGCCCGCCGGACAGGGTGACGCCCCGCTCCCCCACCATGGTGTCGTAGCCGTGGGCGAAGCCGTCCACGGCCTCTTCCAGGCAGGCGGTGCGGGCGGCCTCCCGGATGTCGGAGAGGGAACAGTCCCCCTGGGCGGCCAGGCCGATGTTCTCCGACAGGGTGCGGCTGAACAGCATAGGCTCCTGGAGCACCATACCCACGTTCCGGCGAACCCAGGCGGCCTCCATTCTGGCGATGTCCACCCCGCCCACAGTGATGGAGCCGCAGCCCTCCGGCAGGTCATAGAGCCGGTCCAGCAGGTGCATCAGGGTGCTTTTGCCGCTGCCGGTGGTGCCCAGAATCCCCAGGGTTGTGCCGGCGGGGACGGTGAAGGTGATGTCCTCCAGCAGCAGGGGACAGTTGGGGTAGTGGAAGCTGACATGGTCAAAGACAATGTCCCCGTTGATGGGCGGGGTCAGGGCGTCCGGCGGGTCCTGCTCCTCCCGGGCGGACATGATCTCATAGATGCGGTTGATGGAGACGCCGGCCTTGCTCATCTCGCTGAGGATACGCCCCAGCTGGCGGGTGGGCTGCTGCATCAGCGTGGTGTAGGAGACGACGGCCAGAAGGGAACCCAGGGTCAGCTGCCCGTTCACTGTCATCACGGTGCCAACGGTCAGCACCAGCAGCAGCTGGAGGCTGCCCAGCAGTGTATTCCCCTCAAAAAAGGCGCTCATGTACACGCCGAAGCGAATCCACAGGTCGGTGGACTTCCGGGACTGCCGGTCAAACCGCTCCCGCTCGTACTCCTCCCGGCCGAAGGCCCGCACCACCCGAACGCCGGTGAGGTTCTCCTGGGCGATGGTGGACAGGTCGCCGTCCGCCTCGTCGCAGAGCTGAAACTGCCGCCCCAGCTTCCGCCGGAAGAGGATGGAGTAGGTCAGCAGGATGGGCTCCGTGACCAGGGCCACTAGGGCCAGGGGGAGGTTCTCCCCGAACAGAAAGACCAGCGCCGCCACAATGGTGACGACGCAGTTCAGCAGGCCGGACAGCTGGTTGGACAAAAACTCCTTCACCAGCTCGATGTCGGTGGTGCAGCGCTGAATGATGTCGCCGGTGTGGTGGCTCATGTGCCAGGAGAAGGGCAGGTGTTCGATGTGGCGGAAGGTCTGGTTCCGCATGGCGCGGACGAAGCCTTCGCCCCCCTTGGCGATGAGCATCACATAGAGGTACCGCAGCAGCCCGCTGAGCAGCCCCAGCCCGGCCACCGCCAGCGCCACCAGCCACAGGTTCTCCCGCAGCATCTCCCGGCCCCCCAGCCCGGCCAGCCAGCCCTCCACAAAGGCGGGGAGGGTGCTGGCCTCTGTGCCGATGATGCTGTCCACGGTGTACTGCACCGCCTGGGGGCTCAGCATGGTGCAGAGGGTGCGCCCCAGCAGGGATGCCAGGGCCAGCAGGAACCACCGTTTGCTTCCCTTTAAAAAAGAAAACAGCATATCCAGTTTGGACGTTGTCTGCGTCATTTTGTTCCCTCCGTTCTTTTCTCAGACTGAATGTTCAGTTTAGCACGAATCACGCCTTTTTGCAACCGTTTCGCGGGAAAAAGGTGATTTCTGCCGAAAAAGGAAGGCATATCCCCAAAAGCCGGGGCAAATCCTGCAAATTTCCCCCGAAACTGCCGGGCCGGCGGCGGTCAAAGGGCCGATTCTCCGCAAAACGCCGCAAAATGGCTACCTTTTTTTCCCGCGCTGTGGTAGAATAGCGCAAGGCGGTTCTTTGCCGCGGCAAATTCATTCTTGCAAAGTCTCCTGACATCGGGGAGGAGGTTCCCATGGCAGACTTTATTTCTCAGCTTGGCAGCTATTTCCGGCTCGGGCTGGACCTTCTTGGGACGATATTCCAGCATACAGCCTTTCAAATTCTTTGCAGCTATTGTTTTCGGTTTCTGATGCCCCTCTTTGGGGTGCTGATCGTGGTGCGGTGTGGCCGGAGTATGCTCCAGGGCAAGCCGGAGCAGGAGCTTTGGGGCTCCCTGGTGCTGCCCAACGGGGCGCAGCTGCCCCTGTACCACTGGGAGAATCTGGTGGGCCGGGCGAAGCGCTGCGACGTGGTGCTGCCCTACGCCACCGTCTCCCGGAGCCACGCCGCCCTGATCCGGGATGACCGGGGGCGGTGGACGCTCCACCCCCTGAACACAAAGAACGGCGTCACCCTGAACGGCATCCCCGTGACGGAAAGCGTTCAGCTGGCCCCCCGGGACAGCATTGGCTTCGGCGGGGTGGAGGCCCGGTTCCTGCCCCTGACCGCGGAGGAGGAGCGGCAGCAGATGGAGCGCCGTACCCGGCCCGGCAAATTCCTCTCCCCAAGCGTCACGCTGCTGCTGCTGACCCTGTTCCAGGGGATGCTCCTGGGGAGCCTGTGCATGGCCATGCCGGACAGCAGCGCCGCCATCCTGACCTGCTTCGGCCTGCTGATGGGGATGGAGTGGCTGCTCTACCTGATTTACCGGGTGGCCCGGCGCACCGGCTTTGAGTTGGAGACCCTGGCCTTCTTCCTGACCTCCCTCTGCCTGACGGTGACGGCCTCCTCCAGCATCTCCACCCTGTACCGGCAGACCGTTTGCGTGGCCCTGGGGCTGGTGCTGTTCTTTGTGCTGAACCTGATTCTGCGGGATCTGGATCTGGCCAAGGGGGTGCGCTGGCCCCTGGCCGTCGGCTCGGTGGCGCTGCTGCTGTTCAACGTGCTGTTTGGGGAGCGGCTGTTCGGCGCGAAGAACTGGGTATCCATCGGCCCCCTCTCCTTCCAGCCCTCGGAGTTTGTGAAAATCGTGTTCATTCTGGTGGGGGCCGCCACCCTGGACAGGCTCTTTGACCGGAAAAACCTGCTGGGCAGCCTGCTGTTCAGCGTGTTCTGCGTGGGCTGCCTGGTGCTGATGAGCGACTTTGGCACGGCCCTGATCTTCTTCGTGGCCTTCCTGGCCATCGCCTTCCTCCGCTCCGGCGACCTGGCCTCCGTCATCTTCATGGTGGCGGCGGCAGGCACCGGGGGGATGCTGGTGCTGCACTACAAGTCCTATATCGCCCAGCGCTTCGCCATCTACCGCCACGTCTGGGAGGACACCGCCAACCTGGGCTACCAGCAGACCCGCACCATGTCCGCCATCGCCAGCGGCGGCCTCTTTGGCCGGGGCGTCGGCAACGGCTGGCTCCAGAATCTGGGGGCGGCCAACACCGACCTGGTGTTCGGTGTGGTCAGTGAGGAGCTGGGATTGATCGTGGCGGTGTGCGCCGTGGTCAGCATTGTGCTGATGGCCCTGTTCGCCATCCGGCAGGCGGCGGCCGCCCGCTCCAGCTTCTATGTGATCGGGGCCTGCGCCACCAGTATGCTGCTGCTGGTGCAGACCATGCTGAACGTGTTCGGTTCCGTGGACCTGCTGCCCCTGACGGGGGTGACCTTCCCCTTTGTCTCGGTGGGGGGCAGCAGCATGATCTCCTGCTGGGGGCTGCTGGCCTTTTTGAAGGCGGCGGACACCCGGCAGAACGCCAGCCTTGCCATCCGCCTCCCCAGCAGGCGGAAGCGCGGGCCGCAGGAGGAGCCGCCCCGGCGGCAGACGCCACCGCCCTCCGCCAACCCTCAGCCCCCCGCAGAGGACGCCACTCAGGACGAGACTAGAATCATGTCCCCCGCCCCCGCGGAGGAGGAGACGGTGGTGCGCCGCCCGGAGGAGCCTGTCCGGGAGGACGCCCCCAACCCCCCGGAGGAGGACGAGTCCACCCGTATCCTGCGGGAGGCGCCGCCCGCGTCGCCGGCGGACCTGCCGGAGCCTGACGTCGGGGCATCGCCCGCTGCGGATGAGGACGCGCCCCTCCACTCGGACGCGGACGACTGGGAGCAATATTTCCAATGGGAGGAGGATGACCCATGAAACAGCTGAAAAAACGCACCCTGTTCGTGCTGCTCTTTGCTATCCTGATGGTGGCGGGGCTGGTGATCTTTCTGGGCCTCTATGTGGCCAACGGGGAGGAATGGGCCACCTTCCAGGCCAACCGGCACGTCTATTCCAACGGGAAAATCGCGGTGGGCACGATTACCGACCGGAACGGCACCGTGCTGTATGACTGCGAAACCGGCAGCTATGCCGATGACGCCACCCTCCGCAGGGCCACCCTTCACGCGGTGGGGGACAGCGCGGGCAACATCGGGGCCGGGGCCCTCCAGCTCTTTGCCGACCTGCTGATCGATTACAGCCCCATCTTCGGCACCGGCGGCACCGGGAGCACGGTGGCCCTGTCCATCGACGGGGACCTGAACAAAGTGGCCTATGAGGCCCTGGACGGCCAGAGCGGGACGGTGGCCCTGTACAACTACAAGACTGGGGAGATCCTCTGCATGGTGTCCTCCCCCGCCTACGACCCGGAAAATGAATCTGAGGTGGCGGCGGTGGCCACCGGGGACAGCGCCTACACCGGGGCCTACCTGAACCGGTTCCTCTCCAGCACCTACACCCCCGGCTCCACCTTTAAGCTGGTGACCGCCGCCGCGGCCCTGGAGAACCTGGACATGGAGAACTTCTCCTACACCTGCACCGGCAGCATCACCGTGGACGGGGCCACCGTCACCTGTTCCGGCAAACACGGCACCCAGACCTTTGGGGAGTGCCTCACAAACTCCTGCAACTGCGCCTTTGCCACCCTGGCCCTGGAGCTGGGGGGCGACGTGCTGGAGGAATACGCCCGGGCGGCGGGTCTGCTGGACAGCAGCGCGGTGAACGGCTTCACCACGGCGGCGGGCAGCTTTACCGCCAGCCCGGACGGCAGCGCGGCCCTGGCCTGGTCCGGCGTAGGCCAGTCCACCAACCTGGTGAACCCCTGCGCGGAGCTGGTGCTGATGGGCTGCATCGCAAACAGTGGTACCGCCGCCAGCCCCACCATGCTCAGCGATGTGACGGGGGCCCTGGGCTTCTCGGTGTACAGCGAGGACGCGGGCAGCACCACCATCGGCTGGTCGTCCGGCACCTGCAGCACCCTCAAATGGATGATGCGGGACAACGTGCTGAACAAGTACAGCAGCACCCTGGACTTTGGCGATCTGACCGTGTGTGCCAAGTCCGGCACCGCCGAGGTGGGGGAGGGGGAGCCTCACGCCTGGTTCGTGGGCTTTGTGGACTCCTACACTACCCCCTACGCCTTTGTGGTCCTCGTGGAGCATGGCGGCACCGGCGTGGAGGCGGCGGGCAAAATCGCCGCCGAACTGCTGGCGGCGGCCTGCGGCTGACCGCTTTGACAAACGCCTGTATGCGCACCGCCGGGTGAACCGGCGGTGCGTGTTTTTTACCGATCCCCGGCCCGCCTGCGTTCACCGTCAACAAAGAAGGAGCAACTTTTAAAAGTCGTTTCGCAAAAAATGGGTTGACGAAATGGAAGGAACATTGTATAATTTTTACAAAGGCAAATCTGCCCTTCCGGACGACGGCGGGCGGAAATCGCCTTTCCCCCGGTTTTCTTCCGCTTTTCGGCAAAAAGGAAGGGAGAAACCGGGAAAAGTTCGACAGATTATCAGCAGAATGGAGCGATACGGCAATGCAGGATACTCCCGCTTCCCAGCGGCTGGGGGCGTTTCCCTGCGTCCAGAACGGACAGGCAGGCTGGATGTTCCGCGTGGCTGCGCCTGCCGCGGCAGGCGTCAGCGTGGTGGGCGACTTCAACCAGTGGGACCCGGGCCACGACCCCATGCAGCAGGTGGGGGAGGGCGTCTGGCAGACCTTTCTCCCCTATTTGCGGGAATATGACACCTACAAATACGCCCTTCGCACCCAGGAAGGGGACATACTTTATAAGTCCGACCCATACGCTTTCCATAACGACACCCCGCCGGACAACTGCAGCAAGCTGTATGACGGGACGGGGTACCGCTGGAGCGACGACAGCTGGTTCGCCTTCCGCAGGGAGAAGCAGCTGGGCAGGAGCCCGTTAAACTGCTACGAGGTGCATCTCGGCTCCTGGCGGAGGACCGGCATGGGGGAGGTGCTCTCCTACCGCACCGTGACGGGCTACCTGGTGCCCTATGTGAAAACGATGGGCTACACCGCCGTAATCTTCATGCCGCTGATGGAGCATCAGGAGGACGGCAGCTTCGGCTACCTGCCGGACAGCTGGTTTGCCCCCACCTCCCGTTTCGGCCCGCCGCAGGATTTTATGCACCTGATCGACGAGCTGCACCGGGCCGGGGTCGGCGTCTTTATGGACTGGCCCTGCGGCAGCTTCCCGGTGAACGAGCATGGTCTGGCCGGATTTGACGGCTCCGCCCTCTATGAGACGGAGGCGGAACTGGACCAGGAAGGGGTGCGGGCCTTCGACTTCTCCAAACCCCTGGTGCGCCGGGTTTTGATGGATTCCGCCCTATTCTGGCTGGAGCATTACCACCTGGACGGCCTGCGGGTCTGCGGCACCAGCGTGATGCAGACGGCGGAGGCCCATGCCTTTCTCCAGGAGCTGGTGCAGCGCACCAGGCGGGACGCGCCGGAGCGGGTCATCACCCTGGGCAAGGTCATCGTCACCGACTCCGCCAGCACCAGCGGAAACCTCTGCCTGAACCGGGGCTGGGGGGATCATCTCCTGTCCTCCTTTTACCAGAACAGCGATGCCGGACGGCTCGCCTCCGGCATCTTCTCCCCCCTCCACGCCTGCATTCCGCCGCTGGGGACGGAGTTTACCGAGACCATTTCCCACCTGATCACCGACGGCGAATCCCAGAGCACCAGGCTGGCGGCGGCCCGGCTGTGCCATCTGCTGCTGCTGGCCTATCCGGGGAAAAAGCTCACCTTCATGGGCACCGAGTTCGGCCAGGAGAAGCCCTGGGACTACCGCTATTCCCTGGACTGGCACCTGCTGCACTACGATGCCTATCACCGGCAGCAGCGCTTCTTCCGGGAGGCGAACCTCCTCTACCTGTCCCAGCCAGCGTTTTGGGAGCGGGACAATGACCCGGAGGGCTACCAGACCCTGATCCGCTATGACGAGCTGCAAAAGGCATCGGCCCTGCGGCGGGTGGGCATGGAGGGCAGCCTGCTGGTGGTGCTGAACTTCTCCAAACGAAAAACATTCCGGTGCAGCCTCCAGGTGGAGGGGCCCGGCACCTACCGGGTGCTGCTGAACACCGACGACGCCGCCTATGGCGGCCAGGGCCAAGGCAGCAGCGGCATGCTCACCGCCGCGGAGGCGGAGCGGGGCTATCATTTGCCCCTGGAGGTGCCCCCTGTGGGCGGCCTGGTGGTGGCCTTCGAGGGGCCGCCGGAGCCATCCCCCATTCTTCTCCCCGTTGATGAAACGGACAGTCTCCGTTTTTTCAAATAGTAAACCGCATCTATACCCAATCTTTAGTACGAGGTGACCATCCATGAAAAAGGAATGTGTTGCCATGTTGCTGGCCGGTGGCCAGGGCAGCCGTTTATACGCGCTGACCAAAAACGTGGCAAAACCCGCCGTCCCCTTCGGCGGCAAGTATCGAATCATCGACTTCCCCCTGTCCAACTGCGTCAACTCCGGCATCGACACCGTCGGCGTGCTGACCCAGTACCGTCCCCTGGAGCTGAACTCCTACCTGGGCAACGGTGAGCCGTGGGATTTGGACATTGCCGACGGCGGCGTCCACATCCTCAGCCCCTATTCCACCTCCGGTGAGTCCGGCTCCTGGTATAAGGGCACTGCCAACGCCATCTATCAGAACATCGGCTTTATCGATCAGTATGATCCCGACTATGTCATCGTCCTGTCCGGCGACAACATCTCCAAGATGGACTACAAGGATATGTTGGAGACCCACAAGAAGGCAGGCGCCGCCGCCACCATCTCCGTGCTGACCGTCACCATGGAGGAGGCCAAGCGCTTCGGCATCATGAACTGCAACCCGGATGACACCATCTACGAGTTCGAGGAGAAGCCCGCCCATCCCAAGAGCAATCTGGCCTCCATGGGCGTGTACTGCTTCACCTGGTCCAAGCTCCGCAAGTACCTGATCGAGGACGAGAACACCCCTGGCTCCTCCAATGACTTTGGCAAGAACATCATCCCCAATATGCTGAATAACGGCGAGAAGATGGTGGTTTACCGCTTCAACGGCTACTGGAAGGACGTGGGCACCATCGCCTCCCTGTGGGACGCCAATATGGACATTCTGAATATCCCCAACGCCGAGCTGGATATTTACGACAAGGAATGGCCCTTGTACGCCCGCAACCCCATCGTTCCCCCTCATTACATCGGTGAGCATGCCACCACCAACCACTCCTTCGTGGCCGGCGGCTGCGTGGTGGACGGCGAGGTGGATAACTCCATCCTCTTCAACTCCGTCACCATCGAGCGGGGCGCCAGCGTCCGCTATTCCATCCTGATGCCCGGCGCAACGGTGAAGGCCGGGGCCGTGGTGGAGTATTCCATCCTGGCGGAGGACTCCGTCATCGGCGCAGGCGCTGTGGTTGGCTCCGAGCAGGACCCCAAGGACCCCAACAAGAAGATCGCCGTCGTGGGCAGCAAGGTTTCCGTAGGCCCCGGCGCCGTCATCGAGGCCGGCGCCATGCTGAACCCTGAAACTCTGAAAGGCGGTGAGGCAGAATGAAAAACATTCATACCCTCATTTTTACAAACCAGGCCAACTATGACCTGAAGGAGCTGACCGAGGTCCGCTCCATGTCCGCCGTCCCCTACGGCGGCCGCTTCCGCATGATCGACTTCATGCTGTCCAACTGTGTGAACGCCGGTATCACCGACATCGGCGTTGTGCTGGAGCAGAACTATCAGTCCCTGCTGGACCATATCGGCACCGGCAAGCACTGGGATCTGGCCCGCCGCCGCGGTGGCCTGCGCCTGCTGCCCCCCTTCTCCATGAAGAGCTCCAGCAGCAGCGGCCATCTCCGCGGCCGCATGGAGGCCCTGGCCAGCCTGGACTCCTATCTGAATCAGATTCGTCAGGACTACGTCCTGCTAACCGACGGCGACATCGCCCTGAACATCGACCTGAGCAAGGTCTATGACCAGCACCTGGCTTCCGGCGCGGACATCACCATCGTCTGCGTCCCCAACCACATCGGCGACCCCCAGCAGACCACTTATGTGATCCCTGCCGAGGACGGCACCATTGCCGACATTCTGGAGAAGCCGGACGAGGCCGAGGGGCTGGAGTACATCTCCATGGCTCTGCTGAGCAAGGAGCTGCTGATCAAGGTCAACAAGTACTGCTCCACCCACAATCTGTACTCCTTCTCCAATGACGTGCTGGTGGGGATGAAGGACAAGCTGAAGATCATGTCCTATGTCTTTGAGGGCTACTGCGCCCGGTTCACCAGCGTTGCCTCCTACTATGAGCGGAGCATGGACCTGCTGAAGCCGGAGGTGCGGGATGAGCTGTTTGATGTCAACTACCCCATCCGCTCCAAGGACCGCACCGACGCCCCCACCTACTACGCCCCCGGCTCCGCGGTGAAGAACTCCATGGTCGCCGACGGCTGCGTCGTCGAGGGCACGGTGGAAAACTCCATCCTGTTCCGGAACGTCACTGTGGCCAAGGGTGCCGTTGTGAAGAACGCCATCCTGATGAAGGGTACCGTTGTGGGCGAGAACGCCCAGGTCAACTGCACCATCGCCGATAAGGATGTCACTGTCTCCCCCAACAGCAACCTGTCCGGCCATCCCAACTATCCCCTGCTGATTGCCAAGGGCAGCCAGGTGTAAGGTTTCTCAAATTCCTCTAAGGGCACTTGCCCTTTCCGCCATACACGGCGGGACGGCCCAAAGCACAGCGTGTCCCTGAAAGAAAGGATAACTGTATATGAACATTTTCTTTGTCTCTTCCGAAGTCGCCCCCTTCGTCAAGACGGGCGGACTGGCGGACGTTGCATCCTCTTTACCTCCTGCACTGGCGGATTTGGGCAACGATGTGCGTGTCGTCCTGCCGCTGTACGCCGCGATTGGCGATCAGTGGCGCAGTCAAATGACGTTCGTGAAGTATTTCTACTTCCGGCTCGGCTGGCGCTCCAGCTACTGCGGCCTGTTTGAGCTGCAAAGGGGCAACATTACCTACTACTTTGTGGATAACGAGACCTACTTCAAGCGCAACGGCCTCTACGGCCACTATGACGATGGGGAGCGGTTTGCCTACTTCTCCCGGGCCTGCATCGAGATTCCGGACCAAATCGGCTGGAAGCCTGATATCATCCATGCCAACGACTGGGAGACCGCTCTGGTGCCCATCTACCTGTTGGAGGCCCGCCGTATGCGGCCCAACCTGGCAAAGACCAAGAGCGTCTATACCATTCACAACATCGAGTATCAGGGCCGGTTCGGCCGCTCCATTCTGGAGGATGTCTTTGGCCTGGACACCAGCTATTTCAATGAGAATATACTGAGCTTCTACGGCGATGTGAACCTGATGAAGGGGGCCATCTACGCCGCCGACCATGTGACCACCGTTTCCCCCACCTACGCCGGAGAGCTGCAATACAGCTTCTACGCCCACGGGCTGGAGGGCGTGGTGGTGGCCAACTACAACAAGATCACCGGCATCCTGAACGGCATCGATATGGAGGCCGCCAACCCCGCCACCGACCAGCTCATCGCCGCCAACTTCACCCCCGACGACCTCAGCGGCAAGGCCTTCTGCAAGGCCGCCCTGCAAAAGGAGCTGGGGCTGGAGGAGGACCCGGATGCGGCCATCATCGCCTGCATCTCCCGGCTGGTGGGGCACAAGGGCTATGACCTGATCACCAACGTGTTCAGCCGCATTATGTCCAACCACGTCCAGTTTGTCCTCCTGGGCACCGGGGAGTGGGGCTTTGAGGAGTTCTTCCGCAATGCGGAACGGCAGTATCCCGGCCGGGTCAGCGCCAACATCAAGTACGCTGCCACCCTGTCCGACCAGATCTACGCCGGCGCGGACATCATGCTGATGCCCTCCATCGCGGAGCCCTGCGGCCTGACCCAGATGTTCGCCATGCGCTACGGCACCGTGCCCGTGGTGCGGCTCACCGGCGGACTGAAGGACTCCGTCCCCTCCTACAACACCATCACCGGGGAAGGGCTGGGCTTCACCTTCATCAACATCAACGCCGACGATATGCTGGACGCTGTCAACCGGGCACTGGAGGTCTACACCAACGACCCGGTGGCCTGGGCCAGGCTGCAAAAGAGGGACATGGAGGCCGATTTCAGTTGGAGCAAGTCCGCTGCCGAGTATCTGGAGGTCTACGAGAGCCTGTTGAAGTGACACCGTTCACCTTTGCCAAAACCATCAAACGAAATCAGGGACGCCGCAGCGCTGCTGCGGCGTCCTTTCTGCGCGGACACAGGACGCCCCGCCGGATGAACGAAAAAACATTGATAAATTCTTGACAAACTCAGGATTCTGCGTATAATGGGAAACAGGGGCAGAGAGATGCTGCCGCAAAAACGTTCGGCCTCAGCCGGACGCCTGACGGCATCTTTCGCAGAACGCAAATTTAGTACAAATGCTGTGTAAGGAGAGATTCGTATGTTTGATTACAAAGGTAAGGTAGTGGCCGTCACCGGGGCATCCTCCGGCCTTGGCAAGCAGATGGCAGAGGGATACGCCCAGATGGGCGCAAACCTGGTTCTGCTGGCCAGACGGAAGGAGCGGCTGGAGGCCAGCGCAAAGGAGTGGTCCGAGAAGTACGGCGTCCAGGTGCTGCCGGTGGCCTGCGACGTGACGAAGGCGGATTCCATCGCCGCTGCGGTGGCGAAGGTGGACGAGGTGTTCGGCCATGTGGAAGTGATCGTGAACGACGCCGGAGGCGAAAAGGGTACCGGTACGCCGCTGGTGGACTACAAGAAGGAGGATTGGGACTTCACCCTGGGCCTTGACCTGACCTCCGTGTTCGCCGTGACCCAGGCCTTCGTCAAGCTGATGCAGAAGGCCATGGCGGAGGGCAAGCAGACCTATGGCCGCGTCATTAACATCGCCTCCATCTACGGCATGGTGGGCAACACCGCCCTCCCCACCATCGCATACCACACCACCAAGGGCGCTGTGGTGAACTTCACCCGGGGCGCGGCTGCTGAGCTGGCCACCTCCGGCATCACGGTGAACGCCATTTGCCCGGGGTATTTCTACACCGAGCTGACCACCGAGACGCTGGACAGCGATTCTTTCCAGGCCTTCGCCAACACCTCCGTCCCCATGAAGCGGTACGGCCACGCCGGTGAGCTGAACTCCGCCGCCATCTTCCTGGGTGCGGAAGAGTCCAGCTATGTCACCGGTCAGATTCTGGCCGTGGACGGCGGCTACACCTGCGTGTAAGCGCCGGTTTCCGGTAACGTTCTTTCTCAACTGTATCAGGGACGCCGAAAAAAGCTCGGCGTCCCTTTTTCAAAAAAATAATCGTTAGGTACCTTGACAAATAAAACGAAGGGTGATAGAATAAAGCCATACCAAGGAAAAACAACCCGCATCGGCGGGGCGATTCAGCAAAGGATGATTTTTGAGTGAATACAACGAGAACGATTACGAAACAGAAGCAGCGGGGCATGGCCTTCAGCGGCTTCGCCCTGGTGCCGGAAACCCAGATCCTCTTTATCGGGGCCATGGCCTGCACCCGTCACCGGGCCCAGGAGCTGACCGAGCTGCAAAAGCAGGGGCGGCTGGCCTTCCTGTGCCTGGACGAGGTGGACTTCATCACCGGGCGCTACCTGAGCAAAATTGAGGAGGCCATCACGGAGCTGGTGGAGGAGCGGCACCCCGGCGGCATCTACCTGACGGCGGGCTGCCAGGCGGCGCTGCTGTCCACGGACTGGCAGCTCCTCATCGACAAGATGGAGGCGAAAACCGGCGTACCCGTCCGCGCCCACACGGGCTGTCACCTGTGCGGCGTGCAGCACGACGCCGGGGCGGCGGACGAGGATTCGGTGGATTCCATGGTCTACGATCTGCTGCAAAAGGCGGAGCGGAGTGAGGAGGTCAGCGTCAACGTGCTGACCACCGGCGAGCTGGCGCCGGACAGCGAGCTGCGCCAGCTGCTCACCGGGGCAGGGATTCGGCACATCAACCTCCTGCGGGAGTGCAAAACCTTCGCCCAGTATCAGGAGATGGCCAGGGCACACCTGAACATCGTCTGCGTAGAGGACGGCGGCGAGGCCCTGGGCCAGCGGCTCCAGGCCCGGCTGGGCATCCCCTATGTGGTGCTGGGCGGCGTTTACGGCGCGGAGGCGCTGGAAAAGGCCTATCAGACCATCGGCCAGGCCCTGGGGGTCACGCTGGACACGGCGGCCTATCGCGCCCGGCTGGAGGAACAGCTTTCCCAGGCGAAGGACGCCTGCGGCGGCAGCACCGTCACCGTGGAGGGCAGCCTTGCCGTGGCAAAGTGGCTGTACGAGGCGGGCCTGCCCGTCAATCGGGTGACGGCGGAGCTGAACAGTGACAATCAGGACCTGCAAAGCTGGTTCGCGGCCAGCGCCCCCTCCGTGAAGGTGGAAAAGGCCGTGGGCCGCCAGGGTGGCTACGGCGTCGGAAGGCCCGGTTACGGCGGACAGGGCCGGGGCCGCGGCGAAGGCGGCGGCAGACCGGAATGGGCCGGACGCAGCCGCGGCGAAGGCGGCGGCAAACCGGAATGGGCCGGACGGGGCCGCGGTGAAGGCGGCGGCAAACCGGAATGGGCTGGACGCAGTCGCGGCGAAGGCGGCGGCAGACCGGAATGGGCCGGACGCGGCCGCGGCGAAGGCGGCGGCAGGCCGGAATGGGCCGGACGCAGTCGCGGCGAAGGCGGCGGCAAACCGGAATGGGCCGGACGCGGTCGCGGCGAAGGCAGCGGCAAGCCGGAATGGGCCGGCCGCGGCCAAGGTGAAGGCGGCAAACCGGGCTACGGCGGCCACGGCGGCCGGCGGGGCACACCTGCCGTCCAGTGCGGCTACGCCGCCAGCACGGAACTGCTGCGTCAGCTGACAGACGGAAACGGAGGAATGTACCGATGAAAAATCTTTGGCGCTATATGCCCCCCTTCCTGGCGGACACCTTTGGCCTGGAAGAGGTGGTCAGCAATACCGACGGCATGGGCATCATTGACGACAGCACAGAGTACCGCAGCAGGAGCCACGCCGTCCGCATGGTGGCATCCCACATCCGCTCCGAGGACGTGGTGGGCGGCACCAGGGAGAAGGTGCTGCAGGCCTACCGCACCGGGGCCAATCAGCTGGGGCCAAAGTTCGTGCTGCTGTGCGCGGCCCCCTGCGCCTCCATGATCGGCACCGACCTGGGGGAGATCGCGGAGCAGATCACCCGGGAGAGCGGCCTCCCCGCCGCGGCGGTGGAGGTCACCGGCCACAAGACCTGGGAGAACGGCGTGGCCCGAAGCCTGGAGGTCCTGGCGAAAACCGTGGTGGCCCAGCCCACGGGCACACCCTCCGGCGTCAACCTGATGGGCGGCAGCGCCCTGAACTGGGGCAGCGGCAACCTGGAGGAGGTGGACCGCTGGGCCGGTCAGAACTGCGGACCCGTCCTGTCCCGCTGGGGCGGACGGGAAACCCTGTCCAACCTGAAGCAGGCGGCCAACGCCCGGTGCAATCTGGTCACCTCTGTGGCAGGGCTGCGGGCGGCGAAGGCGCTGCAATCCGCCTATGGAACCCCCTATGTGGCGGGCGTCCCTTTCGGCGCGGCGTGGAGCCAGCGGCTGGCCCAGGCGGTGCAGAGCGGCACATCCCCGGCGCTGCCTCAGAATGGGGCGGGCGCACCGAAGGTGCTGATCGTGGCGGAGCAGTTCATGGCAAACGCCATCCGCGCCACGCTCCAGTTGGAGTACGGCATGGAGGGCGTGCAGGTGGCCAGCTTCTTCACCATGGACAAAGCGCAGCAGCTCCCCGGCGACGTGAAGCTGAAAAGCGAGGAGCAGTTCAAGACCCTGCTGGAACAGGGCGGCTATCAGCTGATTCTGGCCGATGAGAACGCCAGCACCCTGGCCCCGGAGGGGGCCAAATGGGTGAACCTGCCCTGCGAGGGGTCCATTGCCCCCTCCGGCACGCTGCCGCCTCTGGTGGGCGACCAACTGAACCGGTGGCTGGACAGCGTGCTGTAACGGCAAAACGGTTCCGATGAAATAGAAAAGGGGTTATTGGCATGAGACAGATTGCAATTTACGGAAAAGGCGGCATCGGCAAGTCCACCACCACCCAGAACCTGGCCGCCGCCCTGGCGGAGCAGGGCAAGGAGCTGATGATTGTGGGCTGCGACCCCAAGGCGGACTCCACCCGGCTGGTGCTGGGGGGCCTGTCCGGACGGACGGTGCTGGACACCATGCGGCTCTATGACGAGGATGAAATTGAACTGGACCAGTTCCTGTTTGAGGGCTTCGGCGGCATCAAGGCGGTGGAGTCCAGCGGGCCGGAACCCGGCGTGGGCTGCGCCGGGCGGGGCATCGTCACCGCCATCAACCTGCTGGAGGAGCTGGGGGCCTACCACAGCGGCCTGGACTATGTCCTCTACGACGTGCTGGGGGACGTGGTCTGCGGCGGCTTCGCCATGCCCATCCGGGAGGGCAAGGCAGAGGAGATCTACATCGTCTGCTCCGGCGAGATGATGAGCCTCTACGCCGCCAATAACATCTGCAAGGGCATCCAGCGCTACGCCGCCGCCGGGAAAACCCGGCTGGGGGGCCTGATCTGCAACTCCCGCATGGTGGACCGGGAGCGGGAGCTGGTGGAGGACTTTGCCCGGCAGCTGAACACCCAAATGATTTACTTCGTGCCCCGGGACAACCTGGTGCAGCGGGCGGAGTGCCACCGGCAGACGGTGATCGAGTACGCCCCGGACTCCCATCAGGCGGAGGAATACCGCACGCTGGCCCGGCTCATCGACGGCAACCGGAGCTTCTCCGTGCCCACGCCGCTGAGCAACGACGCCCTGGAGGAGCTGCTGATGAAGTACACGGCGGAGGAAGAGGACTGACCCTTCCCCTGCCTGCAACGAAAAACGAGGCTTGAGAACAGAAACGGGTTCTCAAGCCTCGTTTTTTGTCATATCACAGCCATTGTACTTCTTTCCCCGCGGTCCCCTCGGTATGTATCATACCGTCGCCGTCCACACAGATGCGGGTGATGTGGGCGGGGTCGTCATAATCCCGGGAAAAGCCGTCGTCGTCATACAGCTCGTAGGAGCAGCCGCCCTCCGGATAACCCAGCAGCTTCAAATGGGTGAAGTCCACGTCCTCCACGCAGCAGCCGCCCCGGGACACCGGGACAAGGTGCCCAGGCCGCAGGAAAAAGACCACCTCGTCCAAAGCCACCTCGATGTAATGGTGGCCCGGCTCCAGAAGCTCCTCCCGCACCGTCTCCAGCACGTTCTGCCCCGCCGCATGGGAGCCACCGAACCGCACCAGCTTCATCCGCTCCGGCAGGTAGACGTAGCGCCCCCTGGCGTTCTGTTGATAGACCGGCGCGATCATCACGCTCTCCCCCACCATCAGCTGATCCTCCACCTGCCGGGCGAAGGCGTCCTCCGGGTAGGCGAAGGCCAGGGGACGGAAATACATCCCGTTTCCCAGGGCCGCTTTCATATATTCACTGTAGAGGTAAGGCAGGAGGACATAGCGCAGGGAGATGATCTGCCGGAACGCCTCCACATGGGGGAAGCGATAGACCTCCTGCCGCCGGGTGCCCATGGCGGAATGGTTCCGCATCAGCGGGGTGAAAATGCCCAGGGCCAGCCAGCGCAGCAGCAGGTCCTCTGTGGTGTCTGCGCCAAAGCCCCCCAGGTCGGCCCCGGTGTAGAGGAAGCCGCACATATTCAGGGAGGGCATCATCTGCAAATTCAGCAGGATGTGGGACCACCAGGACAGGTTATCCCCGGTCCAGATGCCGCCGTAACGGTGCATCCCGATGTAGGAGGAGCGGGAGAACAGCAGGATGCGCTTCTCCGGCTCCAGGGCCTCGATGGCCTCCCCGGCGGCGCGGGTCATGTTGTAGCCGTAGAGGTTATGCACCCTGTCGTGGCGCACAAGGCCGTCCTTATGCCGATGGTAAAAGCACTTGTAGTCCTCCGGGTTGTTTTTCAGCCCTGCCACCAGCCCCTGCAATGCGCCATAGGTGTGAAGGTCCAGATTTTTTGCGCGGTACCCGTCCAGCTGCGCGAAGGTGCTTTCCAGACGCTTCTCGGAATAGAAGATGGAGGGCTCGTTCATGTCGTTCCAGAAGCCCTCAATGCCCTGGTCCAGCAGCGCTTGGTAGTGTCCGCCGAACCAGCGCCGGGCCTCCTCGTTCAGCACGTCCGGGAAGTGTACCCGCCCCGGCCAGACGGCGGCCACAAAATCCGACCCGTCCGCCTCCTTGCAGAAGCAGCCCTGACGAACCCCTTCCTCGTAGACGGGGTACCCCGGCTCAATTTTCACCCCGGCGTCAATGATGGGCACCAGGCGGATGCCCTGTTCCTTCAGCTCAGCGGCCAGGCCGGACAGGTCGGGGAAGGCCTCCCGGTTTACGGTGAAGTCCTTGTATCCGTCCATGTAGTCAATGTCGAGATAAATGGCGTCCAGGGGGATGCCTGCCTCCCGATAGCGGGCAGCCACCTCCCGCACTTCATCGGCGGTCATATAGCTCCATCGGCTCTGCCCATAGCCGAAGGCCCACTTGGGGGGAATATAGCTCCGCCCCACAAGAACGCGGAACTGCCGGACGATGTCCTCCGGGCTGTCCCCGTCGATGAGGTAGAGGTTCAGGTCAGGCTCCTCCGTCTGAATCGTCAGGAGGCCGCTGTCCGTATAGCCCACGCCAAAGGTCACCTTGCCGGGATAGTCCACAAACACGCCGAACCGCTGGGCCCCATCCACCACCAAGAAGTTGTGCGCCCCGTAGAGGGCGCGGGTGTCCTCCCGGTGGTTGGGGTTGTCGGAGCAGAGGCTTTCATAGATCCAGCCCCGCTTGTTGATGCCCCGGACGTTCTCCCCCAGGCCGTACACCACCGCGTCCTCATCCAGGGGGCAGGAGAACCGCCCGCCGCCCTCCTCGGTTAGAAAGGGCAGTGGTCCGTCCAGCACTTCGCAGGGGCCCACCACCGCCTCCGTGTCAAAGGGGTGGCCGTAGGATTTCTTTCGTATCATAGCTTGTTCGCTCCTTTATGGGAATGGGGAAGGCCGCAGCCGTATGGATTCAGGTTCCATGATTATACAATATCTCTGACCGTTTTGCAATGTCATCAACTTTAAAATACAATTTATCCTGGGTTGAGGGGGAGAACGTAGCCTTACAGTCAGATTTCTACGACCAAAGGGCAACAAAATTGCCGCCCGTCCCGCTGCTAGGCATAGGGAGCGCAGCGGAAATGCCGCTTGACGGCAGGGACGTGGCGGCAATCCCTGCCAGCCGCCATCGGCGGCAGCTTTGGTGCGTAGCAAGCTACAACGTCTCTAACGGGATAGACCACTTGCAGGTCGGGCGGCGCGAAGCCCAGCGGGATACGGGGAGATTCTTAAGAGGGGGGCCACAGGCCTCCCTCTTGAGCCGCCTTCTTTTGCTGCTTTTCTTGGCGGCGCAAGAAAAGCAGGCCATGCCCTGGCAAGGGCAAACGCTCTAGTTCCTCCCAGTATCCTCATCTAAGAAATGAACGGCCATGCGGGCAAGAAAAAACGTTGCGCTTATATCAACCCTTATTTTAAGAGAAAACGGCTAAACACACACTGTATACTCCCGCGAAACAAAAACAGCGGCGTGACGGTTTCAGCCGTCACGCCGCCGGGCAAATGATACGGTTCTCTGGGTTCGGTCAGCGCTTCACTTCTTGCAGCTGTCGCAATAGGGGCAGCTGCTGCACCCGCCGCCGCATCCGCCGCCGGAACCGTCGGAATGCTTCTTTTTTCCGAGGCCGAAGGTGGAGCGGATGGCCAGGACCACAATCACGATCAATACCAGTAAGACAACTGCGGTTCCCATAAAGAACGCTCCTTCCTGTGGAATAAGGGGTTGATAGGAGGTAAACAGGGGTCAGGAGGCCTGCTCCCGGGCAGCCACGCTGGACAGGGTCTCGCTGCCGGACTTCTTTGCCGGGCGCACCAGGAAGTAGACGAAGAGGATAACCACCAGGATGGCGGCCACGGTGCCCACGCCGAAGCTGGCGCCGTCAAAGAGGAGGGAGCCAAACTGGTAAATCACCAGGCTGACGCAGTAGGCCAGGCCGCACTGCCAGCCGATGGCCATCCAGGTCCACTTGCCGCTGCCCATCTCGCGGCGCACCGCACCGATGGCGGCGAAGCAGGGGGCGCACAGCAGGTTGAACACCAGATAGCTGTAGGCGCTGACTTGGGTGAAGTACATGGGCAGGACGGACCAGATCTCCTCGCCTTCCTCGGAGACCTCCTCCAGACCGCTGTACAGCTGGGCCAGGGTGCCCACCACGTTCTCCTTGGCGATCAGGCCGGTGATGGCGCCCACGGCTGCCTGCCAGTGGCCCCAGCCCAAGGGCTGGAAGATGACGGCGATGACGCCGCCGATGGCGGCCAGGATGGAGTCCTCCGCATCCACCATGCCGAAGCTGCCGTCCGCAAAGCCGAAGCTCTGGAGGAACCAAATCACGATGGTGGACAGCAGGATGATGGTGCCTGCCTTCTTGATGAAGGCCTTGCTGCGGTCCCACATATGGATCAGCAGACCCTTGGGCCGGGGCATATGGTAGGGGGGCAGCTCCATGACGAAGGGAGCGGGGTCCCCTGCGAAGAGGGAAGTCTTCTTCAGGATGATGCCGGAGACAATGACGGCGGCAATGCCCACAAAGTAGGCGGAGGGGGCCACCCAGGAGGAATCCGGGAACAGGGCCCCGGCAATCAGGGCGATGATGGGCAGCTTGGCGCTGCAGGGGATGAAGGTGGTGGTCATGATGGTCATCTTCCGGTCCTTATCGTTCTCGATGGTGCGGGAAGCCTGAATGGCAGGCACGCCGCAGCCGGTGCCGATGAGGAGGGGGATGAAGGACTTGCCGGACAGGCCGAACCGGCGGAAAATTCTGTCCATGATGAAGGCGATACGGGCCATATAGCCGCAGTCCTCCAAAATGGCCAGGCAGAGGAACAGCACCATCATCTGAGGCACGAAGCCCAGCACCGCGCCGACGCCGGCCACAATGCCGTCCTGAATCAGGCTGTAGAGCCAGTCGGCGCAGCCAACGGCCTCCAGCACCACGTCGATGGCGCCGGGAATCCACTCGCCGAACAGCACATCGTTCACCCAGTCGGTGCAGATGCCGCCGATGGTGTTGATGGAGATGTAGTAGACCGCCCACATGACCACGGCGAAAATGGGCAGGGCCGCGATGCGGTTGGTGACGATGCGGTCGATCTTGTCGCTGGTGGACATGGCCTGGGGCTTCTTCTGATAGGCGCCCTGGAGCATGGCGGCAATGGCCTCATAGCGGCCGGAGGTGATGATGCTCTCGCTGTCGTCGTCATAGTCCTGCTCCAGCGCCTTGATGGAGGCGTTCAGCGGCTCCAGGGCGGAGGGGGTCAGTTTCAGGGCCTCGATGGCCTTGCTGTCATGCTCAAACAGCTTGACGGCGTACCAACGCTCGTGGGCGGGGTCGCACTTGCCGCGGACGGCGTTTTCCAGCTGCTCCAGCACCGCCTCAATGTCCGAGTCGAACCACTTGGGCTGGGGAGCGGCCTTCTTCGTCTGGGCGATGGCGGCCTCGGCGGCCTCCATGACGCCCTTGCCGCTGACGGCGCTGGTCTCCACCACGGGGCAGCCCAGAACCTTGGAGAGCTTCTTCGTGTCGATCTTGTCGCCGTTCTTCTCCACCAGGTCGATCATGTTCAGGGCCACCACCACGGGCACGCCCACTTCCAGCAGCTGGGTGGTCAGATACAGGTTCCGCTCCAGGTTGGAGGCGTCCACCAGGTTCAGAATCGCATCCGGCTTCTCATTGATGAGATAAGTACGGCTGACCACTTCCTCCAACGTGTAGGGGGACAGGGAGTAGATGCCGGGGAGGTCCTCGATGATGACCTCCTTATGGCCCTTCAATTTGCCCTCTTTCTTCTCCACGGTGACGCCGGGCCAGTTGCCGACGTACTGGCTGGCGCCGGTCAGCTCGTTAAACATGGTTGTCTTGCCGCAGTTGGGATTGCCGGCAAGCGCAATCTTTACTTCTGCCATACGAATTTCCTCGCTTCCTCAAAAAGGTTTGAATGGACTAACTAAAGCACAAAAGGGAAAGCAGACACACAAAATGCCCCTTATTCCACCATAATGTGCTCTGCTTCGCTCTTACGGATGCTCAGTTCGTAGCCCCGGACGGTGACTTCAATGGGGTCGCCCAGGGGGGCCACCTTGCGGACATAAATGGAGACGCCCTTGACGATGCCCATGTCCATGATTCTGCGCCGGACGGAACCCTCGCCCACCAGCTTGGTGACGGTGACGGTCTCGCCGATGGCGACTTCCTTCAGAGATTTCATGCTCAAACTTCCTCTCCCCAGATTTTTGCGGCCAGCGATTGATTGAGGGCAACCCGCGTGTCCTTTACCCGGACAATCAGGTTACCGCCCAGCACAGTCACCACGGAAACGGTGCAGCCCGGAACAAAGCCAAGGTTCTCCAGGTGGTGTCTGGTTTCCTCTTTTCCCTTGATCGTATCGACCTTCCATGTTGTGCCAATGTTTGCCATAGACAGCGGCATCATGATTCACCATCCCTTGTATAACTGATCGCGTTAGCCTATGCTTACCTTACATTGTAAGTTTAGCACAACTAACCCAGCTTGTCAATTAGTTGCTTCTAACTTTCTGCCGAAAAGGAAGGAAAAATTTTCAGGGCCTTTGTGCAAAATCGCGGGGCGGATGCGGATGCGCAGGGAAAAGGGCGGCTGTGTCAATCCCCAAAAAAAAGCAAAAAACTCTGGTCTTTCCATGGAAACCTTGCTATAATAAGGGTATCAATGCGGAAACACTGAACACAGAACTGGAGGAATGAATATGAACCAAATCTTTGCAACGAAAACCCCGGACGTCACCCCTTTGGAGCAGGCCCACATGGACCGCGTCCGGGCCCTGGCCGGGGAGTGCATGGTGCTGCTGGAGAACAACGGGGTGCTGCCCCTGAAAACCGTGGGCAAGGTGGCCCTCTACGGCAACGGGGCCAGAGGCACCGTCAAGGGCGGCACCGGCTCCGGCGACGTGAACTCCCGCTTTGTGGTGACCATTGAGCAGGGGCTGGAGGCGGCAGGCTTCACCGTCACCACCAAGGACTGGCTGGATCGGCAGGAGGCCATGGCGAAGGAGGAGCGGAGCGCCTTCCTGGCCCACCTGCAGGAACGGGCGGAGCGGGAGCACAGCAATCTGCTGATCCTCAGCATGTCGGAGCAGCTGATCCCCCAGGCGCTGGCCCCCATCACCCCGGAGATGGCCGCCGCCACGGACACGGACACCGCCATCTATGTGCTGGCCCGGAACTCCGGCGAGGGGATGGACCGGCGCAACGCCCCCGGCGACTATCAGCTGCTCCCCGCCGAGGTGGAGAACCTGACGGTGCTGGGCCGGTGCTACAAAAATGTTATCGTTCTGCTGAACGTGGGCGGCGTCCTGAACGCAGCCACCATCCGGGCCATCCCCGGCGTCAGCGCCCTGGTGCTGGTGAGCCAGTCCGGCAACATCGGCGGCCATGTGGTGGCCGACGTGCTCACCGGCAAGTCTGTCCCCTCCGGCCGTCTGACGGACACCTGGGCGGTAAACTATGAGGACTATCCCTCCTCCGCCGAGTTCAGCCACAACAACGGCAACTGCAACGATGAGTATTACAAAGAGGGCATTTACGTCGGCTATCGGTACTTTGACACCTTCAACGTTGCCCCGCTGTACCCCTTCGGCTACGGGCTGGGATACACCGACTTTGCCATGGAGCCTCTGGATGTGACGGTCAGCGGGGAAACCGTCGCCGTCACCGTGAAGGTGACCAACACCGGGGACACCTACGCCGGCAAAGAGGTGGTGCAGATTTACGCCTCCGCCCCGGAGGGCGCTCTGGAGAAGCCTTATCAGGTGCTGGCCGCCTTCGGCAAGACCCGCACCCTCCGGCCTGGGGAGGAACAGGTGCTGACCGTTTCCTTCCCCCTGACCAATCTGGAGAGCTATGACCAGGCAAAGGCGGCCTACGTGCTGGAGGCCGGAACCTACTATATCCGGGTGGGCCAGAACAGCCGCTCCACCAAAGTGGCTGCCGCCCTGACGCTGGGGGAGACAGTGGTGACAAAGCAGGTGAAAAACATCTGCCCCCTGGATGAACCCTTTGAGGAGCTGTCCAGGGCCGGGGTTGCCCCCTGGTCTTATCCCACTGAGGCGGCGGAACAGGCGGCAGCGCAGGTCATCGCGCTGGACGCCGCCCAAATCCCCACCAAGACCGTGACCTATGGGGGCATCCCCGCCCCGCTGAAGACGCCGGAGACGGACCACGTCATCACCATGGAGGACGTGAAGGCCGGGGCATATACCATGGAGCAGCTGGTGGCCCAGCTCACCGTGGAGGAGATGGCCGATCTGTGCGTGGGCACGGCCCGGGACGCAGGCTCTGTCATCGGCTCCGCCTCCCAGGGCGTTCCCGGCGCGGCAGGGGACACCTCCGCCCTGCTGGCCTACCGGGGTGTGCGCAGCATGACCAACGCGGACGGCCCCGCCGGTCTGCGGCTGACCCCCCACTTCCGCACCGATGCAGAGGGCAACCTGCTGCCCGGCGGCGAGATGTTCGGCGACCTGGTCTCCCAGCTGCCCCCGAAGCAGGAGGGCGAGGTGGACTACTATCAGTACTGCACCGCCATCCCCATCGCCTCCCTGCTGGCCGCCTCCTGGGATCTGGAGCTGGTGGAGGCCATGGGCGACATCGTGGGCGCGGAGCTGGAGCAGTTCGGCGTGCAGATCTGGCTGGCCCCCGGCATGAATATCCACCGCAACCCCCTGTGCGGACGGAACTTTGAATATTACTCCGAGGACCCCCTGCTCTCCGGCCTGTGCGCCGCCGCCGATGTGACGGGCGTTCAGAAGCACCCCGGCATCGGCACCAGCATCAAGCACTTCTGCGTCAACAACCAGGAGGACAACCGGATGTTCGTCAACGAGCACGTGGGCGAGCGGGCCCTGCGGGAGATCTACCTGCGGAACTTCGGCATTGCCATCGAAGCCAGCCAGCCCATGACCATTATGACCTCCTACAACCTCCTCAACGGCGTCCACGCCGCCAACTGCTACGACACCCTCACCTGCTACGCCAGGGAGGAGTGCGGCTTTGCCGGGTATGTGATGACGGACTGGTACACCTCCCATGAGCAGATCTCCATCGCCTTCTCCAGCCTCCCCGGCCGGAAGTACGGCTGTTCCTCCTCGCCCATGTGCGTCTATGCGGGCAACGATGTGCAGATGCCCGGCTGTGAGAAGAACATCTCCGACCTGGTGGACGCTGTGGCGGACGGCAGCCTGCCCCTGGGCCTGCTGCAGGGCTGCTGCGTCCGGCTGCTGAACACCGACCTGGCCTGCTCCTGCTTTGAGGACGCAGGGCCCTTCGCGGCGGAGCTGCCCCGGAAAACCTTTGTGACGGTGGAGGGGTGACGCCCCGCAGCGTTCCCTTGCCTTCACACGGAGAAGGGGATACCATGAAAGGGAAACTGCCGTTTATCATTTTATTCAGGAGGAATCAACTATGGCATTTAACGTGGAGTATCTCAAGTCCAAAGTGATGGATCTGCGTCAGACCGGCGCCGACCTGGCCCAGACCGGCGCCGGCAAGGCCCGCACCCTGTCCAATATCGCAAAGCTGCGGGCCGCTAACCTGGGGGAGCAGGAGACCCTGCGCAAGGCTTACACCGAGCTGGGCAGGCTGTACTTTGAGAAGTACGGCATCTCTACGGAGCCGGAATTCTTCGGCGTCTGCGCCACTATTGACGAGGCCCTGGCCAAAATCGCCATCAACGATGCGAAAATTCGGGAGCTGTCCGACCAGGCGGATGTGGAAACCGTGGAGGAGGAAGCCCCGCAGTCGGCGGCGGAGCCGGAGGCTGAGGAGGAATCCTCTGACGGCGGCGTAGACCCTCTGGCCGGGCTGGACGCCTTCATCGACCAGGCCAACGAAACCCATCCCGACGAAGAATAACCGTCTGAGAAGCAAAAAAGCCCAAACGCCCGGAGCGCCATGCGCGCTCCGGGCGTTTCCTGACAGACAGGATTGCTCCCCGCCGAACAGAATCGACGGGGAGCAACCTGAAAAGAAAGAAGAGAAAGAGGAAGATCATTCAAGTAAATGGGATACTTGGAACATCCTTATTGTAGCAAATCGGGCGAAAGGGAGTTTGAACAAATATTGAAACATTTGTGAATAGACTGTGAATAGCGTGCCGTCCCCGGAAAAAACGTCCCCAAAGCGGAAGAATCCGCTTTGAGGACGCTGCTTCACAAAATCGGTTACGCCAGCGCCTTGCCGGTCAGCAGCTCATAGGCCTCCAGATACTTGGCGATGGTCTTGTCGATGACCTCCTGGGGCAGGTCATAGTCGCTGTCCGGGTTGGCCTTCAGCCAGTCACGGACGAACTGCTTGTCAAAGGAGGGCTGGCCGTGGCCCGGCTCGTAGCCCTCCAGGGGCCAGAAGCGGGAGGAGTCCGGGGTCAGCATTTCGTCTCCCAGGACAATGTTGCCTTCCTCATCCAGACCAAACTCAAACTTGGTGTCGGCAATGATGATGCCGCGGCTCAGGGCATACTCCGCGCACTGCCTGTACAGGGTGATGGTGTAGTCCCGCAGCTTGGCGGCGTATTCCTCACCCTTGCCGGGGAAGGCCTTCTCCAGCACGGTGATGCTCTGTTCATAGGAGATATTCTCGTCATGGTCGCCGATCTCTGCCTTGGTGCTGGGGGTGTAAATCGGCTCCGGCAGCTTGTCGGACTCCCTGAGGCCGGCGGGGAGGGTGATGCCGCAGACGACGCCGGTTTTCTGGTAGCTGGCCCAGCCGCTGCCGGTGATATAGCCCCGGACGATGCACTCGATGGGCAGCATGGTGAGCTTTTTGCACATCATACTGTTGCCGTCGAACTGGGGCTGCCGGAAGAACTCCGGCATATCCGCCACGTCCACGGACAGCATATGGTTGGGCAGCAGGTCTTTGGTATAGTCAAACCAGAATTTGGACATCTGGGTCAGGACGGTACCCTTCCGGCTGATTTTGTTTTTCAAAATCACGTCAAAGGCGGAAATGCGGTCGGTGGCCACCATAATCAGGCTGTCGCCGTTGTCATAGATCTCCCGCACCTTGCCCTCTTTTATGGGCTGAAACTCTTTCATATTGCACAACTCCCGGTGTTGGATTTGTTCCGCCTGAGGCGGAGCCGAATTTGCTCTATTTCATCTTATCATATCCGAATGGTGTGTGGAAGGGGCAGAATGGGAAAAAACGAGACGGTTTTCCGGAAAATTCCTGTCAAATGGACGAACGGGCCCTTACCAGCGGTTCACGGCGCGGCGGGGAGTCCGTCCCTCCGCCGCGGCCTGGATGTCCTCCCAGACCATCTGGTAGCCCCGGCGGAAGCTGGAGGCGGTGATGCCGCCGATGTGGGGGCTGAAAAGCAGCCTGCGGCTGATCTCCTCCGGCTGATGGAGGAGGTAGTGATCCGGCTGTACCGGTTCGTGGTTCAGGGTGTCCAGCCCGGCCATGGCCAGCCTGCCGGAGGCCAGGGCCCGCACCATTGCCTCATCGTCCACCAGCTCCCCACGGGCGGTGTTGACAAAATAGCTGCCCTGTTTCATTTGGGCGAAGAAGGCGTCGTCAGCGGTGTGCATCGTGGCGGGGGAGACCGGAAGGTGCAGACTGACGATGTCGGACTGGCTCAGCAGTTCCTCCAGCGGCAGATAGGTCGCCCCCAGCTGCCGCTCCGCCTCCTGCGGCAGGGAATGGCGTTTATAGTAGTAAATTTCTTCCACACCATAGGCCCGCAGCAGCTTCGCGGTGGCCTGGGCGATGTCGCCGAAGCCCACCAACCCCACGGAGCAGTCTGCCAGCTCCCGCAGGTCGCCCCGCTTCATGTAGCCCTCCTTGGTGGTGATTTGCCTGCCGGCGCGGACGGCGGCGTCGTTGTTCGCTACATTGCGCAGCATCCCCACCATCAGCAGAATGGCCTGCTCCGCCACGGCGGAGGCGTTCATCCCCTGGCAGTTGCAGACGTAGACGTGTTGGGCGGTGGCGGCCGCCACGTCGAAGCTGTTGAAGGCCACCCCTTCGGAGTGAATCAGTTTCAGGTTGGGCATCCCCCGAATCAGTTCCCCGGTGACGGGGGCCACCGCGTCGGCGATGATGAAGTCCGCATCCCCGGCGGCCTCCAGATACCGGGCGGCGTCCAGCCCGTTGGGCAGGCTGACCTTTTCCAGCTGCTGAATGAAGGGGGTGGGGACGGTGTAGCGCTCCATATTGCCTTCCTTGCCAATGTGTAACACTTTCATGCGGTTAGTTCCTTTCCTCTAAACCTGTTTCCATTAGCATAGCACAGAAACGCGGTTCTGGCAAGGAGATTTGCCGAATCCCGGCGGGCGGCGTTGACACTTCGGCGCTTCATTGCTATAATAAACACAAGCTTTGGAGGGTATCGCTATGGAGACTTGGACGGTGACATTACAGGACTGGCAGGCCAGCCCGGAGGACTATCAGATTATCGATATCCGGGACGAGGTCGCTTTCGCCTACGGCCACATGCCGGGGGCGGTAAACCTGCCTCTGGAGACGCTGCGCGCAGACCCGGCTCAGCTGCCCCGGGGGAAGAAACCCCTGCTTTGCTGCAAGAGCGGGGCGGTCAGCGGCCAGCTGGCCCAGGCGCTGCGGGAAGCGGGGTATCCCGTCTACGACCTGCCGGAGGGCTACTACGGCTGGCTCCGGCAGAAGTTGATGCAGGAGGAGAACCGGGCGGCGGAGGTGGAAAAGAGCATCCGCAAAAAGTTCCACCGACAGCTGTGGAGCAAATTCGCCAAGGCCATCCAGACCTATGAACTGGTGCAGCCGGGGGACAAAATTGCGGTGTGCATCTCCGGGGGCAAGGACTCCATGCTGATGGCCAAGCTGTTCCAGGAGCTAAAGCTCCACAACAAGTTTCCCTTTGAGGTGGAGTACCTGGTCATGGACCCGGGCTACAGCCCCGCCAACTGGGAGATCATCGAGCGGAACGCCCGGATGCTGTCGGTGCCCATCCACGTGTTTGAGACGGATATCTTCGACTCGGTGTTCCATGTGGAGAAGTCCCCCTGCTATCTCTGCGCCCGGATGCGCCGGGGCTACCTTTATAAAGAGGCGCAAAAGCTGGGCTGCAACAAAATCGCCCTGGGGCACCATTTTGACGATGTGATTGAGACGAACCTGATGGGGATGCTGTTCGGCGGTCAGGTGCAGACCATGATGCCCAAGCTCCACAGCACCAACCACCCGGGGATGGAGCTGATTCGCCCCATGTACCTGATTCGGGAGGAGGACATCAAGCGCTGGCGGGACTACAACGACCTCCACTTCCTACAGTGCGCCTGCAAGTTCACGGAGACGTGCAGCGTCCGGGGCACCGGGGACAGCGCCTCCAAGCGTCTGGAGACGAAGCAGCTGATCCGCACCTTGAAGGAAAAGAATCCTCAGGTGGAGTACAACATCTTTCACGCATTGGAAAACGTGAATTTGAGTACGGTGCTGGCGTATAAAGACGCCGACGGGGTACACAGCTTTTTGGATACCTATGACGAGCCGGACAAAACGTGAAAAAGGTTCCCTTGTATTATTATAATGTATTGATGAATGACAGAAAACCGGAGGAGCATCAAATGCGATGCTCCTCCGGCTGTTTTAACTCATACCGCCAAAATCGCCACCCAGGTCTTAGGCCCGCAAATCCCGTCCTGCGTCAGCCCCTGCCCCTTCTGATAGCTCTTCACGGCGGCCTCGGTCTTGCTGCCGAAGTCACCGTCCTCGGTCAGGCTGCTCCCCAGCTGGTTCAGCAGTTTTTGCAGCACCGTGACCTGCTGGCCGGTGTCGCCGTTTCTCAAAGTGTCCATATCGTGTGCCTCCTCTGTGGCTGTGGTCGTGGTTGTGGCGCTTCGCGGGTTCCCGCTGACCACGATGACGGTATGCCCCTTGGTTTTCGTCACCAGTACGTCCCCGTTGTACACCGGCGTTGCGGTTTGGGATGTGTAGGCGGTCTTTTCCTCAAACAGCCCCGTGGCCGCCAGCGTTTCCGCCTCGGTCAGCGTGGTGAAGTTGCCGGGGTCAGTCCCCAGGGCATATTTGACGCACGCCCGCACCAGACTGGAGCAGTCGCACTCCGTCTTGACCGCGCTGTCGATGCCGTTGGTGATTACGCCGCCCCGGCCGCCCTGGTCATACCCCAGGTTGGCGTTGTTGCACGCCAGCTTCATGGCCGCCGCCAGTTTGTCCGCGCCGCCCGCTTCCTTTGGCCGCAGAATGTACCAGCCTTTGGAATGGGTGTACATCTTCTGCATGGACACCTCCCCGGCAGTGTCGTTGGTGGAGCTGGTTTGCAGCTGGTCCCCCGCCGCGCCGCCGGTGTAGGTCCCGTTTTCATCGTGTCGGGCGGAGCCCACATAAATCGTTGCCATTACGCAGCCACCCCCGTCTCCGCCACCTCCGGCAGGCCCGCCAGACTGGTCAGCAGGCTGGTCAGGCCGCCCAGCAGCGCCGCACCAACAACGCCTTGCCAGTTGACCTCCCACAGCACGGCGGAGGTGCCGGCGTAACTCAACGCGGCCTGTGCCATGGTTTTGACGGCTCGGGCAGCGGCGGCTTTCCACCAGTCAAGGTTTTTAATTCTGTCAATGACGGTTGTCAATTTTATCATTCCCTTCCATTTTGCGAACTTGTGGGTAACTTGTGGGTAACTTGCGACCTGTACAGTCCCGTGCAAGTTTTCTACAAGTTTTCTACAAGGTCAGTTTTGACCTTGCTTTGACCTTTTAGGTCAAAGCTCACGCCAGCCCCAGCCATGCGCACAGCGCCCCCACAAGGGCCCCGGCCACGGCGGTGCCGACGATTTTCAGGGCGTCCCGCCACTTCTGGCCGTCCCGGTCCTCCAGGGCCTTGAGCCGGTCATCCTCTTTGGCCTGCGTCTCGGACATGGCCTTGACGCTCTGGGCCAGCTCCTGCACGGACATGGCCAGCTTGTTGATCTGGTCTGTCACGGATTCCAGCTTTTCCAGCCGGTGATTCTGCCGGGCGTTTTCGGCGGTCAGCGTCTCGAACTCTGCATTGACCGTGCGGCGGAACTCCTCATGCTCCGCCCGGGTGATGGGGGTATCCATTGGCCCGACCTCCTGTCAGTTTTCTTCCAGCAGGGCCTCAACCTCTGCCCGGATGCTCTCCGGCACGTCCTCCAGCGTTTTCTTCCCCTTCTCAATCAGGGACGCGTAAATCTTTG
>JAJQCJ010000128.1:6475-6690 GCA_021202775.1 Clostridiales bacterium | reverse complement strand
GCTGGCGAGGGTCACTGACCGAGGAGGATACCATAAATAGTCAGCAGGCGGTAGTCAAGGCCATGCCCTGGCAAGGGCAAACACTCTATTTCCTTCCAGTATCCTCATCTAAGGAACGGACGGCCTCCGGAGGGCAACACGCAGTTCCGTTCTCTTTCCTTGCCAAAGGAGAACCACCCCTCCGCCTCTTGCAGAGGCACCTCCCCTTTCAGGGG
>JAJQCJ010000128.1:0-6375 GCA_021202775.1 Clostridiales bacterium | reverse complement strand
GCGTCACTGCTGCCCAAGGAACGGACGGCCCCCGGAGGGCAACACGCAGTTCCTTCCTCTTTTCTTGCCAAAGGAGAACCAGCCCTCCGCCTCTTGCAGAGGCACCTCCCCTTTCAGGGGAGGCGGGAGGTTGTTGCAACTGCTGCGTCACTGCCAAAGGAGAACCACCCCTCCGCCTCTTGCAGAGGCACCTCCCCTTTCAGGGGAGGCAGGAGGTTGTTGTAACCGCTGCGTCACTGCTGCCCAAGGAACGGACGGCCCCCGGAGGGCAACACGCAGTTCCTTTCTCTTTCCTTGCCAAAGGAAACCAAGCCCCCCGGCCCAGCGGGCCGGGGGGCGCAATCACGCTATGGGGAATCCTGTTACTCCAGCTCCAGCCCCTTCACGGCGTTGGCGCACCGGGGGCAGAGACCGCCCTCTTGGGTGATGGCGGCGTTGTGGAGCCAGCAGCGGGGGCACTTGTAGTCGGTGTCCACCTCCACCTTGACGGTGAGGCCGGGAACGCTGACCCCTTCCACCCCGTCGCCGCTGCCTTCCACGGCGGTGACCTTGGAGACGATGAACAGGTCGTTCAGTTTGGCGTCCTTCACGGTGTTGTACACCTCCACCGCCTCGCCGGTCAGGTACAGGGTGACGCTGGCGTCGGTGCTCTTCTTGCACAGCTTGCTGGTGCGGGCCTGCTCCAGCGCCAGATTCACGTCGGATTTCAGGTTCATCAGGCTCTGCCAGTAGGCTTCCTCTTCCTCGGTGAGGGCCAGGTCCTCCCGGTACCGGGGCAGCTGGTTCAGCAGCACCGCCTCTCCGTCGGCGGAGGCGTCGTGGGGCATGGCCTGCCAGATCTCCTCACTGGTGAAGGCCAGGATGGGGGCGATCATCCGCACCAGGCCGTCCAGGATGCGATAGATGGCGCTCTGGGCGCTTCTCCGCTCCAGGGAGTCCGCCGCTTCGCAGTACAGCCGGTCCTTGATGATGTCCAGGTAGAAGTTGGACATCTCCACCACGCAGAAGTTGTACACCTCGCGGTAGACCACATGGAAGTCATAGCTGTCGTAGGCGTCCCACACCTTCCCTGCCAGCCTGTTCAGGGCGGCCACCGCCCACTTGTCCAGAGGCAGCAGGTCGGCCACCGCCACCATGTCCCTGTCCGGGTCGAAGCCGTTCAGGTTGCCCAGGATATACCGGCTGGTGTTGCGGATTTTCAGATAGGTGTCGGAGAGCTGTTTCAGGATGGCCTTGGACAGCCGCATATCCTGAGTGTAGTCCGCGGAGGATACCCACAGGCGGAAGATGTCCGCGCCGTACTCCTTGATGGTGTCCTGGGGAGAGATGGCGTTGCCCTGGCTCTTGTGCATGACCTTGCCCTGGCCGTCCACCGTCCAGCCGTGGGTGACGATCTGCTTATAGGGGGCGACGCCGTTGGCGGCGATGGAGGTCAGCATGGAGGACTGGAACCAGCCGCGATACTGGTCGCCGCCCTCCAGGTACAGGTCGGCGGGGTAGGTCAGCTCAGGCCGCTCCTCACACACCGCCTTCCAGGTGGAGCCGGAGTCGAACCACACGTCCAGAATGTCCTTCTCCTTCCGGAAGGAGGTGCAGCCGCAGGAGCAGGCTGCCCCCTCCGGCACCAGTTCCTCCTCAGACCTGGCCCACCAGGCGTTGGAGCCCTCCTCTTTGAAGATGGCGGAGACTTTTGCGATGGACTCCGGCGTGCAGTAGGGCTTGCCGCAGTCCCGGCAGAAGAAGATGGGGATGGGCACGCCCCAGGTGCGCTGACGGGAGATGCACCAGTCGCTCCGCTCCCGAATCATGGAGATCATCCGCTCCTTGCCCCACTCCGGCTTCCACTGGATGGAGTCGCAGGCGGCCACGGCCTGATCCTTGATGGCGTCCACGCTGGCGAACCACTGCTGAGTGGCCCGGAAAATGACGGGCTTCTTGCACCGCCAGCAGTGGGGGTAGGAGTGGGTCAGGTCCTTGCTGGACAGCAGCGCACCACTCTCCACCAGATCCTTATAGATGACGGGATGGGCCTTGGTGACATGGAGCCCGGCGTACTTGCCCGCAAACTCGTTCAGATAGCCCTGGGCGTTGACGGACACCTCCATGTCGATGCCCGTCTCCAGCTGGTCGTACTTCTGGCAGATATAGAAGTCGTCCAGGCCGAAGGAGGGGGCGGTGTGGACGCAGCCGGAGCCGGCGTCCAAGGTGACATGGTCGCCCAGGATGATGAGGGAATCCCGCTCCATAAAGGGATGGTAGGCGGTCATATATTCAAACTCGTCGCCGTACAGGGTGGCCACCGTCTCGTATTCGGTGATGCCGCTCTCTGCCATGACATTGTCCACCAGCTCAGCGGCCATGATGAGGATGTCGCCGGAGGGGACCTTCACCAGGGCGTACTCCAGCCCGGCGTTCAGGCAGATGGCCACGTTGCCGGGGAGGGTCCAGGTGGTGGTGGTCCAGATGACGAAGTACATCTTGTCCAGGTCGCCGTACTGTGCCAGCTTGCCCTTGTCGTCATGGACCTTAAACTTGACGTAGATGGTGGTGACCGGGTCGTCCTGATACTCCACCTCGGCCTCGGCCAGGGCGGTCTCGCAGGTGGGGCACCAGTAGGTGGGCTTCAGACCCTGATAGATCAGCCCCTTCTCCGCCATGGCCCCAAAGACCTCTACCTGCTTGGCCTCGAACTCCGGCTTTAAGGTGATATAGGGATCGTCCCAGTCGCCGATGACCCCCAGCCGCTTGAAGCTGTCCCGCTGACGGTTCAGCTGCTCCATGGCGAAGGCCCGGCACTTGTCCCGGAACTCCGGCACAGGCATCTCATTGCGCTTGACGCCCTTCTTCTGAATGGCGGTCTCGATGGGCATACCGTGGGTGTCCCAGCCGGGGATATAGGGGGCCTGATAGCCCATCATGTTCTTGGAGCGGACGATGAAGTCCTTCAGCACCTTGTTCATGGCGGTGCCGATGTGAATGTCGCCGTTGGCATAGGGAGGGCCGTCGTGAAGAACGAACCGGGGCTTGCCCTCGTTCTTCTTCATCAGCTTCTTGTATACGTCCTTCCGGTACATCTCGTCCAGCATGGCGGGTTCGCGCCTGGCCAGCGCCGCCCGCATGGGGAAGTCCGTCTTGGGCAGTAGGATGGTCTTGTTATAATCTGGCATGGTCTTGCTTACCTCTTTACTTTTTTCTTTTTTCCCGGCGTTGGCGGGGTCAGGTTCATGGAAATCGGGGGTTCGGTGAGGGATACCGAAGAAATCCCCTCAGGCTGACCTAGCAGCCAGCCAGTAATGTTATCAACTTACCCTCCGTTAGGAGTAAGCCGTAGTGGGACAGTCAGATGTCCACGACCAAAGGACGACAAAATTGCCGCCACGTTACGCCCGCCTCCGGCAGGGCGGAACGGGTGGCAATCGTATCCAGCCGCCATCGGCGGCAGCTTTGGTGCGTATCAAGTCACATCGTCTCTGATGGAATAGACCACTTACGGGCTGGACAGCGCGAAGCCCTATTGGGATAGGAGAGGGGTTCTTAGGGGGGGGAGCGAGGCCCCGAGCTTCCCCCTGAGCCGCCTTCTTTTGCTACTTTTCTTGGCGGAGTAATTTACGGCGTCCAAAAATGTGCCAGTGGCACATTTTTAGCCGGAAACCGATGCCAGCTATGCTGGCGAGGGTCACTGGCCGAGGAGGATACCGTAAATGGTCAGCAGGCGGTAGTCAAGGCTCCGCTTCCCGGCAGGGAAGGCCGGGCAAAGTCTCGATAGCGAACGTTCTCTAAGGAAGTCCACCGTGAGGGCAAAACCCCTTCCCTTTCAACCGCCTTTTCCGAAGCGGAAAGGTCGGCCGGGCGCACACTGTGCGCCCCTACTGGATAATGGGAACCGGTAGCAGCCGGTGGAGGGGTCTCCGTGCAAAGCGGATTTCTATGGGTCAGGTCTCGTAATCCCTGGAAAAGTCAACGTCGGAGAAATCCACCCGCCGGGTGGCCTCGTTCTCCTCGCCGGAGGCGTTGACGTCGTCCAGCAGCTGGTCGATCTCCTGATTATAGGCGGCGGTGGGGTCGGCCTCCGCCTCGGCCCCGGCGGCGTCCAGGGCAGCCAGCTCCTCCTCGGAGAGCATCTGGCGGATGGAGTCGTCAATGGCGGCGGCGGTGACGGCGATCTCCTCCTTCATCTCCGGCACCTGGGGGGCGGGCTCCTCGCTCTTCACGGCGCTGATCTGGTCCAGAAAGTTCAGCTCTCTGGACACCAGGCTCCGGACGGTGGTGACGAAGCTGCGGGTGGATTCCTGGGCGGCGGCCAGCTGAGCCTCCGCGTCGGCGATCTCCTGCTGGAGCTGATTGCGGTACTCAGCCACCTCGCCGTCGGCCTCCTGCAGCATCTGCTGGCGGTGGGCCTCCGCCTCGGCCACGATGCCGTCCGCCATCCGCCGGGCGGTGGACACGATGGAGCGCATGGATTCCTCCGTCTCCCGGTACTCCGCCAGCTTGGTGGCCAGCACCTTCAGCTTGTTTTTCAGCCCCGCGTTTTCCTTATACAGGGCGGTGTAATCGGTGGTGACGGCCTCCATAAAGCTGTCCACATCGGCGGTGTTATAGCCGCCCAGCTTTCCTCTGGCGAAGCCGTATTCCGCTACCTCTTGGGGTGTCATCATAACAGAAATCCTCCTTTTCTGTCTGTCTGGGCAGGCTCCCCCCGCCCGAAGTGCGCTGTCAGAATTCTGTTATCTGCTTAGAAATACATACCGGAGTTCTTCTCCAGCTCGTCCAGCAGATCGCCCACGATGTCCACATTGTAGGGGGTGATGATGTAGGTGGAGCGGGCCACCTTCTTGATCTTGCCCTCCTGGGCATAGGCCACGCCGGAGAGGAAATCCAGCAGGCGGCGGCCAATATCCTTCTCGGTGCCCTCCAGGTTCAGCACCACCGTCCGCTTGTCCCGCAGGTGATCCGCAATGGCGGAGGCGTCCTCAAACTGGGTGGGCTTCACCAGCACCACCTTCAGCTGGGTGGTGGTGTTCATGGTGACCACCTTATTGGAATGGTCCTGTGCCGGGGAGGGGAAAGGCACATACTCCGGCTCATCCGGGGTCTGGTCGGCGGCCCGGCGGCTGCGTTCCTCCTCAATGGAGGCGGTGTTGCTGGGGGCTTCCGTTTCTTCCTCCTCATCCTCATAGGGCCGGGCGAGGCGCTTCAATTCATCCATAAAACCCATTATTATGTTCCTCCTTCAAGGGAAAATTGACGATTCAGCCTGTGCAGGGCGCAGAGTGCAGAGCGCGGTTCCTCAACCCTGCCGGCGCACAGCTCAGCCCTGCTGACGCATGGGGGGCCGGGGGCCGAACAGGGCCGTCCCCACCCGCACCATGGTGGCGCCTTCTGCGATGGCGTCCTCAAAGTCGCCGCTCATTCCCATGGACAGGCAGTCCAAATCACTATTATTATGGCCCATTTGTCCCCTGATGTCAACAAAAAGCTGATAGAGTTCGGCAAAAAACGGCCGATTTCCTCCCGGCTCCCGGCTGACGGGGGGAATCGCCATCAGTCCTCTGGCCCGGACGCCGGGGAGGGTGTCGGCCAGGGCCAGCAGCGCCGCCGCCTCCTCCCGCCGGACGCCGGACTTGGAGGCCTCCTCACCGATGTTCACCTCGATGAGAATATCCTGCACCACGCCCAGGCGCTGTGCCCGGTTGCTGATGGCCTCCAGGAGGGCCGGGCTGTCCACCGACTGAATCAGGCTGACCCTGCCCACCAGGTATTTCACCTTGTTCTTTTGCAGGTGGCCGATGAACTGCACGTCGGCCCCCGCGTAGGCCCCCGCCGCGTCGTGGGCGGTGAACTCCTGCACCCGGTTCTCTCCGCAGACGGTGATCCCCGCGGCGATGGCCGCCCGGATGGTGTCGTCCGTCTGCACCTTGGTGGCGGCCACCAGGGTGACGCTGCCTTCGGGTCGGCCCGCCGCCAGCTCCGCCGCCCGGATGCGGGCCTGAACGGCCTGCACACGTTCTTCGATACTCATGCAATATCCACACCTTTCTGTCTGTTGTGGGAAATGTTGTCAGTTTCAGGGAGTTGCACTCCGTCATCCGTCTTTCCGTAGGGGCGCACAGTGTGCGCCCGGACATTTCCTCCTTAGATAAGGCAGGATAAAGGAAAAAGGTTTTGCCCTCCGGGCGGGCCCCATTTCTCGTGCCGCCGAGAAATGGGGGAAAGAGGGCGGCTCAGGGGGAAGCTCGGGGCACCTCCGTTATCAGAAACTTTACGGTACTACCTATCTTTTTAAGTGGCTTCGCCAGCAAGCTGGCTCAGGATTTTGCTAAGGAACCTCTGAGCAATTACAATTTCACAGTTCAACAAATCAATTTCCGGTGTAAA
>JAJQCJ010000056.1 GCA_021202775.1 Clostridiales bacterium | reverse complement strand
AGCGCGCAGGATCAGGAGCGCCGTTAGGCGCGGGCATACCCCTTGAGGGTAATCCTGACGGATTTCAAGATTTTGCAACGCATTTATGGCGCAAATTTACCGCAAGGCGCCGAAGTGCATTTGTTCAGGGGTTCCTTAAAACTCCGCTGTCCCGAATGGCGGCCACCGCCGCCTGAATACGCTCCGGCGGCAGCACCAGTGCAAACCGCACATAGCCCTCCCCCAGACTGCCGAAGGCGCTGCCCGGCGTACAGAGCACGCCGGTTTTATCCAGCAGCTGGAAGCAGAAGTCCACCGAGCTGTCAAACCCCTTGGGAATGGGGGCCCAGGCGAACATGGTGCCCTCGCTGTCCGGCACGTTCCAGCCGATGGACCGGAGACCGCCGCAGAGGGCGTCCCGCCGGGCCTGATAGTTGGCCCGCCGCCGGGCCACGCCGTCCTGGGGCCCCTCCAGCGCCGCAATGGCCGCGTACTGGATGGGGTAGAAGATGCCGTAGTCGATCTGGCTGCGGAGGGTGGAGAACTTCTTCACAATGTCCCGGTTCCCCACCACGAAGGAGACGCGGCATCCCGTCAGACAGTAGGTTTTCGACAGGCTGTTCAGCTCCACGCCTACCTCTTTCGCCCCGGGCGTTGACAGGAAGGAGCGCCCTTCCCTGCCGTCGAACAGTATGTCCGAATAGGCGTTGTCGTGGACGATGATGATGTTGTACCGCCGGGCAAAGGCCACCAGCTCCTCATAGAAGGACTGGGGGGCCGTCACACAGACCGGGTTCAGGGGGTAGGAGACCACCATCATCTTCGCCCGCCGGGCCAGCTCCGGGTCGATGGCGTCCAGGTCAGGCAGATAATGCCGCTCCGGCAGCAGGTCGTAGTAGGCGATCTCCGCACCGCACAGCTCCGGCCCCACGGCGAAGATGGGATAGCCGGGGTTGGGACACAGCACCACGTCCCCCGGGTCGCACAGCGCCCAGGCGATATGGGCCAGGCCCTCCTGGCTGCCGTTCACCGACATGATCTCATCCGCCGCCAGCGCCACGCCGTACCGGCGCTGATACCAGTGCTGCACCGCTGTGTGCAGCTCCGGCAGGTCGCCCAGGGAGTACTGATATTCTTTAGGCTGGCAGGCCCTGCCCACCAGCGCCGCCATCACATGGTCGTCCGGCGGGAAGTCCGGCGTGCCTACGGACAGGTTGTAGACCTGCCGACCTGCCGCCTCCAGTTCCTTCCGCTTTTCGTCCAGGACGTTGAAAATGCCCGGCTGAAACGCATCCATGCGCTGGGCAAAACGAATATTCACGCTGCTTCACCTTGATTCCGCTCCGGAAGGGGCTTGCCTTTCCAAAGCCATCTGTTTTTTATTATACGACAGCTTGCACGAATATGCAAGGGCGTTTTTCGTTCTCTGCAAAGAACCGGGCAGGCAATTTAGTCCAGCAGTTCCAGAAATTCCTGCTCCGTCAGGATAGTGACCCCCAGGGCCTGCGCTTTGGTCAGCTTGCTGCCCGCAACCTCCCCGGCCACCACATAGGTGGTCTTTTTGGAGACGGAACCGGACACCTTGCCGCCGTTTTGCTCCACCAGGGCCTTCGCCTCATTGCGGGTCATATGCTCCAGCGTCCCCGTCAGCACGAAGGTCATCCCGGCGAACCGGGTGCCCACCGGGGCCTCGGTGCTGGCAAAGTTCACCCCCGCCTTGCGGAGGGTTTCAATCAAATGCCGGGATTGGGGGTCGGCGAACCAGTCCACCAAAAATCGGGCAGTGATGGCCCCGATGTCCGGCACCGCCGTCAGCTCCTCCTCCGAAGCCTGCATCAGTGCGTCCAGATTTTGGAACGTTCGGGCCAGCGTCTGGGCCGCCTTGGTTCCCACCTGGCGGACGCCGAAGGCGCAGATCAGCCTGCTGACGTCCTGATGTTTGGACCGCTCGATGGCGGCGATCAGATTTTCCGCGGACTTCTGCCCCATGCGGTCCAGCCCGGCCACGTCCTCCGCCTTCAGGGCGTACAGGTCGCCGGGGGTGGACACCAGCCCCGCGTCGATGAGGGACTGGACCACGGCGGGGCCGAGATGCTCAATGTCCATGGCGTCCCGGCTGGCGAAGTGTACCAGAGTGCGGAGCAGCTGGGCGGGGCACTCGATGCCGGTACAGCGGAGGGCCACCCCGTCCTCGTCCCGCACCACCGGCGCGCCGCAGACGGGGCACTGCTCCGGCATATGATAGGGGACGCTCTCCGCCGGGCGCTTGTCCCTGTCCACCGCCACCACCTGGGGGATGATCTCCCCCGCCTTCTGGACGATGACGGTGTCCCCGATGCGGATATCCTTTTCCGTGATGAAGTCCTGATTGTGCAGGGTGGCGTTGGTCACCGTCGTCCCGGCCAGGCGCACCGGCTCCACCACCGCCTTGGGGGTCAGCACGCCGGTGCGGCCCACCTGCACCACAATGTCCACCACTTTCGTGGGCTTCTGCTCCGGGGGATACTTCCAGGCCACCGCCCACCGGGGAAATTTCGCGGTGGAACCTAACGTTTCCCGCTCTGTCAGGCGGTTCAGCTTTACAACCGCTCCGTCGATTTCATAGGGGTACTGCTCCCGGTTCTCCCCCATGGCATCGATGGCGGACTGCACATCTGCCGGGTCAGAGAGTACCGGGTGGGGGATGACCCTGAATTTCAGCGTCTCCAGCCAGTCCAGGGCGGCGGAATCCGTCTCAAAAGTTTCCCCGTCGGTGAGCTGGATGTTGAAGATGATGCAGTCCAATCGCCGCTGTGCCGCGATTTTGGGGTCCAGCTGGCGGAGGGAACCCGCCGCCGCATTCCGGGGGTTGGCAAAGAGGGGCTCCCCGTTCAGCTCCCGCTGGTCATTCAGCCGGGCGAAGGTCCTGCGGGACATATAGCACTCCCCCCGCACGATGAGCCGGTGTGGGGCGTTTTCCAGCTTTAAGGGGATGGAGCGGACGGTTTTCAGGTTTTCCGTCACGTCCTCCCCCACCTGGCCGTCTCCACGGGTGGCGCCACGAATCAGGACGCCGTCCTCATACTCCAGAGCCACGGAGAGGCCGTCCACCTTTGGCTCCACCACATAGTCCGGCGCCGCCATGGCCTCCTGCATCCGTTTTTCAAAGGCCTCCAGCTCCTGCGCCTCGAACACATCCTGGAGGGATTGCAGCGGCACCTCGTGGCGGACGCTCTGGAACTGCTCCAAAACTGCGCCCCCCACCCGCTTTGTGGGGGAATCCGGAGCGTCATACTCCGGATGGGCCGCCTCCAGCGTCTCCAGTTCCCGCAGCGTCCGGTCATACTCGTAGTCCGGCACCGTGGGCGCGTCCAGCACATAGTATTGATAATTCCACTCATTCAGCGTATCCCGCAACTGCATGATTTGTTCCTTGATTTCCATAGTCTTCCTCATTCCTCCGCAAGGCTGTCTGACGCGCTGTGGGTGCCGGAGACGGAGACGTACTCCTGGGGGACATCCCCCAGCAGAATCGTTTCCGCCACAGGCAGAACGCTCTCCACCGTCAGGGTGTAGGTTCCCCCCGGCAGCAGCAGGATCACCTCCGCCGACAGCAGCAGATTCACACTGTAAATGGTCTGATTGATGCCCGCATCCTGAAAGGCGCTGTCAAACGCCGCCGTCACATGGCCCACGTCCAGCACCTCCACCTGCACATTGGGGCCCAGGCCGGAAAAGAGTGGGAAATCCAGGGCGGTTCCCAGAGGGATTTCCACCGTTTCCCGCTCCATATCGCTGAATGCCTCCGTCAGCCGGGTGGCCAGGGTCGAGCCCAGCCGGTTCAGAATGTCGGTGTCCACGGACACGGCGGCAATGCTCCCGTCCGATGCGTAGTGGAGCTGCAGCGCCTCGGACAGGGACACGCCTTCTTCCTCCTCCAGCGTTTCCCACACCTCTGACGTTTTGACCGTGAGGCGATTTTGCAGCTCGGAGGAGGCCACCGCAATCATGGCCGGCCGCATCTGCGCATCCGTCACCAGGGCCACCGCTCCGCACAGGCCCAGGAGCAGCCCAAACAGAAGGAGGAGCCTCCTCCTTCTGCGGGATGCCCTCGCCCTGCGTGTGTTCTTCCGTCGGCGCATACCACCACCTCTAAAGGCAGGATAGTCGCGCCGGGGCGATTTTATGATTCCTTCAGCAGCTCCTCCGCCGCCAGCATCAGGCCGGTCTTCCCCGACTCGTAGGTCAGCCCCCCTTGCAGGTAGACCGTATAGGGCGGGCGCATGGGGGCGTCGGCGGACAGCTCGATAGAGGCCCCCTGAATGAAGGCCCCCGCCGCCATAATCACCTGATCCTCATAGCCGGGCATATCCCAGGGCAGCGGGGTCACATAGCTGTCCACCGGGGAGCCGGACTGGATGCCCTTGCAGAACTTCACCACCGCCTCCGGCTGGTTCAGGGAGATCATCTGAATAATATCGTGCCGGGTCTCGTTGGAGCGGGGCTCCGTCTCGTAGCCCATCAGCTCCATCAGCCGGGCGCCAAAGACGGCGGTTTTCACCGCCTGGGCCACGGTGTGGGGGGCCAGGAACAGGCCCTGGTAGAGCTGGCGGTTGTAACCCAGGGTGGCGCCGCACTCCCGTCCAATGCCGGGCACCGTCAAACGCATGGCGGCGGCCTCCACCAGGTCGTGGCGGCCCGCCACATAGCCCCCCATGGGGGCCAGCCCCCCGCCGGGGTTCTTAATCAGGCTGCCCACAATCAGGTCGGCCCCCACCTGGGTGGGCTCCACCGTCTCCACAAACTCCCCATAGCAGTTGTCCACGATGACGGCGGCGTTGGGGTTGTGTGCCTTCACGATGGCGGTCAGCTCGCCAATTTCCGCCACGGACAGGGTGGCCCGGGTGGAGTAGCCCTTGCTGCGCTGAATCAGCACCGCCTTCACCCTGGGGTCCTCCACAGCCTCCGCAAGCCCTGCTTTGTCTGGGGCGTTGTCCTTGATGTCCACCTGTCGGTAGCCGATGCCGTAGTCCTTCATGCTCCCCGGCTCGCTGCCGGTGACGCCGATGACGCTGAGCAGCGTGTCATAGGGGGCCCCCACGGCGCTGACCAGAATATCCCCGGTTTTCAGGGCGCCGTACAGGGTGGAGGCAATGGCGTGGGTGCCGTTGACGAACTGGAGGCGCACCAGGGCGTCCTCCGCGCCGAAAATCTCGGCGTAAATCTTCTCCAGCTCGTCCCGGCCCTGGTCGTCATAGCCGTAGCCGGTGGTGCCGGCGAAGTAGCCCTCCGCCACCCGATGGTTCTGGAAGGCGGACAGCACCTTCCGGGTATTGTACTCCGCAATGGCGTCGATGGAGGCAAACTGCCCCGCTATGTCCTGCTGGGCCTGTTCGCTCAGCTCCAGCACCCGCTGAGAAAAGGGCAGCGGCGCGTCAAAATTCATGGGGATTCAGCTCACTTTCACAAACTGCCCGCACCAGCGCAATGCAGGCCTCGATATCCTCCCAGGCCGCCGCCTCGGCGGGGGCGTGGGTATAGCGGCAGGGGATGGAGATACCCCCGGTTTTCACACCGCTGTGGGAAACCTGCATCGGCCCGGCGTCGGTGCCGCCGCAGGTGAGAATATCGTCCTGAACGGCGATTTGGTTTGCCTCGGCGATCTCCCGGAGCCGCTTCACCAGGGACGGGGTGCAGATGACGCTGCGGTCCATCACCTTGACGGCGGCCCCCTTCCCTACGGCGGTGCTGCCAACGTGAGCCGCACCGGGCACATCGTCCGGACAGGTCACGTCCACGGCGATGCCGTACTCCGGGTGGACAGACCAGGCCGCTGTCCTGGCCCCCCGGCAGCCCACCTCCTCCTGGACGGAGAAGACGAAGTACAGGTCGTTCTGGGGCCGCTCCACCTGCCTCAGGGCCTCCAGCAGCACAAAGCAGCCCGCCCGGTTGTCCAGATAGGAGGAGATGATCTGGCCGCGGTTCGTCAGGAAGACGCCCTCATAGGCGGCCACGTCCCCCACCTTCACCATGGTTGCCGCATCCGCCCGGTCCTTTGCCCCGATGTCCACGAAGAGGTCGGTCAGCTTGAACTGCTTGTCCGACTTATCCTCATTGACAGAGATAACGCCGCAAACGCCGTTTTGAAACCGCACCGGGGTCTGATAAATGGCGGCAGGCTCCAACCCGCCCACCTGGCAGAACCGGAGGTATCCCTTCTCGTCGATATGGGCGACCATCAGGCCAATGCTGTCCATATGGGCGGAGAACATCAGTCTTGGCCCGTTCCCCTGTTTGTGGGCAATGACGTCGCCCAGGGCGTCCACGGTCACATCGTCCGCCAGGGGCGTGACCTCCTGTAAAATCAGCGTGCGAATCTCGTCCTCACAGCCGGAGACGCCAAACGCCGCCGTCAGCGACTGCAACAGTGTCAAATTCATCCTTCCTGCTCCTTTCCAACGGCGTCCAGAAACGCCTCTGCCAGATGCAGCACGGCCTCCAGGTCGCGCTCCGCCGCCACCTCCGACGGCGTCCGGGCATAGCGCACCGGGGCGGCGATGGCCGCCACCCGCGCGCCGGAACGGCTGCGCTGCACCGCCATGGCGTCGTTTTTCCCTTCCGCATCCTCCGGCATCTGCCAGGGGATTTGGGCCACCTCCGCCATGTCCCGCAGGAGGGCGAACAGGCCCCGGTCATAGACCGTTCCCCCGTCCATGGCGGGAATCACCGCGCCCTTGCCCAGGGCGCAGCCCCGCCGCTCCGGCGGGACGTCGGGCAGGTCGTTGGCCGCCGCGCTGCCCATCACCAGCGCCAGCTCCGGTTTCACCCCGAAGGCCGCGCCGAAGGCGCCCCGGGCGCCCACTTCTTCCTGCACCGTAAAGACGAAGGTGCAGTCCACCGGCAGGGGCTGCTTCATCAGCTCCAGCAGCACCGCGCAGCCGATACGCCCGCTGATGGCCCGGGATTTGATGCGCCCTTCGCCGAAGCTCAGGAACTCGCTGGCAAACACGCCCACGTCCCCTCTGGAGACCAGGCTCTGGGCCTCCGCCTTGTCCTTCGCGCCGATGTCAATATACAGGCTGCCGGTTTTGGGGTAGGATTGGCGTTCCTCTCGGCTGGTCAGGTGGATGGGTTTCATGCCGAACACGCCGGGAACCCCCGTTTTTCCCAGGAAAACCCGCTTCCCGATGACGGTGCGGCGGTCCACCTCCCCCACAAAGTCAAATTTGGCGTGACCAGAATCTGTAAAGTCAGTTACCATTACACCGACTTCGTCCATGTGCGCGGTGAGCATGACGGGGGTTTTGTGGGATTTGCCCCCCTTGCAGGCGATGACGTTTCCCATCCGGTCCACCCGCACCTCGTCCGCATATCCCTTCGCGGCGGAGATGATATAGTCCCGCACTGCCTCCTCCCTGCTGGCCACGCCGGGGAGCAGGCAGAGCAAGTTCAGTTCATTCAGCAGCATAGTTCTGCCTCCTCGCCCAAATCCCGCACAAAGGCCGCCAAAAGCCTGGCGCAGTTCTTGAAATCCTTCCGGTGAATCACTTCAATGGGGGTGTGCATATACTTTTCCGGCAGGCTGAGGATGGCGGTGGGCACCCCTTCCCGGGAGATTTGCAGCTCCCAGCCGTTGGTGCCGGTATTCCCCGCCATAACTTCCTCGCTATACTGGATGTTAAGTTCTTTTGCCTTACAGATAAACCGTTCCGCCATCCACCAGGCCACGTTGGGGCCGATGCCGATGGCCGGGCCGGAACCCGGGGCGAACCCCTTCCCCGGCGCGTCCGGGGTGGTGGCGAAGGTGACATCCAGCGCCACTGCCCAGTCCGGGGCGATGTCGTAGGCCGTGACCACGGCCCCCTGGCCCCCCACTTCCTCACAGCAGGAGCCGACCACGTACAAATCCACGTCCAGGGTCTCCCCTGCCAGCAGCTGGAGGGCTTTCAGGATGACGGCAAAACAGCTGCGGTCATCCATGGATTTGGAGGCGATCTGCTTTTTGCCCAGGGCAAAGCAGGGCTCCCGATAGACGACGGGCGTGCCGACGGGCACCAGCCCTTTCAGTTTTTCCGTGGGGTAGCCGGTGTCAATGGCCAGCTCCGTCATGGGGGCCACGCTGTCAGCCCCCTCGTACAGGTGGGCGGACTGGGCCGTGACCACCCCAAACAGGGGCTGCTCCGCCAGAATCGTCACCTCACGGCCGGGCAGCACCCGGGGGTCGATGCCCCCCAGCTGGGTGACCCGCAGGAAGCCGCCCTCCTCATACCCGGTGACGATGAGGCCCACCTCGTCAATGTGGGCGTCCAGCAGCAGCCGCTTTGCGTGCTTCTTCCCGCAGCGGCGGACGCCGATGACGTTGCCCATGGGGTCGATGCGCACCGTGTCCACCAGCGGCTCCAGCAGGGCCGCGGCAGTCTGGGACGCCCCTGACAGCTCATAGCCGGAGGGGCCAACCGCCTGGGTCAGGGTGTCCAGTATCTCAAACGTATTCAAACCTGCGAACCTCCTTACAGCCTGCGGACAAGCTCCTTGAACGTGTCGCCCCGCACCATGAAGTTCTTGAACTTATCAAAGGATGCGCTGGCCGGGGAGAGAATCACCACATCCCCCGGCTCCGCCACCGACGCCGCAAAGCGAACCGCTTCCCCGAAATCGTCAATGACGGTGATGGGGAGGCTTTCCTCGCTGTATCCCTCCGCATGGCGGGCGGCGGCCTCGATGACCCCGGCGGTGGCCCCGGTCAGCACCAGACGCTTCGTATGGGCCACCAGATCCGGCCCCAGCACCTCGTAGTCCAGATGCTTGTCATAGCCGCCGGCGATCAAAATCACCTTCTGCCGGAAGGAGCGCAGCCCTGCCATGGTGCGGCTGGGGCTGGAGGCGATGGAGTCGTTGTAATACCGGACACCGTCCTTCTCCCGCACCAGCTCGATGCGATGCTCCACCCCGCCGAACTCTTTGGCGAAGGCGCGGATCACCTCATCGGGCACCAGTCCGTCCACGGCGGCAATGGCCGCCTCATAGTTTTCTACGTTATGGACGCCGGGCAGCAGAATGTCCTCCACCGGCAGCACCTCCCGACGGATGCCGTCCTGCTTCACGCAGACGACCCCGTCCTCGATGACCACGCCCCGCTCCAGCGGGTTCTGCCGGGAAAAGAGGGTCACCTGGCCGGGGGCCTCCCGGGCGAAGCCGTTGGTAATGGCATTGTCCCGGTTCAGCACCAGTTTCCCCTCCGGGGACTGATGGAGGAAGATATTCTTCTTCGCCGCCACATACTCCTCCATGCCCTTGTGTACATCCAGGTGGTTGGGGGCCAGGTTGGTCACCACGGCGATCTCCGGGCTGGCATCCATGGTCATCAGCTGGAAGGAACTGAGCTCCAGCACGGCGATGTCCTCCGGCTTCATGTCTCCGACCTCCGGCAGCAGAGGCTTGCCGATGTTGCCCCCCAGGTGGACGGTGTAGCCTGCCCGCTCCAGCAGCCGGGCGATGATGGTGGTGGTGGTGGTCTTGCCGTCAGACCCGGTGACAGCGATGCGTTTGCAGGGGCAGACGTGGAAGAACACCTCCATCTCCGAGGTGATCAGGCTCCCTCTGGCCCTGGCCTGCTGAAAGGCGGGAATATCCGGCCGAATACCGGGGGAGCGGAAAATCACGTCCTGATCCAGTCCGTCCAGGTAGCCTTCCCCCAGCTTCAGTACGGCCCCCTGGGCCTCCAGCGCCTGAAGCAGCTCCTCATTGCCGAACTGCGCCCGGCTGGCCCTGTCGCAGGCTGTCACGGCGATCCCCTGCCGCAGCAGCAGCTGAATCAGCGGCGTATTGCTGACGCCGATGCCGATGATGGCCACCGTTTTCCCCTGTAACGCATCAAGATATTCTTCAAAGGTCATAAAGCATCTCCAATCTTCCGCTGCAGCACCACTGTAGCCCTCCGGGAATGCGCACCGCCAGCGGCAGTCGGCCCGCCCCGTTGGAAGGCTGCAATCACGGATATTATACCCGTTCTTCTCCGGAAATTCAACGCCCCAGTTGACAATCCGAAGAAAATTCGCTAAAATATACCCTGCAAGCAGGCTGGACAGCCGCGCGGGTGGGGCGAAAGGCCCACCTGTGAGGAAAGTCCGGGCTCCACAGGGCAAGAATAACGGGTAACGCCCGCCGAAGGCGACTTCAGGACAAGTGCAACAGAGAGATACCGCCGGCCGCCGGTTTCCGGCGCGCCGGTAAGGGTGGAAAGGTGCGGTAAGAGCGCACCAGCCGACTGGGAACAGCTCGGCTCTGTAAACTCTATTCGGAGCAACACCGTGGGTGGAACATATGGCCGGCCCGGCCGTTCCCAGGAGGTGGCTTGAGCCTGTTGGCAACAGCAGGTCGAGATAGATGGCTGTCAAAACAGAACCCGGCTTACAGGCCTACTTGCGTTAAAAAAGCGAGCTGCAGACTCATGCAGCTCGCTTTTTCTTTTGAAATCGGTTCTGAGCAGGCCCAGAGGATTATTCGTCCTCCTGATCCCAGTTGTGCCAGACGTTCTGGACGTCGTCGTCCTCCTCCAGCAGCTCGATCATGCGGGTCATGTTCTTGATGTCGCCTTCCCGCTCCAGCTTGACGGTGTTCTGGGGCACCATGGCGATGTCGGCGGACTCAAAGGTGTAGCCCTTGCTCTCCAGGGCGTCCACCACGGCGGACAGGGCGTCCGGCTCGGTGTAGACGATAAAGACGTCGCCCTCGTTCTTCAGGTCGTCGCCGCCGGCGTCCAGCACGTCCATCATGACCTCGTCCTCGTCCAGATCCTCGTCCTCGTTGTTGATGACGATCATGCCCTTCTTGTCAAAGGACCAGGACACGCAGCCCGTGGCCCCCAGGTTGCCGTTGTACTTGTCAAAGATATGGCGGACGGCGGGGGTGGTGCGGTTGCGGTTGTCGGTGACGGCCTCCACGATGACGGCCACGCCGGAGGGGCCGTAGCCCTCGAAGGTCAGGTTCTCGAAGTTGTCGCCGGAGCCGGCGGAGAGGGCCTTGTCGATGGTGCGCTTGATGTTGTCCTTCGGCATATTGATGGCCTTGGCCTTGGCCACAACGGTGGCCAGCTGGGAGTTATAGGAGGGGTCGCCGCCGCCGCCCTGCTTCACGGCGATGACGATTTCCCGCGCGATTTTCGTAAAGGCCGCGCTGCGCTTTGCGTCGGCAGCACCCTTTGTTTTCTGAATGTTATGCCACTTGGAATGTCCGGACATGATTCATCTTCCCTTCAAAAAAATCATCTGTTTTCAGGCGCAGCCCGAAAAACATCATAATAACTGATTATAGCATAGCGTCCCTGCCTGCGCAAGTACTTATGCGTAGGAAATCACTTCCCGTTTTACGGCGGATTTTGTGACTTTGACTGCGGGAAAAGCCTCCGTCAGCCAGCGGGCCAGCACCTCCGTCACCGGATTTTCCGTGGGGAAGTGGCCCGCGTCGATCAGGTTCAGCCCCAGGGCGGCGGCGGAGAGAAAGTCGTTATACTTCAGGTCGCTGGTGACGAAGGTGTCGCACCCGGCCCGCACTGCGTCCTCCATCATGCTGCCGCAGGCGCCGCCGCCTACCGCCACCCGCCGCACCATCCGGCTGCCGGATACATAGCGGAGGCCGTTGGGGTGCAGCGCCTCTTTCACCAGGGTCAGGAACTTCTCCACCGGCACCGGCTCCGGCGGCTCCCCGATACGGCCAATACCGTAGGGCCGGTCGTAGCAGTCCACCCCGGCCTGGTGCAGCTGCTCCACCCGCACCAGCCCCAGCGCTTTGGCCAGGGCGTCGCTGACGCCTCCCTCCACGCTGTCCAGATTGGTGTGGCAGCAGATGGCAGCCATATGATGCTCCGCCAGGGATAGCAAAATCTTCCCGTCCCCGTCCAGCCGCCGGTCGGTCAGCGTCTTTGCCGGGTGGAAGATCACCGGGTGGTGGGAGACCATCAGCTCCGCGCCGCAGGCCGCCGCCTCCTGAACGGTGTTCTCCGTGATGTCCAGGGAGACAAAAACCGAGGTCACCTCCCGGCTCTCATGTCCCACCAAAAATCCGGAATTGTCCCAGCTCTCCTGTAATGAGAACGGGGCCATGTTGTCCAGAAAGTCATAAATATCCTTCACGGTTGTCATGTAGATGCGTCCTCCTCCCGCGCCTGAATCCAACGGTCCAGCGCCGCTGCGCACTCCGCCAGCTCCGCCCGGCGGGGAAGGTCCGCTTCCTTCTCCGAGTGAAGCACCGCCTCCAGTTGTCTGCCGCACTGCCGGCGCAGGAACCGCAGATAGGGCAGCCGCAGAGGCTCCTCCCGCCAGGCCCGTTCCGGCCCCGCCAGAGCCTCCGGGGCGGTGAGGGCGGCGCAGCGGCCGCCCCGCACCAGCAGCACCGGATACCAGCGATGGGCCTCCTTCGCCAGACATTCCAGCTGAATTTCATAGCCGTGGGCGGTGAGCCAGCGCCGCAGCCGTGGCTGGCCGCTCTGGGGCTGCAAAATCAGGGTGACCCCCTCTCTGGTCCAGGGGGCGGCCCCCAGAATGTCCATCATCATATCGCCGCCCATGCCGCAGATGGTCACGGTGTCAACCTCGTGGGCGGCGATTCCCTCCAGCCCCGGGCAGAGCCGCAGGGAGACCCGCTCCTCCACACAGTACGCCTCCACCGTCCCCTTTGCCCGTTCCAGCGGGCCGGGGCGGATGTCGGACGCAATGGCGCCGGAAATTCTGCCCTCCAGCAGCAGCCAGACAGGGAGGTGGGCATGGTCTGTGCCCACGTCCGCCAGCCGGGCGCCCTCCGGCACAAGGTTCGCCACCACCTGCAGGCGGGGCGTCAACTGTAGCTGTTCCATCATCTCTGCAAAAGAATTCCCGGAAGCACAGCCTCCGGGAAAACGCTTATTAGGCGCTCAGCGCCTGATGGATGCGCTCCATCATTTCGTCCGGATCGATGCCGTGCACCACGCAGGCCTCTTCAATGGTCTCGCCCTGGGCGGCGCCGCAGAACAGGCAGTGCATCCCCGCCTCCATGAAAACCGGAATCAGGTCGGGGGAATACTGCAGCACATCACCGATAATGGTGTCTTTTGTAATTTCAGGCATTCTGACATACCTCCTTTATGATATTCTATTATACCCACTTCTCCCGTTTTTTGCAACACTTATTTCCGCCAGGTGGAGGGGAAAAGCAGCACCAGCATGGGGAACACCTCCAGCCGCCCGGCCAGCATATCAAAAATCAGCACCAGCTTGGACAGCGGATTGAAAAAGCTGAAATTGGCGGTGGGCCCCACTGCGGCAAAGCCGGGGCCGATATTGTTGATGGTGGCGGCCACCGCCGTAAAGCAGGTGGTCAGATCCCCGCAGTCCACCGAAATGATGATCATGGAAACCACATAAATCATCAGGTAACAGCCCAGGAACATCATGGTGGCCCGAAGCACCTTGTTGTCGATTGCCTTGCCGTTGAAGCGCACGTTGCGCACCTGCCGGGGGAAGATGACGCCTTTCGCCTCACGAATCCCCGCCCTGAAATAAATCATGATGCGGCAGACCTTCAGGCCGCCGCCTGTGGACCCGGAGCAGGCCCCGCAGAACATCAGCATCAGCAGAATCACCTTGCAGAACACCGGCCACAGGTCAAAGTCACAGGTGGCGTAGCCGGTGGTGGTCATGATGCTGGCGGTCTGGAAGGCGGACTGCTGGAGGTTATAGAGCCAGCCCCCGCCCTGCTGCACCGTCAGACCGACGGCAATGGCCACCGTCGCGCCAAAGAAGATGGCCAGGTACCAGCGCACCTCCTCCAGTTTGACCGCGTCGCCAAACCGCCGCAGAATCAGAAAGAAAAAGAACTGGAAGTTGATGCCGGACAGCACCATGAACACGGTGATGACCACCTGAATGTAGGTGCTGTAGCTGGCGATGGAAGAACTGAGCAGCCCGAAGCCGCCGGTGCCCACCGTGCCAAAGGTATAGCAGGACGCCTCATAAAAGGTCATGCCCCCGGCCAGCAGGAACAGGATCTCCAGCACCGTCAGCCCCAGGTAGATCAGGTAGAGGTTGCGGGCCGTGGCCTTCAGGTGGGGCACCAGCTTGGACACTGTGGGCCCGGTACTCTCCGCCTGCATCAGAGCAAAGCTGGAGCCGCCGTTGGCCATGGGCATCAGGGTCATCACGAACACCAGCACCCCCATGCCGCCGATCCAGTGGGACAGGCTGCGCCAGAACAGCATACAGCGACTGAGGCTCTCCACGTTCTCCAGAATACTGGCCCCTGTGGTGGTGAAGCCGGAGACGATTTCAAACAGCGCATCCACATAGTTGGGAATTTCACCGCTGAGGGTGAAGGGCAGCGCCCCCACCAGGGACATGAAAATCCAGGACAGGGTCACCGTCACATTGCCCTCCCGGGCATAAAAACGGTCGTTTTTCTTTTTGATTCGGGTCAGGACAAGGGCCAGCAACCCGCAGAGCAGCCCACACAGCACAAAGTACCAGCCCTGTGCCTCCCCGTAGAACAGCGCCACCAAGGCCGGCAGCAGCATCAGCGCCCCCTCTACGCCGAATATCCAGCCCAGGATGTTCAGAATACTGATATAATTCACGGATGAGCGCCTCTTTTCAAGCCAATACGTCCCGAATCTTCCGCATCCCCTTATGCTCCGTCAGGACGACCACCAGATCGCCGGCCCGAATCGCGTCCGCGCCGGAGGGGATGATAACAGACGTCCCCCGAATGATCGCCCCAAACAGGACGCCCTTGCGCAGGCGCAGCGACTTGAACTGTACCCCCACCAGCGGGGAATCCCTGTACACGGTAAAGGACAGGGCCTCGATCTTTCCGTCCGCCAGGAAGTGCATCGCCTCCATGTTGCTGTCGCTTTTGTCGCTGCTGATGGCCCGGGCGTAGCGCAGGATGTACTCCGCCGTCAGCGCCTTGGGGGAGACGACGGCGCCGATGGGAATCTCCGACAGCACGCCCCCCATCGTCATCTTGTTGACCCGGGTGATGAGCTTGGCATTGGTCACCTTATTGGCATAGAGGGACAGCACAATGTTATCCGAATCGTTGCCGGACAGTGCGGCGACGGCATCCACATCGGAAATTCCCGCCTCCTGGAGGAACAGCTCATTGTTGAAGCTGCCGTTTAACACGATTGCGCCCGGCAGCTCATCCCACAGCTTGTTGCAGCGGCTCAGATTGGGCTCCACAATTTTGACGCTGACCCGCTCCTCCAGCAGCCGTTTGGCCAGATAGTACCCCATGGTGCCGCAGCCGCCAATCAGGACGCTCTTAATCGGCTTGACCGCCAGGCCCATATTGCGCAGCACCAGGTTCAGATCCGCCTTGTCCACCAGCAGGGACAGCTGGTCCCCCTCCTGAATGACGCTGTAGCCGTTGGGCACAAAGGATTCCCCCTTGCACTCCACAACGGCAATCAGGAACTGCGCCCGGCAGCCACGGTTGATCTCATTCAGGCTCTTGTACACCCAGGGGGATTTCTCCGGCAGGCGCACCGTCACCACCAGCACCTTGCCCTGGGCGAAGGAGTCCACATAGGAGGCCCCCGGTGCCCACAGCAGCTGGTAACAGCTTTCCGCCGCAGAGGACTCCGGATTGATCACCAGGTCAATGCCCAGGATATCCTGGAGGGATTTGATTTCGCTGTAGTACTCCGGGTTGCGCACCCGGGCAATCGTCCGGCAGTTCCTCGTTCTCTTGGCAATCAGGCAGCAGAGCATATTGATCTCGTCCTGGCCCGTGGTGGCGATCAGCACGTCGCAGTCCTCCACTCCGCCCTCCCTGAGGACGCTGTAGGCCGCCCCGTTGCCTGCCACCGACACCACGTCCAGCCGATTGGTAAGGGTGCTCGCCTTTTCCTCATCAATGTCAATGACAGTAATACTGTGTTTTTCCCTGTTCAGGGTTTCCGCAATGGTATAGCCCACATTGCCGCAACCTACCACCAATATCTTCATACTTCTCTCTCCTATGGCGAAAGGGCCGATGGCACAGCCGTTTTTATGCCGCAGCCTGCGAGCCGGGCAGGCGCTTCCACATCATCATAGCATGTTCAGGACGGATTGTAAAGGCTCAGACACAGCCCGCCTCAGGGCTGGGAAATCACCTCTCCGTCGAGCACCGCCTGCATCAGCTCCGATGCGGTGGCCACGGTCTCCTCGTCCGGAATCATCACATATGCCGTCGTACTCATGGAATAGGGCACTGCGGAGCCGTTGCTGCCGTCCACGCTGTAGGAGATGATCTCCCAGTCCGCGCCGGTGCTGAGCTGATCGCTCACCAGGTCGGCAATCAGGTCATAGGACAGGCTGGTCTCAAAGTTCCCGTCCACAGCAGACAGGATGGAGGCATATTTCACCAGAATTTCCGGAGAGAGGGCTTTCTTGACCATGGCCTGAATCAGCGCCATCTGGTTCTTGCCCCGCTGCCGGTCGCCGGAGGCGAAGGCGTACCGCTCCCGGGCAAAGCCCAGGGCCTGTGCGCCGTTCACGTAGTTGTACCCTTCCACAAAGGTATAACCGCCGTGGGTGCTGGTGAAAGCATATTCGGAGTACACCGACACGCCGCCCAGGGCGTCCACGATTTCCTCAAAGCCCTCAAAGCTCACGCGGAAGTAGTAGTCCACATCAATGCCATAGAGCATGGCCAGGGTGTCCATGCTGACGGAAACGCCGTAGATGCCTGCGTGGGTCAGCTTATCCTTCGCGCCGTTGGAGATGGACAGGGGCACATAGTAATCCCGGGGCGTGGAAACCAGGAGGATCTGATGGGTCTGGGTGTTGACGGTGGCCAGAATGTTGACGTCGCTGCGGCTCTTCGCCTTCAGACCGTTGCGGCTGTCAATGCCGCTGATATACAGGGTAAAGGCGGTGGCAGACGCCGACGACACCTCCGACTCCGTCTCCCCGGTGTCGGGTTCCTCTACCACGACCTCCACTTCCACCTCCAGGGCGGAGACCTCACGAATCCGGTCCTCAATATCCGTATACCCGTCGATCTCCGCAATCACGTCGAGGTAAGCGCTGTTCAGGAGAATGGCCCGACATTCCTGGTTGTACAGACCCTCCACCAGCAGAACCAGGCTGTCATATTCTGCGGTGGCGATCTCCGTATCCAAATCCTCGTTGAGCTGCTCGATTGCGCCGTCCGTGCTGTCTCTGTCCAGCTCGGACAGGATGCCGAAGGTCTCCTCCTCCAGGTCGTTCAGCGTTTCCGCGGAATCCTCTGTCAAAACATAGACGCCCACATTGCTCACCTCTGTCGTCACTGTGGTGATGCTGTTCAGCGTGTTGGTGAGCATATACAGGGCGATGATCCCATAGACCATGACGACCCCGATCAGGACGCTGACCACCGTTCCGAAGGCGAACCGTCCCGTCCGCCCTGTCCGGTGGGTCATGACCCCCAGCAGCACCACCAGGGCCAGCAGCAGCACCATTCCCGGCACCAGATACTTGATGGGAAGCAGAGCGCTTCGGACCAGCAGCACGTCCAAAACTGCCATAATGACAAGGAGGAGGCCGGTCAGGATGCCTCCGGGGATAGCGGAACCCAGCGGGTTCCCCTGCTTATGATTGGAATGAGCCATAAATCGTCAACCTTCCCGTTTTATTTTTCTCAGAGATTTTGCCAGGGTTCATTGTCAGGAACGCATCTGCCCGGGACTGCCCAAATTCGCCCGCCGTAACCGGGTACAGGGGCACCGGCCTCCGCGTCCATCCGGCCTCTGCGCCAGATGTGACCAGTATAGCGAATCCGAGCGCATTTTGCAAGGGTCCAGGGGGGCAATTCTAACGAATTTCCTTCCGGTGCAACATATAAGGGCCTCCGCATCGCGGTTTTCCCCGCTCCCGGCCCGGCTGCGCCTGTGTTCCGGCGCCGTGCCCCCAAAGGAACCTCACATTTTTTTATTTGGGGGGTTGACAAATCGACTGTGATTCGCTATAATCTCTTTTGTTGTTGCGAGAGCGACAGGAAATGCCTCTGTAGCTCAGTTGGTAGAGCAGGGGACTGAAAATCCCCGTGTCATTGGTTCGATTCCGATCGGAGGCACCATTTTGCGGGAGTAGCTCATCTGGTAGAGCGCCACCTTGCCAAGGTGGAGGTAGCGAGTTCGAGCCTCGTCTTCCGCTCCATAAAACGGACATCTGAATGTTTTCAGGTGTCCGTTTTCTTTTGGTTTTTATCTCGAACTCGCTACCTCCACCAAAATCCGCGTGTAGCGCGGATTTTTGCAATCTGAGGTGCCCTGCCCCGGAAAAGCCCCGGCTTTTCCGGGGCAGGGGGCGAGGGCGAGCCTCGTCTTCCGCTCCATAAAACGGACATCTGAATGTTTTCAGGTGTCCGTTTTCTTTTGGTTTTTATCTCGAACTCGCTACCTCCACAAAAATCCGCGTGTAGCGTTGTTTCAACGCAAAATATTATGCTGAAACCTCTTTTTTGTGAAAAACAGGCAGATTGCCTTTCTGTTGGCAATCTGCCCGTTTTCAGCATTTTGGGGGCATTTCGTTTTTTGAGACAGGTACTTCCTGCGGCGGCGCTCCGTCAATCCTTCCAGGACGGCTCCTGTGGCGTCGGCCGCCACAGGAGGGGCTTGCCCTCGCCGTCCAGCAGGGGGTCATCCCCGTGCCGTAGGCGCTGCTCACCAGGAGGTATTGGATGCGGGTGGTCTTGTCCACCAGGATGCTCACCTCGGTGGTCAGGTTAGTGTTCTCCTTGTAGACCCGCTCGAACCGTTTTTCCTTCTTTGCCATGCTGTGTTCCTCCTTATTCTTTCGTTGGCTTCTTCGGCGCTTCCAGCCGCAGGGACTCCAGGCCGTAGCTTAGCGTCTGCACCAGCCAGGCGATGGACACCAGCACCACCGCCAGCGGCCCGACGCCGTCAAACCACAGCCCGGCCACCACCGCCACACACCACAGTACAGGCAGGGTGATGCTCATGTTCCGGTAGGCCCGATAAGAGGCGCGATAGATGTTTGTCCGCTCTGCCTCGTCGCAGGACTCCAGCCACTTCTTCTGAAAGTTGACATCGTAGACGCTGCCCCGCTTCTCCGGATTCATCCGCTTGCACAGATCCACCGCCTTCTGCTGGTACACCACCAGAACCGCCAGCGAAACGATCAGCCCCACCATGGCGGCCAGGAAGCCCATCCAGCTGTACCACAGCGTACAGGTCATGCCGTAAAACAGCATGGTCAGCACCATGTTGACGCTGTTAATGATCAGCCCCAGGGACAGCTCATGCTCCGCATGGTCCAGGACGTCCTCTTCTTCCCCGTCCCAGTTCTCCCAGCGGTGCTTTCCGTGGAAGTAGTAGTACAGCGCCACCGGCATGCAAGCCACCGTCACAGCCCCCGTCAGCCAGGGGCTGACCAGGCCCATCGCCTCATAGAGGATGTCCTGAAGGGTGTAATCCGTGCCGGTCTCCCAGGTCGCAATGATGACCCCCGCGAACAGCAGCCCGACCGCCACACTGCCCGCCAAGATCAGCAGAAATTTGGGCAGCGCCTTCCGGTTCTCCTGCTGAACCCTATCCTTGTTCTTCATCTTGATCCTCCTCATAGGTAAAAATATCTTCTACAGTACAGTCACACACCTTTGCCAGCTTCAGCGCCAGCGTCACGGAGGGGGAATAGTCCCCCCGCTCGATCAGGCTGATGGTCTGACGGGACACCCCCGCCAGCCGCCCCAGCTCCTGCTGGTTCACCCCCAGCCTGCTGCGGTAGGCTTTCAGTTGATTGTAAAGGGGCAAGCATCTCGTCTCCTTTCCGCACATAGCGCTCTGTGCAGGTATTTGACAACTTTTGTTGTCATCCTCAGTATAACATTGACAACTTTCCTTGTCAACCCCTTTTCGCTGATTTTGACAAAAAAAGTTGTCATCCCAGTGCTGCCCCGCCTTCCCGCCTGTTTCTCCGGTTTGCGGCAAACTGCCGCCGGATTCCCCCGCCCCCGCCAAAAGAACCCGAAACCGGCGCGACAGGATTCCCCTCCGAACTCGGACGAGCTGTCTTATAATAAATACCATCCCACACTGAATCGGAGGTTTTACCATGAAAGAACTGTTTGCCGCGGAGCGCACCCTCACCGCAGTCGATGGCCGTCCGGAAATGCTGCTGTACTCTGTCCTGGTGGACAATGTGGAGCAGGGCGCTGAGGACGAATTTTGTGAAAGCTACGGCGTGCAAATCGTCCGCCGGGGAACCGGGGGCAAGGAGATCACCGCCGTCCCCAATATCACCACCAGCACCAGGGTCATTGACGAACTGATGGAGCGGCTGATCTCCGGGCTGGTGACCCCCTCCGCCTTGAAGAATGTGGTGGACGACTGGCTGGCGGTACACTGAAACAGAAAAAACGGCGATATGCCCGCAAGGGCATATCGCCGTAATTTGTTTCTCAGCCCGGAGGCCAGGTCATATCCCGTCCGGCCAGGACGTGGAAGTGCAGATGCTTCACGCTCTGCCCGGCCTGCTCACCGCAGTTGGACACCACCCGGAAGTCGGTGAAGCCCAGCTGCTTGGCGCACTGAGCGATCACCTCAAAGCAGTGGGCCACCACCGGGGAGTTCTCCGGCGTAATGGCCCCCACAGACTCGATGTGGGTCTTGGGAATCACCAGGAAGTGCACCGGGGCCTGGGGGTCCAGGTCGTAAAAGGCAAGGCACTGGTCGTCCTCATACACCTTGTTGGAGGGGATTTCGCCATTGGCAATGGCACAGAACAGACAATCCATTATCTTCGCTCCTTTCTGTTGTGTTTGCTCGTGTTTCGTTTCTGCCGGGCTTACAGGCTCAGCTTCCCTGCCACAAAATCGTCCACAGAGGCCAGGGCGTCGTCGATTTTCAGCTTATCCTTGCCGCCGCCCATGGCGGAATCCGGTTTGCCGCCGCCGCTGCCGCCGCAGAGCTTGGTCACGGACTTGATGACGTCGCCGGCTTTGACCCCGGCCTTCACCGCGTCCTTGCCGCAGACGCACAGGAAGGAGATCTTCTCCCCGTTGACGGCGGTGAGCACCGCCACCACATTGGGCTGCTTATCCCGGAGGAAGTCGCCCATCTTGCGGAGGTTGGCCACCTCCACGGCGCCCAGGTTGGCGGTCAGCACCTTCAGGCTGCCCACCTCCTTGGCAGAGGCCAGGAAGTCCCGCGCCTCGTTCAGCGCTTCCTTATCCCGGTACTGGTCGATCTGCTTTCTCAGCTCCCGCACCTCGCCCAGCTGGGCGTCAATGCGCTGGCTCAGTTCGTCAGGCTTGACCTTGAAGTGGGCCGCCGCCTCGGCGAAGGCCCGCGCCTGGCCCAGCAGGGCGTCAATGTTCCGCTTGCCCACGGTGGCCTCGATGCGGCGGACACCGGAGGCAATGGAGCCTTCGCTGGTGATGTGGAAGGAGCCGATTTTTGCCGTGTTGCTCAGGTGAGTGCCGCCGCAGAACTCGATGGAGTAGCCGTCGCCCATGTTGACCACCCGGACGATGTCGCCGTACTTCTCGGAGAACAGAGCCATGGCCCCCAGCTTTTTGGCCTCCTCGATGGGCATTTCCTTCGTCTCGATGGGCATATCCGCCAGAATGGCGTCGTTGACGATGGACTCGATCTGCATCAGCTCCTCCGGCGTGATGGCGGAGAAGTGGGTAAAGTCAAAACGGAGGTAGTCCGGTTCCACCAGGGAGCCTGCCTGCTGCACATGGTCCCCCAGCACCTGCTGCAGGGCGGCCTGCATCAGGTGGGTGGCGGAGTGGGCGCGGCTGATAGCGGCCCGGCGGTTCGTGTCAATGGTGGCCACAACCTCATCGTCCACGCTGATGGACCCGGCGGTCATTTTGCCGTAGTGGAGGTACTTGCCTGCCTTGGTCTTTTTGGTGTCCGTCACCACGAAGGAGGCATCGCCGCAGGTGATAACGCCTTGGTCGCCTACCTGGCCGCCCATCTCCGCGTAGAAGGGGGTCTGATCCAGCACCAGGATACCCTCCTGGCCCTCCCGGATGGTACCGGCCACCTCATCGTCCTCCACAATGGCCAGCACTCTGGCGGTGTCGGCGCTGTCGGCATAGCCCAGGAAGGCGGTGGGGGTCTTGTCGATGTCGCCCAGGTCGATGCGCTCCCAGCCCAGGTCGCCCAGGGCCTTCCGGGCCTCACGGGCCCGGACCTTCTGGGCCTCCATCTCAGCGGCAAAGCCGTCCTGATCCACCGTCATGCCCTCGTCGGCGCACATCTCAATGGTCAGGTCGATGGGGAAGCCGTAGGTGTCATAGAGCTTGAAGGCGTCCGCACCGGAGAACACGCTCTCCCCTCTGGCCTTGTGGGCCTCCAGCAGTTCGGAGAAGATTTTCAGGCCGGAGTCGATAGTGCGGCCAAAGCTCTCCTCCTCCATCCTGATGATGCGGACGATATAGTCCCGGCGGGCGACCAGGTCGGTGTACTCGCACTTGTTGACCTCAATGACCGTATCGCACACCTCATACAGGAAGGGCTTCGTCACCCCCAGCAGCCGCCCGTGGCGGGCAGCCCGGCGCAGCAGGCGGCGCAGCACATAGCCCCGGCCCTCGTTGCTGGGCAGTACGCCGTCGGAGATCATCATGGTGGCGGAGCGGATATGGTCGGTGATGATGCGGAGGGAGACGTTCTTCTCCTCGCTCTCGCCATAGTGGGCGCCGGTGATCTCGGACACCTTGTTGGTGATGTGCATGACGGTGTCCGTGTCGAAGAGGCTGTTCACCCCCTGGCAGACCACCGCCAGACGCTCCAGACCCATGCCGGTGTCGATGTTCTTCTGCTTCAGCTCAGTATAGTTGTTGTGGCCGTCGTTGTCGAACTGGGAAAAGACGATGTTCCAGACCTCCATATAACGGTCACAGTCGCAACCCACGGTGCAGCCCGGCTTGCCGCAGCCGTACTGTTCCCCCCGGTCATAGTAGATCTCCGAGCAGGGGCCGCAGGGTCCGGAGCCATGCTCCCAGAAGTTGTCCTCCTTGCCGAACTTGAAGATACGCTCCTTGGGAATGCCCATCTCCTCATTCCAGATGCGGTAGGCCTCGTCATCCTCCAGGTAGACGGAGGGATACAGGCGGTCCGGGTCGATGCCCACCCAGTCCGGGGAGGTCAGGAACTCCCAGGCCCAGTGGATGGCCTCGCTCTTGAAATAATCGCCGAAGGAGAAGTTGCCCAGCATCTCAAAATAGGTGCCGTGGCGGGCGGTTTTGCCGATGTTCTCAATGTCGCCGGTGCGGATGCACTTCTGGCAGGTGGTGACCCGGCGGCGGGGGGGAATCTCGTCCCCGGTGAACCAGGGCTTCATGGGGGACATACCGGCATTGATCAGCAGCAGGGACTTGTCATGCTGGGGCACCAGGGAAAAGCTGGGCAGCCGCAGATGGCCCTTGCTCTCAAAAAATTGCAGGTACATTTCCCGCAGCTCATTGACGCTAAATGGTTTCATAAACTCAAACCTCCAATGAAAATACCATCAAACGCTGTGGCACAAAAGAAAAACGCCCCTGATTCACTCAGGGGCGGAAATTTCCACGGTACCACCCTGATGATGCGCAATGCGCACCGCTCAGTTCATCCTGTAACGGGGATGGGGCGTTCCGGTCCTCCCGGACGGCAGACGAAGTGGCTGAACGGGGGCCGGGGGTGTGGAGCTTTCACCGTCCTCCACTCGCTTTGGCCGGGGCTGACCCGCCTCGTTTCGTCATCGCCAGTTTATCGTTTTCATTTTATCATGTTTTCCATCTCTGTCAAGGGGGAATTTGCGAAAAACACGGAACTCAGTTTTCACGTATTCCCTGCTACTATTGGATAATATCCAGCTCATGTTTCTCGCACATAATCTATCGCCCTTTCACATATCACTGCTGGGGGCATCCCCGCCATAACTGTCGGGGCCATATGTATCCCCCTGATTTGACCAACACACAACCCCGGCAAACTGTTCGCGTTCTTCGAAGCTAACTATATTCATCTCATACTTTTCGTACATAATTCGTCATCCTTTTACGTCCACACGCTTAGCCTCTTTATTCTTCATCCTCCGGCGTTTTCCCTGAATGGATTTCAGCGAACGCTGAATCTTCTGAGACAACTCGCTGTCAGGAATTGAGTGTTCAAGAACAAGTTGGCTCTCTTCCGGAGTCCATGGCCTCATGGGATAAAGGTTGGCGGTTCTGCCGTAGTAACGCCTGCGTTCTGCCCGCTTCTGTTCGCGCATTTTTTCCGTCTTTTCTGTCTCACCCATCGGCATAAGCTCATTCCTTATAAAAAATTTTCCGGTTACTCGTTTGAATCTGCCTTACCAATCGTGGTAATCCTCCTCACCACCATCTTTTCCAGGAGGGTATGATGCTACAACATAGACGTTCGCTTCATACTGAACGACTTCCATCTCGTGTTTATTGTACATAATCTATTCTGCCCTTCACTTATCGCTGGAATACGGATTGACTGAATGAAGAGTCGTTCCTCCACCATTTTCATCTGCATCAGAGGCAATCGAAAGGTCTGCAAACACATCCACACTATCGAATGCTATTACATCCATCTTATGTTTTTCGTACACAACTATCTCCCTCGCTTGTTATGCAAATGACGATACCGATCCAATTGTTATTCTACTACCCCCCCCCGCATATGTCAAGCTTATATTTTACAATGAACGGTTGTATTCCTTCAGCCGGGGTTGATGGCCGCTGCACAGCCGCTTCCGCCGGGCAGCCGGAACGCAAAAAATCCGGAGCCTGCGGTGTTTCAAGCCGCGGGCCCCGGATTGGGTATGCCGGTATCGCCGGCTTTCTGCCTGTTGTTGATGTCATTCAGCGAGATTCAGCCAAATTTTTTGCCTCTTTTCTCAAAAGCCGGGAAAATAGATGATGTCTTTTCTGATGATTGCAGTAAGGGCCGGAGACCGGGGCGGCGCTGCGGTGACTGATGATACCGCTGTCAACGGTTCTACCCCACTTTTCCTCTTCTGTCGGTAGATTTTCCCTTTTATTTCTGTTATAATGAATCTGTCATTCAGAAAGGAGCGCCCCGTCCCATGAGAACAGAGGAGAAAGCAAACGTGAAAAACGGCGTCGCCAAAATGCTGGTCACCCTGCTGGCCCTGGTGATTCAGGTGGGGTGGATCGTGCTGCTGGCCGTCCGGCTCAATGAATACTCCACCTCCATCAGCCTGCTGGCCTTCCTGCTGGCAGTATATATCTCCGGGAAGCGGGACAACGCGGCCTTTAAGCTGTCCTGGATCATCCTCATCATGGCCTTCCCCCTCCTGGGGCTGTGCCTGTACCTCCTGTTCGGCCGCAGCGGCACCACCCGGCGCACCCGGAAACGCTTTGAGGCCATCGACGGCAAGCTCCGCCCCTTTCAGCGGCAGCAGCCGGAGACCATGGATGCCCTGGAGGAGCTGGACCCCCTGTTCGCCGGTCAGTGCCGGTATATCTACCGGTACGGCCACTATCCCCTTTACCGGAACACCGACGTCATCTTTTATGCCGAGGCGGCGGAGGGGCTGGAGGCCCAGCTGAAGGACCTGGCGCAGGCGAAGCAGTTCATCTTTCTGGAGTACCACGCCATTCAGGAGGGGGCCGCCTTCGCCCGGCTGAAAGCCGTGCTGGCGGACCGGGTGGCCCACGGGGTAGAGGTGCGGATGTTCTACGACGAGGTGGGCAGCGTCGGCTTCATTGACCGGGGCTTCATTCAGCGGATGGAGGAGATCGGCATCCAGTGCAGGGTGTTCAACCCCGTGGTGCCGCTGCTGAAACCCATTATGAACAACCGCGACCACCGGAAAATCACCGTCATTGACGGACAGATCGGCTACACCGGCGGCTACAATCTGGCGGACGAGTACTTCGGCATCACCCACCCCTTCGGCCACTGGAAGGACACCGGCCTCCGGCTCACCGGCGACGCGGTGCAGAGCCTGACCCTGATGTTCCTGGAGATGTGGAACGCCATGGAGGATACCGACGCCAGCTACACCCGTTACCTGCCGGAGGTCACTTACCGGGCCAGCCGGCCGGGCTTCGTCCAGCCCTATGCGGACAGCCCGCTGGACGACGAGTATATGGGGGAAAACATCTATCTGAACCTGATTCAGAGCGCCAAACGCTGCCTCTATATCGCCACGCCCTACCTCATCATCAGCGACGAGATGACCCGCGCCCTGTGTCTGGCCGCCCAGCGGGGGGTGGATGTGCGCATCCTGACCCCGGGCATCCCGGACAAGAAGCTGGTGTACCGCATGACCCGCTCCTATTACGCGGGGCTGGTGCGCCGGGGGGTGCGCATCTATGAGTATACCCCCGGTTTTCCCCATGAAAAGCAGGTGCTGTGCGACGGCGTCGCCGCCACGGTGGGCACCATCAACTTCGACTTCCGCAGCCTGTACCATCACTTTGAGAACGGCGTCCTGCTGTACGGCTGCCCCGCCATTCAGGACATCGAGGCGGACTTCCGGAAAACCTTCCTGGTCTCCCAGGAGGTGACGGAGCAGTACCGGACGGGCCTCAACGCCATGGTGCGGGTCACGCAATGCCTGTTCCGGCTCTTTGGCCCGCTGATGTAGGCAGGGCCGCCCCACGTCACATCCGAAAAGGAGGAAAAACGATGGTTCGCATCGTATTCTGCTGTCACGGCAACATCTGCCGGAGCCCCCTGGCCCAGAGCGTGTTTGCATATCTGGTGCAGGAGGCGGGCCTCTCTGACGACTGCTGCATCGACTCCATGGCCACCAGCACGGAGGAGATCGGCAACCCGCCCCACTGGGGAACCGTCCAAAAGCTCCGGGAGGTGGGTATCCCACTGGTGCCCCACCGGGCCAGACAGATCGCCTGGCGGGACTATGCGCGGTTTGACTTCATCATCGGCATGGATAACTGGAACATGAAAAATCTCCGCAGAATGCTCCGGGGCGACCCGGAGGGTAAGGTTTACAAGCTGCTGTCCTTCGCAGGCTCCGACCGGGACATCGCCGACCCCTGGTACACCGGGGACTTCGACGCCACCTATGCGGATGTGCTGGAGGGATGTAATGGGCTGCTGGAGTATCTGCGGGGGAGCGGCGCGCTTTAACGGCAGTCTGACAAACGGGAGGGGCCTTGGCCCCTCCCGTTTGTCTTAACCGTTATCCTTTGTGTGCTGCGTCCTCCCGCTCCTCCAGATAGCGGTGGGCCTCCTGCAAAATCGCCCTGTAACTGGGATAGGTCAGCCGCACCAGGGCCTGCCGATAGGGCAGGCAAAACGCCCTGCGCACCTCCCCCGTCTGACGCACCGCCTCGGTGCAGCAGGCGATAAAGTAGGTGACCCGCTTCCGGCTGCCGCTATGCAGGGTGTACTCCACATGGAACCGCTTCGGCCCGACCAGCGCGGCATGGACGCCGGCCTCCTCCCAGATCTCCCGGAGGGCGGCCTGTTCCTCCGTCTCCCCCGGCTCCACATGGCCCTTGGGGAACCCGGTGTCGCCGTTGTATTCCTGCACCAAAATGTACTGCCGTGTCCCCGCCTCCTGACGGTACACCACCGCGCCTGCACTGTGTTCCATAGACACGCCGCCTCCCCCCGGCTCCGGAGCATAATGACTTTCCCTTTCCTGCAAAAAACAAGCTGTCTTGAATCTCAACAATTCAAGACAGCTTCATGGCGGAGTAGGAGGGATTCGAACCCTCGAGCCGCGTTCACGGCTACACGATTTCCAATCGTGCTCGTTATGACCGCTTCGATACTACTCCATGTAAAAGATGTTGCCTCACGAAACCGCTCGTTTCCCGCAACAATGGATATTATAGCAGAAATCTGGATTTCGTCAAGGGGTATTCCCAAAAAAATTCAGGCTCTGGGAAAATTTTTGATGCGCCTGCTGCACCGCAGGCCCCCATGTCCCCCTCGGAAAAACATTTATTTTTCAGCAGCGGTTGCAATGCGCTTCTTTTTCTGGTACAATAAACATGTATTATTGTTTCCGGGAGGTGACAGCTGTGAAACAGCGTGTCATTGTGTTCTTTTGCTGCATTTCGCTGATTGTGGGGCTGGCTGCGGGCTTCGTGCTCCGCGGCGTCGTTTCAGGGCAGCAGCCCGCCGTCCATACCGGCGCCACGTCCGCGGACGGCAGCGTCTCCCAACAGGATACCGAGGAGCTTCCTGACCAGAAGGGACGGCTGGTGATCACCGCCATGAAGGCCGTCCGGGCCGTTGCCGAGCAGGACTTTGAGGCCCTCGCCGCCTTTGTTGACCCGGAGGAAGGCGTCACCTTCACCCCCTATTCTACCGTAGACCCCACCTCCAACCTGACCTTCTCCGCCGACAATCTGGCCGCCGCCGGGGAGGACGATACCTCTTACGTCTGGGGATTTGGCAGCGACTCCTCTCCCATCAAGATGACCGTCCCGGAGTATTTTGACAGCTATGTGTGGAATGCCAACTACTGGGATGTGGCGGAGATCGGCATCGACACCGTGCTGCACTCCGGCAACAGCCTGGAAAACGTGGCGGACGCCTATCCGGACTGCCATTTTGTGGACTTTTATCTCCCCGCCACCGACGGCACCGACCGGGATTGGTCCAGCCTGAAGCTGGTATTCCGGCTGTCCGGCAGCGACTGGTATCTGGTGGGTGTCATCCACAGCGAATGGACGGCGTAACCCCCGCCCGCACCTGAGGCGCGGGCGGCGGGGCAGGCGGCAGGGGTTTGCAGCCGTCTCAGCCGCCGCCTGCATTTCGTGCAAATACCACGGGTTATCCCGGGGTATTTTTTCTTTTTTTGCAGCATTGGCAGTTGCAACTTTCCTCGTCTTTTGCTATACTGAGGGTGCAGTATGTTTATCCTGAATTCCCTTTGGAGGTAATGACCATGTTATCTGTTTTGCATTCCGGCGCCTACTATTCCGGCGGGCGCTTTATTCCCGCCCGGGAGGCGGCTGCCGCCGGGCTGCCCGCTCCGGAGGAGGCCAAAAAGGGCACCATGTCCTATGGCATTTTGAAAAGCCATAACACCACGGACGATATGGAGGCGCTGAAGCTCCGCTTCGACGCCATGGCCTCCCACGACATCACCTATGTGGGCATCATCCAGACCGCCCGGGCCTCCGGCCTGAAGGAGTTCCCCCTCCCCTACGTCCTGACCAACTGCCACAACAGCCTGTGCGCCGTGGGCGGCACCATCAATGAGGACGACCATGTGTTCGGCCTCTCCGCCGCCAAGAAGTACGGCGGCGAGTTCGTCCCCGCCCACCAGAGCGTCATTCACTCCTACATGCGGGAGCGCTATGCCGGCGGCGGCAAGATGATTCTCGGCTCCGACAGCCACACCCGCTACGGCGCCTTCGGCACCATGGCCATGGGCGAGGGCGGCCCGGAGCTGGTGAAGCAGCTTCTGAACCGCACCTATGACATCTCTTACCCCAGGGTGATCGCCATCTACCTCACCGGCAAGCCCCGCCCCGGCGTCGGTCCCCAGGACATCGCCCTCCATCTGGTGGGGGCCACCTTCGCCAAGGGCATCGTAAAGAACAGCGTTATGGAGTTCTTCGGCCCCGGCGTGGCCAACCTGGCCATGGAGTACCGCTGCGGCATCGACGTGATGACCACCGAAACCTCCTGCCTCAGCTCCATCTGGTCCACCGATGACACGGTGAAGCGGTACCTCACCACCCTGGGCCGCCCGGAGGATTATCAGGAGCTGGCCCCCCGGGATGGGGCCTACTATGACGATGTCATCACCATCGACCTCAGCTCGGAGGAGCCCATGATCGCCCTGCCCTTCCACCCCTCCAACGCCTTCACCATCGCCGACTTCAAGGCCAACATGATGGACATCCTCCACGAGGTGGATCAGGCCACCGTCCGCCAGTTCAAGCTGAAAACACCCCCCACCAGCCTCACGGAAAAGGTGCGGGACGGCAAGTTCTATGTGGACCAGGCCGTGGTGGCCGGCTGCTCCGGCGGCACCTATCAGAACATCATGCGGGTGCGGGAGATGCTGCAGGGCCATGCGCTGGACAATGACCGGCTGTGGCTCAGCGTCTACCCCGGCAGCATGCCCGCCTTCCTGGCCCTGTCCAAGAACGGGGCAATCACCGACCTGCTGGCCGCCGGCGTCAGCGTCCGCAGCTGCTTCTGCGGGCCCTGCTTCGGCGCAGGGGACGTGCCCGCCAACGGCGGCTTCTCCATCCGCCACTCCACCCGGAACTTCCCCAACCGGGAGGGCTCCAAGCCCGCCGACGGCCAGATCTCCTATGTGGGCCTGATGGATGCCCGCTCCATCGCCGCCACTGTGCTGAACGGCGGCGCGCTGACCGCCGCCACCGAGCTGCCGGACGTCCCCGCCGACCCCGCCTGGGAGCCCTACGAGTATGACGACTCCGCTTACAAGGCCAGGGTCTACTTCGGCGTGGGCAACCCCAAGCCGGAGACGGAGTTGGTCTTTGGCCCCAACATCACCGACTGGCCGGAGCAGATCGCCCTGCCGGAGAACCTGCTGATGACCGCCGCCAGCGCCATCTATGACCCGGTGACCACCACCGATGAGCTGATCCCCTCCGGCGACACCTCCTCCTACCGCTCCAACCCCCTCCGCCTCAGCGAGTTTGCCCTGAGCCGCAAGGACCCCGCCTATGTGGGCCGGGCCAAGGCGGTCAAGGCTGTAGAGCTGAAGCGCAGAGCGGGCGACTATGACGAGGAAGTGCTGGCCGCCCTGGAGGGCCACGACCCCGCCACCACCGGTCTGGGCTCCTTCGTCATGGCCCTGAAGCCCGGCGACGGCTCCGCCCGTGAGCAGGCCGCCTCCTGCCAGCGGGTGCTGGGCGGCGTGGCCAACGTGGCGGCAGAGTACGCCACCAAGCGTTACCGCTCCAACGTGGTGAACTGGGGCATGCTGCCCTTCATCGTCCCCGATGTGGCCGCGCTGAACATCCAGCCCGGCGACAGGCTGTATATCCCCGGCATCAGGGCCGCCCTGGAGGGCGACGCAGAAACCGTTCCGGCCACTCTGCTCCAGCCCGGCGAGGACGGCGTCAAGGCCACCAGCCTGACCCTCCGGCTCCCCGGCATGACCCGGGAGGAGCGGGACGTGGTGCTGGCCGGCTGCCTGATGAACTACTACGCCCAGGATTTATAATACACAGGCCATAAAAACGCTGCCCGAAGGAACTCCTTCGGGCAGCGCCTGTTTTCGGAGAAGGATCGGGCTACTGCTCTACGCCGTCCACCGTCACGTCCTTCACATACTGCGTGCCGTCCGCATAGCTGTACACGGTGTAGGACGGCGTGCCGAAGTACACCGTCTTTGTGGACGCTGCGCCGGTCATGTCGGTGTAGGTCATGGTCACAAAGGGGGTGGATGAGCTGACGGCGCGTTCAATGGTCTCCACCTCGTCCATGGTCAGCACCGGCCACTTGATGGCCACCTTGGTCTTGACGGCCACAATGGTGCCCACCATTTTCCCGGTGGCGGTGCGCCCTGTGTCGGACGACCAGATCTTTTCACGGGTGATGGTCAGCCCTTCCAGTGCGGGGGTGGGCATGGTCACGCCGCCGATGGTCAAATCTGTCACTGTCATACTTCTGCTGGGGTTCCTCCTTTCGGTTTCTTGGAATGTTAATGATTCACCGTCCGGTTTCTATGTATCTCCGTTTGGTGATAATTGTATTTTAGCACATCTCTCTGCCGTTGTCAAGGGGGAGAGCGGATTCTTTGGAAAAGCGGGATTTCAAACCGGTTTTGGTTTCTCCGCAGGGGCGCACACTGTGTCAAGTGAACCATGGGTAACACCGGTCCCCCGCCGCTTTCAGCGACGCTGACGGAGAGGTGACTAAAAGCTAACAGCTAATAGCTAACAGCTCTTTTGCCCGGAAATTCAACGTTCAAACTATTGTGCTTTTTCCCGGAATATGCTATAGTAGTACTGTATGTTTCCGCGCCCTGCCCCGGTTCAGCGGGCGCACAGATGGAGGTATCCTTCATGAAAATTGTTGTATTGACCGGCGGGCTCAGCCCGGAGCGGGACGTGGCCCGCTCTTCCGGCACCATGATCGCCGCCGCCCTGCGGGAGCGGGGCCATCAGGTGGCACTCATCGATATGTACCTGGGTATGGAGGAGCAGGACTGCACCCCGGAGGCCCTGTTCTCCGCCCCCATTCCGGAGAGCTGGCGGAAGGTGCCCTCCGTGGCCCCTGACCTGGAGGCCCTGAAACGGGGGCGGAAGCTCCAGTCCGACAGCCTCTTTGGGGCGGGCGTGCTGGAGCTGTGCCGGATGGCGGACATCGTCTTTCTGGCCCTCCACGGGGCCTGCGGAGAGGACGGCCGGGTGCAGGCCACCCTGGAGACCCTGGGCATCCCCTTCACCGGTTCCGGGTTCGTGGGGGCGGCCATCGCCATGGATAAGGACCTGACCAAGAAGCTGGTGGCCCCCACCGGCGTCAGGACCCCCGCCTGGGAAAAGGTCTCCTATACGGCAGAGGACATTCCCGCCATCGCCGGGCGCACCCCCCTGCCGGTGGTGGTGAAGCCTCTGGCCTCCGGCAGCTCCATCGGCGTCTCCATCGCGGAGACGGAGGAGGAACTAAAGGCCGCTCTGGCCTCCTGTCTGGACCTGGGAGGCGACGTGGTGCTGGAGCAGTATGTGGCGGGCCGGGAGATTCAGGTGGGCTACCTGGTGGACCACGCCCTGCCCTCCATTGAAATCGTCCCCAAGCAGGGCTTCTACGACTATGAAAACAAGTACCAGCCCGGCGCGGCCATTGAGACCACCCCCGCCCCCATCCCCCCGGAGTGGGAGGAACGGCTGGCAAAGGACACCAAAACCGTCTTTGAGGCGGTGGGCATGGCGGTCTACGCCCGGGCGGACTTCATCGTCACCCCGGACGGCACCCCTTGGTTTCTGGAGATCAACACCCTCCCCGGCATGACCCCCACCAGCCTGGTGCCCCAGGAGGCCGCCGTAACGGGGCTGAGCTACGGCGACCTGTGTGAAACCATCATCCGCGCCTCGCTGGAGGTTAGAAAGGGCTAAGCAGCATGGAACCGATCACATTGCAGGAAATTCTCACCGCCACCGGCGGCACGCTGCTGGGAGGCAGTCAGGATCTGTCCACCGTCATCACCGCCGTGGACACGGACAGCCGGGCCATGGCAGGCGGCTCCCTGTTCGTCCCCCTGGTGGGGGAGAAGTTCGACGGCCACGCCTATATCGACGCTGCCCTGACCGCCGCCGCGGGGACCCTGACCCGGCGCCCCTTGGAGCGCTACGCCCCGGACCGGTTCTATGTGCTGGTGGAGGACACCATGAAGGCCCTGGGCGACCTGGCCCGTTACTACCGGCACAAATTCCAGATCAAGGTGGTGGGCATCACCGGCAGCGTGGGCAAGACCACCTGCAAGGACATGGTGGCCTCCGTCCTCTCCGCCCACTTCCGGGTGCTGAAAACCGACGGCAACTTTAATAACAACATCGGCGTCCCCAAGACCCTGTTTCGCCTGGACAGCAGCCATCAGGTGGCCGTCATCGAGATGGGGATGAACCATCCGGGGGAGATCGACTATCTGACGAACATCGTCAACCCGGACGTGGCCGTCATCACCAACATCGGCGACGCCCACATTGAAAACCTCGGCTCCCGGGAGAACACCCTGAAGGCCAAAAGCGAGATCTTCAACGGCATGAACGGCAAGGGGGTTGCCGTGCTGAACGGGGACGACCCCCTGCTTACCACCCTCTCCAGCAGGCTGGAGCAGCAGATTCTCTGGTACGGCTGGGACGAGGGCTGCGACTTCGGCTGCACCGACCTGGATGAGCAGTTTGACGACCATATCGTCATGGACGTCCGCGCGCCCCAGGGCCAGTGGCGGCAGGCCATCCCCGGCCTGGGGGCCCACATGATTTACCCCGCCCTGGCGGCCATCGCCGTGGGCAGCTGGTTCGGCATGGGCACGGAGGAGATTCGCCGGGGCATCCTGAACTTTGTTCCCACCAAAATGCGGATGGACCGGATGGCCCTGCCCGGCGGCGTCACCGTGCTGAACGACACCTACAACGCCAACCCCCAGTCCATGCGGGCGGCGGTGGAGGTGCTGAGCAAGACCTCCGGCAGCTACAAGGTGGCCGTCCTGGGGGATATGCTGGAGCTGGGAGAGCTGGGCCCCACCCTCCACGAGAGCGTGGGCCGCTTTGTGGGCCAGTGCGGCATCGACTGCCTGCTGACCGTGGGCAGCCTGGCCGAGTATATCTACAATGGGGCCATGAAGGCCGGCATCCGGGAGTGCTACGCCCGCCCCAACAAGGAGGAGGCCAAGGTGGTGCTGGAGCATATCCTCCGCCCCGGCTGCACCATCCTGTGCAAGGCCAGCCGCGGGATGCGGCTGGAGGAGCTGGTGGACTATATCAAGGCGCTGGCCACTGACAAGTTCCGTGAACGATAACCATATTCTCTCTATCGGTACACTGCGGCGCTCTCGCTGTGGTGTACCTGACTGTTGACCATGATTGACATCTCTGTAAACAATCTGACAAAATCCTTCACCGTGGGTGAGGACGTGCTCCGGGGGCTGACCTTCCATGTCAGCTCCGGCGAGCGGGTGGGCCTGCTGGGCAAGAACGGCTGCGGCAAGACCACGCTGTTCAAAATCCTCACCGGTGAGTACGACTATGATGAAGGGGAAGTGTTCCTGGCCCCCGGGAAGCGGATGGGGCTGATCTCCCAGATACCGGTTTATCCCGCCGGCTACACGGTGGACGACGTGCTGGACACCGCCTTCGCCCGCGTCCACAAAATGGAGCGGGAGATGGAGGCCCTCACCGCCAAAATGGCCGCCGGGGATTCCTCCAAAGAGACCCTACAGCGCTACGACAGCCTTTCCGCCGCCTTCCAGCTGGCAGGGGGCTACGATTTGGACGTGCAGATCGGCAAGGTTTGCAACGGTCTGGGCATCTCCCCCGCCATGCGGCGGCAGCCCTTTTCGGAGCTGTCCGGCGGAGAAAAGACCCGGGTGAACCTGGGCCGCCTGATTCTGGAGGACACGGATATTTTGCTCCTGGACGAGCCCACCAACCACCTGGACCTCCACGCCGTGGAGTGGCTGGAGGGCTATCTGGACAGCTTCAAGGGCACCGTTTTGGCCATCTCCCACGACCGGTACTTTCTGGACCGGGTGGTGAAGCGCATCGTGGAGATTCAGGACGGCAGGGCGGAGTTTTACTCCGGCAACTACTCCTTCTACGTGGAGGAGAAGGAGCGCCGCTATCAGGAGCGGCTCCGGCAGTACGAAAAGGAGCAGGCCAAGGTGGCCCAGCTCACCGAGGCCGCGGAAAAGATGAAGCTCTGGGCCTTCATGGGCAACGACAAGCTGTACAAGCGGGCCTTCTCCATGGAAAAGCGGATGGAGAAGCTGCAAACCGTGGAGAAGCCTGTGGGGAAGGAGCGAGCCATGACCATGGGCTTCACCTCCCTGGACTTTCAGGGGGACGAGGTGTTCACCGTGGACGGCCTGAAAAAGTCCTACGAGGGCCGCACCCTCTTTGACCATATCTCCCTCTCCGTCACCGGCGGGGAGCGCATCGCCCTTCTGGGGGACAACGGCACCGGCAAGACCACCTTTCTGAAGCTCCTCCTGGGGGAGGAGGCGCCGGACAGCGGCTATGTCCACTTCGGCCCCGCCGTCCGCCCCGGCTACCTGCCCCAGATCGTCCGGTTTGACCACATGGAGCGCTCCCTGGTGGACACCATGCTCTACGAGCAGAACTGCACCCCCCAGGAGGCCAGGGACCGGCTGGGGGCCTTCCACTTCCGGGGGGAGGACGTGTTCAAGCCTGTCTCCGCCCTGTCCGGCGGGGAGCTGAGCCGGCTGAAGCTGTGCCTGCTGATGGACGAGCGCATCAACCTGCTGATTCTGGACGAGCCCACCAACCATCTGGACATCGCCAGCCGGGAGTGGATTGAGTCCGCTGTGGCGGGGTTTGACGGGGCGCTGCTCTTCGTCAGCCATGACCGGTACTTCATCAAAAAATTCGCCAGCCGCATCTGGACCCTGGAGGACGGGAAGATCACCGACTTCCGGGGAGACTATGAGGGCTGGCTTGCCAAAAAGGCCCGGGACCTGGAGCTGCGGGAGGTCCTGAAGCCGGAGGCGAAAAAGCCCAAAAAGGAAAAACCGAAGCAGCCCGGCGGCACCAAGCTGGCGGCCAAGAAGCTGGCCCAGCTGGAGCGGGAGATCGCCGCCGCCGAACAGGCCGGGGCCAACCTGGAGGCTGAAATGGCGGCCTATGCCACCGATTATGAAAAGCTCACCGACCTGACCGCCCGGAAGGAGCGGCAGGAGGAGCAGCTGGCCGCGCTGTACGAGGCGTGGGAGGCGCTTTCCCTGCAGCTGGAGGGAGAGGCATGAAGAAACGGATTCCAGAGCTCTGCACCAGCCTGGCCGGGGTGCTGTGCCTGCTGGCGGGCATTGGGGTGTTCGCTGTAGGGGGCAGGCCCATGCTCTTTGGGGCGCTGGCCCTGGGGGTCATCGGCTGCGTGCTGCTGGTGCTGGCCCTGTCCTTCCGCTTTGGCGGGAAGGCGGGGCGGCGGCTCCGCCGGGGGCTCCTGGGCGTGGTGGCTGCCGGGGTGCTGGCCTTCGGCGCCCTGGAGGGCGTGGTGGTGTACGGCGCGCAGAGCACCCTGTCCGACACCGAGCCGGACGCCGTGGTGATTCTGGGGGCCGCCGTCTGGGACGGGGAACCCTCCCCGGTGCTGAACCGGCGGATCTCTGCCGGGGCGGCGTGGCTGACGGAGCGTCCCGACGTGCCGGTGGTGGTCACCGGCGGGGTGGACACCGGCGAGACGGTGTCCGAAGCGGAAGTGATGGCGGCGGTGCTGGAGGAGGACTACGGCATCGACCCTGACCGCATCTATCTGGAGGAACAGGCCACCAACACCCTGGAGAACCTGACCTGCACCATGGCACTGCTGGAGGAGGAGGGGCTGAGCGCCGACCATCTTCTGGTGGTGTCCAGCGCGCCCCACCTGGCGCGGGTGCGGCTGCTGGCGGGGCGCTGCGGGGTAACGGCGGACTGTCTGGCCGCCGGCGTCCCCGGCGGGACAGAATATCGCGCCTATCTCTATCTGCGGGAGGCCGCTGCGCTGGTGAAGAGCTTCTTTGTGGATTTTCCGTGAGCAGCTAGTAGCTGTTAGCGATTAGCTGTTAGTCACCCCTCAGTCAGCTTCGCTGACGGCGAAGGTCGGATAGATTCTCTATAATCTAAGAAGAATCAGACCCCCAGTCAGGAAAACACCTATTTCCTTTATCTATCCTTCCCTAAAGGGGAAAGGGGGCGGGCGCACACTGTGCGCCCCTACTGGATGAGGGAAAACCCGTCGGTTTTAACCACCACTAACAGCTAACAGCTTCTATCCACCAGCCACTAATCACTAGCCACTAACACTCCACCGGAGGTTTCCCATGCTGGACAAGCTTCGACAACTGCAAACCCAATACAGCGTGATTCAGGCCAAACTGAACCAGCCGGAAACCTATGACGACCCGGCCCAGGTGGCCAAACTGAATCAGGAGCTGGCCGACCTGGAGCCCATCGTCACCGCCTTTCAGGACTATGAGGCGGCCAGGGAGGCCAGCGAGACAGCGGAGGCCATGCTGAATGAGCCTGACCCGGAGCTGCGGGAGCTGGCCCGGGAGGAGTTCCTCACCGAGAAGGAGCATGCCGACCGGCTGGAGCGGCAGCTCCAGATTCTCCTGCTGCCCAAGGACCCCAACGACCAGCGCAGCGTCATCGTGGAGATTCGCGCCGGCGTGGGCGGGGAGGAATCCGCCCTGTTCGCCCACTCCCTCTATCGGATGTATGAGATGTACAGCGTCCGCCGGGGCTGGACGCTGGAGCTTGCCAGCTGCAACGAGACGGAGCTGGGGGGAATGAAGGAGGTCTCCTTCACCATCTCCGGTTCCGGCGCTTATAGCCGCCTGAAATATGAGAGCGGCGTCCACCGGGTGCAGCGGGTGCCGGAGACGGAGTCCGGCGGCCGGGTCCACACCAGCACGGTGACGGTGGCCGTCCTCCCGGAGGTGGAGGAGGTGGAGCTGGAGATTCGCAAGGAGGACATCAAGATGGATGTGTTCCGTTCCTCCGGTGCGGGGGGGCAGCACATCAACAAGACCTCCTCCGCCGTCCGGCTGACCCACCTGCCCACCGGCATGGTGGTGGAGTGCCAGCAGGAGCGGAGCCAGTTCCAGAACCGGGACAGGGCCATGGAAATCCTCCGGGCCCGGCTCTATGAGCAGATGGTGCAGTCCCAGGCGGACAGCGTCTCCGCCCAGCGCCGCAGCCAGGTGGGCAGCGGGATGCGCAACGAGCGCATCCGCACCTATAACTTTCCCCAGGGCCGGGTCACCGATCACCGCATCGGCCTGACCCTGTACAAAATCGCCAGCATTATGGACGGGGATTTGGACGAGCTCATCGACGCCCTCTCCGCCGCTGACCAGGCGGAAAAGCTGGCAAACGCAGCAAAGGAAGATAGAAGCTGATGTTTTCTTGAACACGAAGGTTTATCATCTGCCCCAGGTCTCCGGCCACGAGGGGGAGATCCGGGAGGCGGCAGAGATCATCCGCTCCGGCGGCCTGCTGGCCATCCCCACGGAAACGGTCTACGGCCTGGGGGCCAACGCCCTGGACGCGGAGGCCGTGGCCAGCATCTACCGGGCCAAGGGCCGGGCCAGCGACAACCCGCTGATCATCCACATCCCCGATGAGAGCTGGCTGGACACCTACTGCCGGGACGTGCCGCCCCTGGCCTATCGGCTGGCGGATGCGTTCTGGCCGGGGCCGCTGACCATGATCCTGCCCCGGAAGGCCATCGTCCCAGACCGCACCACCGGCGGGCTGGACACGGTGGGGGTGCGCTGCCCCGACCATCCCGTGACCCTGGCCATCATTCAGGCGGCGGGGGTGCCCATCGCCGCCCCCAGCGCCAACACCTCCGGCCGACCCAGCTGCACCAACGCCGCCGAGGTGCTGGAGGACATGGACGGGAAGATTCAGGGCGTCGTGGACGGCGGCCCCTCCTCCGTGGGGGTGGAGTCCACCATTCTGGACCTGACGGTCTCCCCGCCCCAGCTGCTCCGGCCCGGCGGGATGCCCCTGGACGAGCTGGAGGCGGTCTGCGGCAGCATCACCATCGACAAGGCTGTGACCGGCCTCTTAAAGGACGGCGAGCGGCCCCGGGCACCGGGAATGAAGTACCGCCACTATGCGCCTAAGGCGCCGGTGACGGTGGTTGCCGGCAGGCCGGACAAGTGCGCCGCCTATATTCAAAGGCGGCTGACCCCCACCACCGGCGTGATCTGCTTCCACGAGTTTCTCCCTCTGTTCTCCGGGCTGGAGGTCCACGACCTGGGGCCGGCCCGGGACAAGACGGAGCAGGCCCGACGGGTCTTTTCCGCCCTGCGGCGGTTTGACGGCACCGGAGTCACGGAGATCTTCGCCCAGTGCCCCGACCCGGCTGGGCTGGGGCTGGCCATTGGCAACCGGCTGAAAAAGGCCGCAGGGTTCAACGTGCTGGACCTGGGGGAGGACGGCTATACCATCCCCATCCTCGGCCTGGTGGGGGGCAGCGGCGCGGGGAAGTCCACCGTGCTGGACATCTTCGCCGCCCGCGGCTTCGGCGTCATCGACTGCGACCGGGTCTACCATGACCTGCTGGACACCAGCGCTCCCCTTCGGGCCGCCCTGCGGAGCCGCTTCGGGGACGGGGTCTTTGACGGCGAGCGGCTGGACCGGAAGGCCCTGGGGGCCATCGTGTTCCGGGACAGGGCCGCCTTGCAGGACCTGAACGGCATCACCTTCCGCTTCATCACCCTGGAGGTCCGCCGACAGACGGCGGAGATGCAGCGGAAGCACCTCCCCGGCGTGGTGCTGGACGCCGCCGCCCTGCTGGGAAGCCCCCTGGAGGCCGACTGCGACCGGCTGGTGGCCGTGGTGGCAGACGACAGCCTCCGCCTCCGGCGCATTATGGACCGGGACGGCCTCACTGAGGACTACGCCCGCGCCCGGCTGGCGGCCCAGCCGGATCAGCAGGTCTACCGCGCCGCCTGCGACGCTATACTGGATAACAGCGGCACGAAGGAGCAGTTAATGGCCCAGTGCCAGGCGCTGCTGGAGCAGCTGGCCTGACCCCCATACGCTGCCCCGTCACCTCTATACACTCTCAACGGAAAGGACACAATCACCATCATGAGCACCAAACACGACCTCCTCTTTCACACCGACCACTGCAACGGCTATGACCGCATCGCCCCTGACGAGCTGCCCGCCGTGGAAACCTACTGCGACGGCTACAAAGCCTTCCTGACCGCCAGCAAGACGGAACGGGAATTTGTCTCCAACGCCGTGGCCCTGGCAGAGCAGAACGGCTTCCGCCCCTTTGTCCGGGGAGAGGCGCTCCGCCCCGGCGACCGGGTTTACCGCATCAACCGGAACAAGTCCCTCCTCCTGGCCGTCATCGGCGGGGAGACGCTGGACAAAGGCGTCTCCATCTGCGCCGCCCATATCGACTCCCCCCGGCTGGACATCAAGCCCAACCCCCTGATCGAGGACAGCGAGTTTGCCATTTTAAAGACCCGCTATTACGGCGGCATCCGCAAGTACCACTGGGTCTCCATCCCGCTGGAGCTTCATGGCGTCATCTGCCTGAAAACCGGGGAGACGGTCACCGTCTCCATCGGAAAGGACCCCTCCGACCCCCTGCTGACCATCCCCGACCTGCTGCCCCATCTGGCGGATAAACAGGCCAAGGAGCCGCTGTACGCCGCCTTCTCCGGGGAGGATTTGAACATTATGGTGGGTTCCAAACCCTACCCGGACCGGGAGGAAAAGGAACGGTTCAAGCTGCTGGTGCTGGACCTGCTCCACGAAAAGTACGGCATCACCGAGGCGGACTTCATCTCCGCCGAGCTGTGCGCCGTCCCCGCCTACGACGCGCGGGATTACGGCCTGGACCGCTCCCTCATCGGGGCCTACGGTCAGGACGACAAGGTCTGCGGCTACGCCTCCCTCCGGGCCCTCCTGGATACGGCGGACAGCCTGAAGCGCACCGGCATCTGCATGCTGGTGGACAAGGAGGAGATCGGCTCCGAGGGGTCAGCGGTATGCAGAGCCTGTTCTTTGACACCTTCGTGTCCGACCTGTGCGACACCCAGGGCGTCCCCCTGAAAACCTGCTATGAAAACTCCTTCTGCCTCAGCGCCGATGTGACGGCGGCCTTTGACCCCAACTACGCCAGCGTGTACGAGCTGCAAAACGCCTCCCGGGTGAACTGGGGGGTCGGCGTCGCCAAGTACACCGGCTCCCGGGGCAAGGGGGAGAGCAACGACGCCGGGGCGGAGACGGTGGCGAAGCTCCGCCGCCTGCTGGACGACGCCGGCGTGATCTGGCACCTGGCCGAGCTGGGCAAGGTGGACGTGGGCGGCGGCGGCACCGTGGCCATGTATATGGCCAACCGCAATATCGAGACCATTGACGCAGGCACCCCCGTCCTTGCCATGCACGCCCCTCTGGAGCTGACAGGCAAGCTGGACTGCTATATGACCTACCGCTGCATGAAAGCGGTATACTGTATCTGAGTGTTCCGCCGACAGTTTGTGTAAGGGAGGATTCCGAAATGACATACTTTTATTCCGCCATACTGGGCCTGATTCAGGGGGTGGCAGAGTTTCTGCCCATCTCCAGCTCCGGCCACCTGGCCCTGTTCCAGCAGCTGTTCAACCTGAAAAGCGCGGAGGAGACAGACGTATTCTTTGACGTGCTGCTCCACCTGGGCACCCTGATTTCCGTATTCGTCTATTATTGGAACGACATCTGGGAGATGATTCTGGAGTTCTTCCGTTTTCTCCGGGATCTGTTTACCGGCCATCACACCGACCAGGTGCCCCCCGCCCGGCGGCTGATTCTGATGCTCATCATCGGTACGCTGCCCCTGTTTCTGATCCTCCCCGTCAAGAGCCGCATTGAGGCGCTGAACAACTACCCCCTGGCCATCGGCTTCGCTCTGCTGGCCACCGGTACGCTGCTGTTCGTCTCAGACCGGCTGGCAAAGGGCCGGAAGGACGAGCGGAGCTGCACCATTGCGGACTGCCTGCTGGTGGGCTGCGGCCAGGCCCTGGCCACCGTCCCCGGCCTGTCCCGCTCCGGCACCACCATCGCCGTAGGCCTGCTCCGGGGCTATGACCGGGACTTCGCCGTCCGCTACTCCTTCCTGCTGAGCCTGCCCGCCGTCATCGGGGCCAACATCCTCAGCATCGGCGACGCGGTGGAGGCAGGCATCGACCTGAGCCTGCTGCCCATTTACGGGGTGGGGGTGGTGATCGCCGCCGTCTCCGGCTACTTCGCCATTCGGCTGGTGAACCTGCTGACCGATAAGGGCAGGTTCGGCGGCTTCGCCTACTACTGCTGGGGGGTGGGCCTCCTGGCCATCCTGCTGGCGGTGGTCCTCTGAGGGTGCTCAGAGGGAAGTTGACCCGATGTCAGTAACTTAAAAACATTGCTTTTCTTAGGTAAGGATTGAGAAAGAAAATAGGTGTTTGCCCTTGCCAGGGCATGGCCTACTTTT
>JAJQCJ010000120.1 GCA_021202775.1 Clostridiales bacterium | reverse complement strand
CGACATCGACGCCAACGGCATCGTGAACGTCTCCGCCCAGGATAAGGGCACCGGCCACGAGCAGCACATCACCATCACCGCCTCCTCCAACCTGTCCAAGGAGGACATCGACCGGGCCGTCCGGGAGGCCGAGCAGTTCGCCGCCGAGGACGCCAAGCGCAAGGAGGACATCGACACCCGGAACCAGGGCGATCAGATGGTCTACCAGGCCGAGCAGTTCCTCAGCGAGAACGGCGACAAGCTGGACTCCGCCGACAAGTCCGCCATCGAGGACGGCAAGAGCAGGCTCCAGGATGCCCTGAAGGGCAGCGACACCGCCGCCATCAAGACCGCTGTGGACGACCTGACCAAGACCTTCTACGACGTCTCCGCCAAGCTGTACCAGCAGCAGGCACCCCAGGACGGCGGCGCCCAGGGCGGCAGCTATCAGAGCTATCAGGACCCCAACCAGGGCGGCGGCAATGACCAGGACTATCAGGACGCCGACTATGAGGTCGTGGACGACGACAAATAATCCCAATCAAACAGAGTAACCGGCAATTATGGGGCGGGGCGGAAGCCCCGTCCCATGTTGACGGTTTGTGCATATGAGGAATCGGGGGAAATGGAAGAACAGAAAAAGCTTGAAAATGAAAAAGAATATATAGAGAAAGCACAAAAATTTGCAGGAAGTGCCAAATCAGCATTTATTACGGCATGGACACGCATATCATCTGTCCTTGAAGAATGGTTTGGGATTGACGCGAATACTGCTCGAAGCACAATGTTGGTATCTATCATTCCAATTTGCCTTTTCATCGGCCAAATTGCCAGTTATGCCTACTTTTGGGTACACTACTTTGTAATATATAAAGTGCCTATGGCGTATTTTGCTATAGATGATTCTCTTCTGGCTAAGTTTATGACTGGAGTATGGATAACGCTCATTGTGATAGTTGGGATTCTTTTTGTGTATTACTTTGAAGTAATACGGACATATAGCCGTGAAGTTGTATCAGTAGGTGTGGCAGTAATAGCAATCCTTTTCATTTCCACGGCGTATGTGAGGCTATGGTCATTTAAATCTATATGTTGGTTCTTTTTGGCGTTTATTGTTATCATGATAACGGTACTGCTGTTTGCAAGTCGCGTAAAATGTGCGCCACATGAAATTGAACAGATTATATTGCGTGATGGTAGCAACCCTTCCGAAGAAGAAAAAATATAACGCAAGTAAACGAGAAAAGAAAAAAGCGTCTTGCGTTTGTAGCACTGGCTTTAAAAATTGAAATATATTGCGTTTTGTTTGCCTCGTGGCTTGTATTTTACTATATGAGTGATGCGCTGGGTAAGACTACTTCTCAGTCATTTATCTACCCATGTCTTTTTATTGCCCTAATACTATTTTTTACAATACTAATGCTTCTCACCAAAATTTCTAGGGATGAAATAAAGACGCTACTAGAGGCAAAAAAATACGGGCGTGTGTTTTTGCTTTGGATTGCCTTTTGTTCGGAGTATTTCTTATTCTCTGCTATTTTTTATCGTAGTTTGTCAATTGATTTTACTATATCAGAGCTTTTTGTATCTATGTAGTGAGGTGCAGAGTTTCGTATCATTGGATAATCCAGTTTTTACGTTGGATATAACGGCACCTGCAATTTGTCTCATTATAAACGTTGTCTATGCTAAATTTTTTTCATTATTATTGCATGGGGTACGTAATAATACTGTTTTCTTGTATTTTAAAAATATTATTGCATCAGAGTTTAAAAAAGTGGGACGGATAGGAAAAAAGTCATATCATGGCTACCATCAGTTGTGTTAATTCTCATTCCGTTATGTGTACGGCTGTTTTTCAGTTTTGAGGCTTATACTTTGGCGCAACCCTACGCTATCACAGAAGATGGAGCTTACGCTGTCATTTACCAAACGAGCAAGTATTCAATTCTTGAGGAAGTCGAGATTGACGAAGAAACAAATACACTTACTGTATATACAGGGAAACAAAAGATGGAGGATTCCTTTGTAGCATATGAATATCAATCCTTTGATGTAGTTCAATTCAATTCTGATTGAAGTTTTATGAGGTAAGTATACTTTTCATCTGGAAACTACAACCATATTCACAGGAGTGACACATTATGGCAGAAGAAAAACGCGATTATTATGAGGTATTGGGGGTCAGCAAGGACGCCAGCCAGGATGAGATCAAGCGGGCGTACCGGAAGCTGGCCAAGAAATACCACCCCGATATGAACCCCGGCGACAAGGAGGCGGAGGCCCACTTCAAGGAGGTGGGGGAGGCCTACGAGGTTCTCTCCGACACGGAGAAGAAGGCCCGCTATGACCAGTTCGGCTTCGCCGGGGTGGACCCCAACTACGGGGCCGGAGCCGGAGGCGGCGCGGGGTTCGACGGCTTTGGCGACATGGGCGACATCTTCTCCACCATCTTTGGCGGTGGCGGCGGTTTCGGCGGCTTCGGCGGCCAGCCCCGGCCCAACGCCCCCCAGCAGGGCGGCGACCTGCGGGTGCAGGTGGACCTGACCTTTGAGGAGGCCGCCTTCGGCTGCGACAAAGAGGTGGAGATCACCCCGGTGCAGACCTGCGACGCCTGCGGCGGCAGCGGCTGCGCCCCCGGCACCTCGCCGGAGACCTGCCCCACCTGCCACGGTCAGGGCGTGGTGAACGTCCAGCGGAGGACCGCCTTCGGCGTCATGTCCTCCACCCAGCCCTGCAACCAGTGCGGCGGAACCGGCAGAATCATCCATACCCCCTGCCAGTCCTGCAAGGGCAAGGGCATGGTGCGCAACCGCAAGCGGATCACCGTGAAGATTCCCGCCGGCATTGACGACGGGCAGGCCATCTCCCGCAGAGGCCAGGGCAACGCCGGGCGCAACGGCGGCCCCGCCGGCGACCTGCTGATCCACGTCAACGTCCAGCCCCACGCCTTCTTCGAGCGGGACGGGGCCGACGTGCTGTACAATGCCCCCGTCAGCTTTGTGGACGCCACGTTGGGGGCCAGCATTGAGATCCCCACCATCGACGGCAAGGTGAAGTACGACCTCCCCGCCGGCACCCAGACCGGCACCACCTTCCGGCTCCGGGGCAAGGGTATCCCCCGGCTCCAGCGCACCGGACGGGGGGACCAGTATGTCACCGTCAACGTGCAGGTGCCCACCAACCTGACCCCCGCCCAGAAGGACGCCCTCCGGGCCTTCGACGACGCCATGCAGGGGAAGGCCGGCAAGGCGAAAAAGAAAAAACTGTTTTGACAACCGGGCCGTAACACGGTACAATAAAAGAGGACAGCGTACCGCTGCCCTCTTTTATATCGACCCAAATGCGAGCATTTGGGTCGAAAATGCGGCGCCTCGCCGCACTCACTACGCTCGCACAGTCGGCGCCTCCCCGTGTGCTTTTGCCGGTACACGCCCGGCTAAAAGCACGGATTCCATTTTATTTTGTTGCTAACGCAACAAAACTCCTGCGGAGTGCTTTTCTGATTCTTAGCGTTGCTTTCCTTTTTTTGACTTGGATGTTGCAGCACTTTGAAAAGAGGGCAGCGTGCCGCTGCCCTCTTTTCCTGTGCTGTGGGATTTTTGTCATGCGGCGAACTGGTCGCCCCAGATTTTTTCATGATGCCTGCCTTGGCCAGCGCCGGGCGCAGCACCAGGTACACCGCCACGGAGACGACGGTGGACAGCACTGCGTTGATGCTGGTGGAGGCGATGTTCCAGGCCAGGGTCAGCTCCGCCGCCGGCTTGCCCAGAATCCACAGCTTGTAGTAGTACCCCACCAGCGGGTCAAAGACGCAGTTGAACAGCAGCCCGGCAATGGCGGCGGCCAGCGCCCAGCCGAAAATCTTCTTTTTGTCGGTCTGCCGGTTGATTTTCCCCAGCTTGTGGGCCACCAGGCCGGTGATGAGGCCGATGCACAGCTTCAGCACGAAGGTTTTCGGCACAAGGGTGATGTACACCGGGTCGAACAGGTCGCCAATGCTCATGCCGATGGCCCCGGCCAGGCCCCCCAGGGGGCCGCCCAGAATCAGGGCGCCCAGCACCACCACGGCGTTGCCCAGGTGGATGGAGGTGGCGTCCCCTCCGGGCAGGGTGATTTTGATTTGCAGGAAGGTAAAGACCACGTAGCTCAGGGCCGCGAACAGCCCCACCAGCGCAATGCGATAGACTCTATTGTTGCTTTTCATATTGCTTATCCTCTCTGAAAGAAAATTGACGAGGGTGCAGCGGCCTGCCTGCCCCCTTGCTTGAGGGTATCATAGCAGATAGCTGACCCTCTTTCCAGTGCCAGTTTTAGAGTTTTTTAACAGGTCAGATAAAAAAGGAGTGACCGCCATGCTGCTTTTGGACACCCATATGCACTCCACCGTCTCCTTTGACGGCCACAGCAGCCGCCGGGAGATGGTGGAGGCGTCCATGGCCTTTGGCCTGGACGGGATCTGCCTCACCGACCATTACGACATCATCAACGAGAAAAATCAGCTCTGCCCCACCTACGACTGGGCCCCCGCCCGCCGGGAACATCGGGAGGCCCTGGAGGCGATTCCGAAAGGGAATCCCTTCCGGCTGCTCTACGGGCTGGAGTTGGGCAACGCCTCGGCGGACTTCGCCGCGGCGGAGCGCGCCCTGGCGGAGCCGGGGCTGGACTTCGTCATCGGTTCCATCCACAACGCATCCCTGGCCATGGAAGGGCAGGACTTCTACTATGTGGACTTCCGGGCAAACCCGGAGCTGGCCCGGCCCGTTCTGGAGGATTATTTTTCCTCCATGCTGGCCCTGGCCCGCTGGGGGAACTACGACACCCTGGGCCACATCCCCTACCCGCTGCGGTACATCCGGGACCGGGACGGGGTACAGGCGGGCCTCTCCGACTACTGGGAGGCGTGCCGCGCCCTGCTCCGCCGGAACGCGGAGGGGGGCAAGGCTCTGGAGGTGAACACCAACCGGGGCCGGGATGATTTGGAGGACTACCGGGCCCTGTTGCCTGCCTGGCGGGAGGCCGGGGGCGAGCTGGTGACGGTGGGGGCGGACGCCCACCACCGGGACCATGTGGGGCTGGGCGTCCGGCGGGCCTATGACCTGCTGCGGGTGTGCGGCTTCCGGTATGTGGCCTACTATGTGCAGCGGAAACCCGTCATGGTGAAGCTGTGAGACAAGGAGCGTGCAACATGAGAGAGATTTTATATGAAGAGATCGTCCGGCTGGTGCGGGACCTGTGCATCGAGGCCAACTGCGTCCTGCCCGGCGACGTGCGGGAGAAGCTCTGCGCCGCCTGCCAGACCGAGGAATCCCCGGTGGGCCGGGGCATCTTGGGGGACATTGTGGAGAACTTCACCTTCGCCGGGGAGCGCCGCCTGCCCATCTGCCAGGACACCGGCATGGCCATCGTGTTCGTGGATTTGGGGCAGGACTGCCATATCACCGGCGGACTCCTCAGCGACGCGGTGAATGAAGGGGTGGCCCAGGGGTACACCGACGGCTTCCTGCGGAAAAGCACCGTCTCCGACCCCCTCCGCCGGGTGAACACCGGAGACAACACCCCGGCCATCCTCCACCTCCGGCTGGTGGAGGGGGACCGGTGCAGCATCACCGTGGCCCCCAAGGGGGCGGGCAGCGAGAACATGACCTCCCTGCAAATGCTGAAGCCCTCCTGCACCCAACAGCAGGTGGAGGACGCCATTGTCCAGGCGGTGTCCGACGCAGGCTCCAACCCCTGCCCCCCGGTGGTGGTGGGCGTGGGCCTGGGGGGCAACGCGGAGACGGCGGGCATCCTGGCCAAGCGGGCCCTCCTCCGCCCCCTGAGCGAGAGGAACGGCGACCCCTACTATGCGGAGATGGAGGAACGCATCCTGGAGCGGGTGAACCGGCTGGGCATCGGCCCCCAGGGGCTGGGGGGCACCGTGACGGCCCTGGCCGTCAGCATCATCCCCCATCCCACCCACATCGCCCAAATGCCCTGCTGTGTGAACCTGTGCTGCCATGTGTGCCGCCACGCCAGCGGCACAATTTAAACGAATTTACGCCCGAAACCCGGAAAGTTGGTCTGGGAGCTTGTTTTCTTTGCAAAAGTATGCTATCCTGATAGCGAAGAAAAAGAGTTCCAGGTGGTGATCCGGTCGTGTTTGATATTTTTGTTGCCTGGTTCGGGCAGGGGATGTCCTTCCCGGTGATAGCCGTGGACGTGCTGTTCTTTGCCCTGGGCCTGCTCATTGTGCTGCAGAATGGGAAGCGGAGCAAATGGTTCCCGATTTGTCTGGTGGTGCTGATCGGTCTGAGCATGGCGGCCCAGTTCCTCCCCGGATACTTTGTGCAGATTCTGGCGGTGCTGGTCTGCGGACTGTGCACCATGATGCTGGCAGGGACGGCCTGCGCGGCGCTGCTGCTGCTGATCCTCCGGCAGGTGCGGAAGAACAGAGCAGAGCGGGAGGAGGAACAGGAAGAGGAACCCTGAACGGGGAGGCTGCCACCCGGAGGCCGGAGCGGTTCCCCAGGGGGAGAAGGACAGGGCGTACACTGTGCGCCTCAGCGAAAAAGCGAATCCGGCAGCGTACTCCGCTCCGGCAGGTGAAAAAAGAACTCCACACGGCGTTTTCACGCCGTGTGGAGTTTTCGGTTCATTCTTCCCCCTGCTCCTGTCTGGCGGGGGTTCCGGTCCCGCCCTTGGGGTGGTGATGGCGGGGACGGTGCCGCTTGGCGGCCGCCTGGACTGTCTGCCCCTCCTGGGGGGCGGGCTGCCCTTCCTG